>JAFGBG010000039.1 GCA_016933295.1 Sedimentisphaerales bacterium | reverse complement strand
TCTGCTGGCGGCCGGCACGCTCGCCGGCTCGATTGCCCGGAAAGGAAACGCCGCTATGGCTTCCGAAGTTCAACAAGTAGTAAAAAACGGCCGCATAAAACAGTCGGTCAGCAGATGGTGTTACGGCAGGATACCGCTCGATGAATTTTGTGCCGTTGTAAAAAAAATGGGGCTCAGGGGAATCGACCTGCTTGGGCCGAAGGATTTCCCGACGTTGAAAAAACACGGGCTGGTTTGCACTATGGTGGAAACTCACAGCCTGACCAAGGGTCTTAACGACAGGAAAAATCACGACGAGTGCCTCGATCAAATTCGCACGTCAATCGAGGCCGCCGCCGAGTACGGTTTTCCCAACGTTATCAGCTTTCCCGGCAACCGGGACGGGATAGGCAACGAAGTGGGCATCGAAAACAGCGTCATCGCCTTGAAGCAGGTCGTCGGTCTCGCCGAGCAGAAGAAAGTGACGATATGCCTGGAGTATCTCAACAGCAAGGTCAATCACAAAGGGTACATGTTCGATAATATGGCCTGGGGCGCCGAGGTTTGCAAGAGAGTCGGTTCGGAGCGGGTGAAAATTCTCTACGACATTTATCATGCCCAGATCATGGAAGGTGACATAATCCGAACAATACAAAACAACAAACTATATATCGGCCATTATCATACCGGAGGAAATCCGGGCCGAAACGAAATCGACGAAACACAGGAAATATACTACCCCGCCGTTATGAAGGCGATTGTCGAGACCGGCTTCGAAGGTTACGTCGCCCATGAATTCGTGCCGAAGCGGGACCCGTTAACGTCACTGGCGCAGGCAATACAAATTTGCGATGTCTGATTATGTGGAAGGTAAATTCCCCCAAGCCGGTAAAGCTGATAATCGGAATTCTGGCCGCGAACCATAAGTGCCTCTACACCGCGGCGGACGTCCTGGCGAGTAAGTTCGGGCGGATGGATTTTACGAGCGATATCTGGCCTTTCGACAAAACCGATTACTACAGGGAACAGACCGGCCAGCATATTTTGCGGCAGTTTGTCAGCGTGGAATCTCTTATAGAGCCGGGCAAATTGGCGAAAATCAAGCACAAAACGAACAAGCTCGAACAAAAATTAGCCAAAATGCTGGCGCTTCCATTGCCGAGGCCGGTCAATCTCGATCCCGGCATAATCGAGCCTTCGAAGCTGGTGCTGGCCACAACAAAAAATTATTCTCATCGTATATATATCGGCAAAAACATGTACGCCGAGGTAACTTTGATATTCGATAAGGGGCGATGGTGTCCGCTGGAGCATACTTATCCGGATTATAGGCAGCAGTGTTACTTCTATTTTTTTGAAAAAGTCAGGGAACGCTTGTTGGAGCAGCTAAAAATATTCCAGCTGTCGAAAAAATGAGATTTCGATAATTGCCGCATTGAATTTTTGCCGCGGTTATGTTCGTTATTGTACAGAAGAGCTTTGAGAATTCTTACCTGAAATGGAATTCGAAGATAAAATTAAACAGCGATATACGGGGGCCGAGGGAGAGCAATATCACCAGAGAAAGCGATCCATTCCGGATAAAGCCTATCCGTGGGTTGCGAAGCTTCGCGGCGAAAAAATACATTCGTATATAAACAAGACCGACACCGTACTGGAATACGGCGTGGGGACAGGCTGGAACCTGGCTGAGCTGGACTGTAAAAGAAAGCTCGGCTTCGATTTGTCCGAACACTTAGAGCCTGTCGTCCGATGCCGCGGCATAGAGTTCGTCAAAGATATAAAAAGTATAGCCGATGCCTCGGTCGATGTGGTTATATGTCATCATGTGTTGGAGCATACGAGTAATCCGCCGGAAATTCTCAAAGAAATAAGACGCATACTCGCCGATAGCGGCAAATTGCTGCTGTTTGTCCCTTACGAAAAAGAACGGCGATATCGCCGGTTTAATCCGCAGGAGCCGAACCATCATCTTTATTCGTGGAACGTCCAGACCCTGGGCAATCTGGTCGGCGATTTCGGTTTTACTATCGAACAAGGACGAGTTTTGCAGTTCGGCTACGACAGAATTGCCGCCGTATGGGCGGTGCGGCTCGGTTTGGGCGAAAGTGGTTTTAGATTGATTAGAAAAGCGGGACATCTCGTAGCGCCGGCGCTGGAAGTCTGCATCATTGCGAATAAAAATTGATTTTATGTAAGGAGTATAAGCTATTTTGACATTAACGGTATTGGCAATTGTACTTTTTATCGGCTCGTTCGTATTGTCACTGGCCCTGACGTATACGGCGAAGAAAATCGCCGTGCGGCTCGATTTTGTTTCGAGGCCCGCTGGTGACAGGTTTGCTCAAAAAGTAGTTCCGCTTGGGGGCGGGGCCGCGATTTTTGCCGCTATTGCAATTATCATCTTAGCAGCCGTAGCGGCGGTAAAATTTCTCGCCGCTCCGGGCTATCTCGACTGGCTCGGCGAATCCGTCACCATCCACACGCCGGGATTTCTGAGCAAAGTCGGTCATCTGATGCTGATACTTTTGCTGATTTTCGTATTGTTTTTGCTGGGTCTCTGGGACGACAAAAAGCATCTCGGCCCGTTTTTCAAACTCGGCATCCAGTTCGCCGTGGCAATCGCCGCCGCATTTTTTGCGGAGATCCGCGTCGAGTTCTTCATCGAGAATAAAATCGTCACCTCCCTTCTGTCAGCGGTCTGGATAGTATTGATAATCAACGCGTTCAACTTTCTCGACAATATGGATGGTCTTTCGGCCGGTATCGCCGTTATCACAAGCTCGATTTTATTTACCGCGGCGGCATTGAACGGCCAGGTCTTTATAGGCGGCCTGGCAATTGTTTTCGTTGGAGCGTTGATGGGATTTCTGGTTTTTAATTTTCCGCCTGCGAAAATCTTCATGGGCGATGCCGGCTCGCTCGTCGTGGGTTTTTTTGTGGCCCTGCTGAGTCTGCGAACAACCTACTTCAACCAGGCACTAAGCGGACGATGGTATCCCGTGTTTGTGCCGCTGGTTGTTATGGCGGTGCCGCTTTATGATTTTATCAGCGTGACTTTAATTCGATTATGCCAGGGCAAAAGTCCGTTTGTCGGCGATACACAGCATTTTTCCCACAGAATAAAAAAGCACGGCCTGACCGAAACTCAAACAGTGCTGACTTTATATCTGGCGACACTCTGTACCGGCCTGGGAGCGACGTTTCTGTATCAGGTCGATCTGGCCGGAGCGATTTTGATTTTTATCCAGACAGTCCTCATTTTATTTATAATCGCCATTTTCGAGAGCACGGTAAACAATGGCAAAAAAAATAACTAATTCTGAAATCTCGAAGAGCAAAGCTCTTTTGGTATTGGAGTATGCTTTGCTGGTGATGTGCCTTAGTGTGATTGCCCTGCGTACGACGTTCACCGAGGGGCCGGTCATGCAGTCGGCGGCTACGCCGATGAACCTCTGGGATAATTTCTATAGTTTATCGATATCGGGCTGCTTAATTGGAATTTTTTTACTTTGGATGTTATGGAATATATTCGGTAAAAATTTTTTCTATCGCCCTACAGGCCTGGAAATCGGCTTGTGCCTTTTCTGTATCGCAGCGGCAGTATCTGGTTTTGCCGCATCCGATAAGAGGCAGGCAATCACTACCGTTATCGTATTAATCTCGCCGCTTTTATGTTCGGTTATATTGGTTCAGATACTGGATTGCCGGGCAAAAGTAAATCTTGTTTTAGCTGTTATCGCCGCCCTGGGCGTGGTCTCGGCTTATCAGTGCAAGGAACAGTGGTTATATTTGAATGATCAGCAGATTAATTTTTATCAGGAAGACCCGAACTCGCTTCTCGATAAACAGGAAATCGCCTCTGGTACATTACAGCATTGGATGTTCGAGCACCGTTTGTACTCAAAACCGGTTCAGGGTTTTTTTACAACAAGCAATTCGGCGGGTTCATTTGCGTTATTGGCATTTTTTGCCGCAATTATTTTATTCATTGATAAGCTAAAAAATATCAAATCCGAACCGCTTGGTATTATCTGGCCTGTAACATGCGGTCTTGCAGTTGCGGCAATATTTTTCGGGCTAATTATCACAAGAAGCAAAGGCGCAATCATAGCATCGTTCTTCGCAGGTGCTTTGTTTGTTGCATATTTTTGCTTTCACAACCGGCTTAAAAATCATAAAAAGAAGATATTGATTTTATGTTTTCTGTTCGCGCTTGTCGCAGGTTCGGCTATTGTCTGGTATGGATTAACCAACGGCCGATTACCCGGCGGAAATTCAATGCTCGTCAGATGGCAGTATTGGCAGGCATCGGCAAAGATGTATGCCGACAATCCTGTTAGCGGAGTTGGCCCCGGTAACTTCGCACATTTTTACACACATTACAAGCCGGCTTCAGCGCCGGAATCTGTATCTGATCCGCACAACTTTCTTTTGAGTATCTTGACCCAGTACGGCCCAATCGGACTTATCGGTTTTTTGATGTTGATATTTGTCCCGTTGTGGACAATATTATTTACTAAAGCCGACGGTTCCTCGAAAAAAAAACACGAATGTGAACTGAATTTCAAGAAATTAGCAATTATCCTTGCGATAATCGTATCTCTTGTGCTTCTGTATTTCAGACCCAAGATATCTCCCTTGCCGCCAACATCGTCGCCGCAGGAAAAAGCTGCCGGAATAATCGTGTTATATGTGATACCTGTGATTGTGTTTATCATAGGTTTCCTGCTTGTTGCAGCCGGACGGAGTTCGACAAAAAAACCTTATAAAAATCTTGTTGTTGCTGTTCTTTTTTGTGCTGTCTCAGGTGTTATTTTGCATAATCTGATTGACTTTGCCATTTTTGAGCCGGGTGTTTATATCACCTTTTGGGCAATCATAGCTTGCCTGATCGCGACATATTCTTATGGTAAAGCCCAGCCATATCGGGTGTTCAAATTCAAAACTCACTCTAAAGCACTCCTTGTTCTCGTGTCTTTATCAATAGCTTATCTTTATTTTGCTTATGCTGTTGTTCCCGTAGCGAAAAGCACTTCGAAGATTCAAGAGGCCTATCAGGTTATTCCGCTTGAACAATTTACTTATGATGAGCAGTTAGATGCCGCCGCAAATTACGCTCATACGGCCTTGGATGCGGCTGCCATGGACGATATGTTAAGTCCCGCTGCATTATCTCTGAACGGACGCCTGTACATACAGCATTTCACACTTAGAAAGGCCAAAGACCGTCAACTGCTGATACAATCGGAACAGTGCTTTCTGGCCGCAATCGAGCGTGACAAAAGCGATTTCAAAAATCACGAACGATTAGTGGAAGTATATCTGCTTTTATCAGAACAGCCAATGGGGAGAGAACAAACAGACTGGTTGACTATGGCGTTTTCCTTCGCTTCGGACGCAGTCGGGCTTTATCCAGGTTGCGGAAGATTGCATTTTACTTTGGCGACAATTGCCGAGAAGATTGCCAGGACCGATGTTGCTATCGAGCAGTACAAGGATGCAATCAAAATTGAAGATCAGTTTCGTGCTCAGTTCAGACAGATGTATCCGGAAAAAGAGGAAATAGTGAGCCGGCTCGGCGAAGAAAAATACAAAATTGCCAATGAACGCATAAAAGAATTATCGGGTGAATCCGAAATATAAAATTTTTTGGATAAAAGCCACTAATGCTTAAGGACGGCGGGTGACATCTGAATTCACACGACCGCCGGAATCCGAGCCTAAATTATCACATTAAAACACACACCAACTGAAACAGCGTCGGTTATTTTAAAAGACTGATAACATTTCCCGTAAAATAGCTATTTTCACTAATATATTGAGATAGCTTTATACTGACATAGGTGGTTTTCGGACTATTAGAATGAGAATAGCGATAAACGGCAATCGTTTTTATCGGATGCATACGACGATGTACCCTGAATTTCTCACATGAAAATCCGGCAGTTCTTTGATGATTGAAAAATCGCTATATTCAGTCACTGAAGATTCTGGTCGATATGCAGTTATTACGGAATCTATCGTTTTATGTCTCTTAAGGATTATATGATGAAATGCAGGAACGGCTTTACCCTGATTGAGTTGATGGTGGTGATAGTCATCATTGGTATTTTAGCGGCGGTTGCCGTTCCAATTATGCATGGTCGGATAGATTCGGCAAAATGGTCCGAAGGCAAGCAAATGATGGGCACAATCGCAAGGGCGTTACGTGCTCACGTATCGGAACAGGGAGATAATTATTCTGCCATCCCGACTTTAGAGCAGCTCGGTTTTGCAAATGACGATTTAAACGGTTTCTATTTTACCGGCGGCGAATCGGGAGCGGGAAATTTTTCATGGATTATAAACGGCAACAAACCTTTAAATTATCTTGTTACCGCCACAGCACCGGCCGGCATCAACAGCCCTTCTCAGATGACTTTAGACCACACCGGCAAATTTACGGAAACTCCGTAGGAAAATAATAGCTGATTATAAAAGAACTTTTTGCCGCATCGTATTCGGGGAAAATAACGGAAAAATTTAATTTTTAAAACGCTGGTCCCATTACGGATGAAAGATTCACGAGCTATGAAATCTTATTCATTATTTCATCGGGTATATCGAAGTTAGCATAGGCGTTTTGAACATCATCGTGGTCGTCAAAAGCCTCCATAAGCGAGATTATTCTGCTTGCCGCATGCTCGTCGTTAATCTCGATGGTATTCTGCGGCACCATTGAAATCTCCGCCAGTTCGACGGCTATTTCCGAATCCTGCAGGGCTTTTTTTAGCTCTTCATAAGCAACCGGTTCGCAGGTAATCTCGTAAATATCCCCTACCGTCTGCATATCGTTCGCTCCGGCACTAAGGGCGATTTCCAGAAGATGTTCCTCGTCGACGCTGGTTGTGCTAACTGTGATAAGTCCCTTCTGGCTGAACATCCAGTTAACACAGCCGCTTGTTCCGAGCGAACCGCCGTGTTTCTCGAATATTCTCTTAATTTCAGGCCCCGTCCTGTTGCGATTGTCCGTCAGGGCATCGACCATAATAGCGACGCCGTTAAGCCCATATCCTTCGTACAGCACTTCCTCGAAGTTTACACCACCCAGATCGCCTGTTCCTTTTTTGATCGCTTTTTCTATAGTGTCTTTCGGCATATTTGCCGCTTTGGCTTTGTCAATTGCATAACGAAGAGACAGATTCGCAGACGGGTCCCCCCCGCCGTTTTTAGCAGCTACGATAATCATACGAGCAATCTTGCTCCAGGTTTTGCCGCGTTTAGCGTCGTTGGCCGCTTTTTTATGTTTTATCCCGGCCCAGTGTGAATGACCCGACATTTTTGCACCTCGTTATAACTCGAAACCATAAATTAACAGGATAAGTATTATATCCGACTTCCCACGATTAAAATAAACAATTTCATAAAGAAACTGCAATCGGGATACTATTTTTCCAACATTTCTAACGGCACCAGATATATATGACGGAACTCTATGGGGCCACCCTCACTCTGGAGGCAAATTGCTCCGCATGTATCTGTTGGAGCGGTTCCTTTGTTCTGAAGTATGCCGTTAACATAACAGCTAATCGAATCTTCATTACAATAAATATCGTAGGTGTTCCATTGACCAGCGGGCTTTTCGCTACTCTCTTCTATTTTCGGTATCACTACATATTGCTGCTGGGGATTTCGCTTATTTTCGCCGTTTATAGTGATACCGGTACCGTTCATAAGCACGAAATCTCCGGCACTTCCGGCCTTTAACTGGCATTCGATAGCTCGCGGCCATATTTTATCCGGCCCTGTTTTATGCAGCAGCACCCCGCTGTTGGTCGGTTTCTCGGGCCAGCGCCATTCGACGTGCAGATAATAATTTTCATATTCGGCCTGAGTTCGCATATACCCGTTGGGTTTTCCCTCACATCGTATTACTTTATCGCCGATAGTCCAGATTTCCAGAACATCTATATTTTCCTCGGTGATAAAAAGATCCCAGCCGGTGAAATCTTTGCCGTTCCAGAGCATTATCCTATCTTCGACCTTTTCAGGCTCGAAAAGCCCCTGGCAACCGGCGGATGTTAATATTAACGTCGCAGTCAGGCCAAGAACGAATAATCCGCTTTTTGATGATTTCATAGGCTAATACCCCCTACTCTTTTTGTAATAAAAATGCTAATTTTAACAACATACAGGTCCATCATTAGGTTTTCATAATTTCAATAGAGCACAAAATATATCTGACTTTGGCGATTGTTACAACATTTATTTAATCCCGAAAAGAAGATATAAAAGTTAATTTTGGCTTGACAAAACGCCGCAAGTCCACTATTAAAGCATTTTTTAGCAACTTTTTGCTTAGTTGTAAATGTGGCTTATTTGCAATGTCATAATTGTTTTTTGGCATTTGCTTAATTTTTTAGAAGTTTTGGAGTAATTGAGAATGTTACCGGTAAAAAAGACCAGTAAGAGCAGAACACGTACTCGCCGTAGCCATCACAGCCTCAAGGCTACCAACTATTCGATATGTAAAAAATGCGACCAGGCCAAGCTGCCACACGCGGCATGTAGTAATTGCGGCTATGTTAATCCGAAAATCACACTTAAACTTGGCAAGGAGTCCGAATAAGGACGGCTGAAATATGCGAATAGCAATTGACGCAATGGGAGGCGACAATGCACCGGGTGAAATTATCGCCGGTGCGCTTGAATCGATAGATTTACTTACCGAGAACGACGAATTGATTCTTGTCGGACCCGAAGATACTATAAAAACGCATTTGCCCTCAAGACTGTCCGGAAAAGCTAAAATCAGCATAGTTCATGCCCCGGACATTATCACTATGGGTGAAACACCCATAGAAAGTCTTAGAAAGAAACCGAAAAGCTCGATAGCCGTTATAGCAAAATTAGCCAAAAGGGACCAGGCCGATGCTGTCATCTCCGCCGGTAACACGGGAGCCTGCGTGGCGGCTTTCCAGATGAGAATTAGAAACCTTCCCGGAATCAACCGTCCGGGCATCGCTGTGGTGTTTCCCACCCCCGAAGGGCAGGTAACAATATGCGACGTCGGAGCCAATATCGCATGTAAGCCGATTCACCTTTATCAATACGGTGTAATGGGAAGCATATACTCGAAAAATCTGCTTAAAATAGACAATCCCCGGGTCGGTATTATGAATATCGGTTCCGAGGAAGCAAAAGGCAACGAGATAGTCAAAAAAGCAAGAGAAATGTTCAAAGCGGATTCACGGTTGAACTTCATCGGCAATATCGAAGGAAGAGATATCTTCCAGGGAACCTGTGATGTTGTTGTTTGCGAAGGTTTCGTGGGCAATGTAATCCTCAAGCTTACCGAAGCTCTTGTGGACGGTTTGTTTAAAGCTATAAAGTACGAGCTTATGGAAGAAAAGCTGCGACTGGCAATGAAATTCAAGCCTGTGATGATGAGAATATATAAAAAGTATGACTATAACGAGTACGGCGGAGCGCTGCTGTTGGGAATTAACGGCACGGCATTAATTTGTCATGGCTCGAGCAAGAGTAGAACGATTAAGAATGCGATTTTAGCTTCAAAAAGATTTTATACGGAAAAAATCAACGATAAAATTATTGATTATATTTCGAGTAGCCAATTGTGCGGTTCGGCACAAGACGCAAATTCTCGGCAACCTGCGTAAGGACCACGGATGAATAGACCAGCTAACGGTAGCTTCCCCCCTGCTTATCGTGCAGTCATCACCGGTTACGGCTCGTTCGTGCCGGCGAAAACACTGACAAACGATGAGCTTGCGAAAATGGTAGATACCTCAGACAAATGGATCACAACACGGACGGGGATAAAAGTCCGGCATATTACGACAGATCAGGAAAGTACCGCATTATTAGCTACACGAGCGGCCGAAAACGCTCTGGACGAGGCTAAAATGAAAGCTGAAGACATCGAGCTTATCATTGTGGCTACAATCACGCCGGAGATGGTATTCCCTTCCACCGCCAGTTTCGTGCAACGTTCGCTCGGTGCAAGTAAAGCCTGGGTATTCGATCTGGCCGCCGCGTGCAGCGGCTTTGTATATGGTTTGTCAATAGTGCAGCAATTTATCGAAAGCGGCAGATTAAACAACGCGATTGTAATAGGCGCCGAAACCCTGACGAAAATTACGGACTGGACCGACCGGACAAGCTGCATACTCTTTGGCGACGGCGCCGGTGCCGTTGTGCTCGAGAGAAGTAAAGACGGACGAAAAGGCATTTTATACAGCACCATGCACTCGGACGGAGATCGCTGGGAAGCCTTGAATTGTCAGGCATACGGTTCGCGCTACCCGTCGAGCAAAAAACTGGACGATCCGAATAAAATCTATATGCAAATCAAAGGCCGCGAAGTATATCAGCAGGCGATTCGCCGAATCGTCGAAACCGTCACCGAAAGTCTCGACCACTGCGGATTAACCATGGATGACGTCAAAATGTTCATTTCGCACCAGATGAATGCAAGGATTATCGAATCGGCGGCAAAACGACTGAATCTGCCGGACGAAAAAGTGTTCATCAATATCGGCGAATACGGCAATACTTCCGCCGCCTCGGTACCTATCGCTTTCGATGATTGTGCGAGAAAGGGTAAAATCGAAAGAGGCGATATCGTCATTTTAGTTGCTTTCGGTGCCGGACTGACATGGGGGGCTAACGTAATCGAGTTTTGATTGTCACTTGAATATCTGAGGTTACAACAGTCTTCATACAGAGAGAAAAACCATGAAAACAGCGTTTCTATTTCCAGGACAGGGCGCTCAGTTTGTAGAGATGGGCGCCGACATCGCCCGTTCTTTCGAGAAAGCGGCGGAAGTTTTCAAACAAGCGAATGATATTCTCGGTTTCGACCTTACCGGAATCTGCTTCGAGGGACCCGCCGAAGAGCTTAACAGCACGGCAATATCTCAGCCGGCGATTTTTACCACGTCCGCAGCCATACTCGAAGTTATGCGAGCAGAACTGCCGCCGGATTCTTTTCTGGCCGATGTCACCGCCGGTCTGAGTCTCGGCGAATACACGGCGCTTTATGCCGCCGGCGTGCTCAGCTTCGAAGATGCTCTTGTTCTTGTCAACAAACGAGGCAAGGCCATGCAGGCCGCCGCCGACGCCAACGGCGGTGCCATGGTAAGCATAATCGGCCTGGAGGAAGAACAAGTCCGAATGCTGTGCGCCGATATCATCGAAAACTCCGGAGGTCAAAGCGAGCAAATGTTCCTGGAGCCGGTTAATTTCAACTGCCCCGGCCAAATTGTCGTAAGCGGCACGAAATCGGCCTGCAAATCAGCCAAAGAAATGGCCGTTAAGGTTGGAGCAATCAAAGCGGTTCGACTGGACGTCGCAGGTGCTTTTCATACGAGGCTGATGGCCCCTGCCGCCGATGCTCTCGGCGAAGCCTTGTCGCAAAGTAAGATTGCCGAACCGTCCCGGACCAGGATTATCGCAAATATCAACGCCGAATACTATCAAAGTTCCGAAGAGATAGCCCGTGGCCTGATAAAGCAATTAACAAGCCCGATTCTGTGGCAAAAATGCATGGAGCGACTCATCGAAGACGGCGTAGAGGATTTTTACGAGATCGGCCCCGGCAGAGTTTTGACTTCCCTGATGAAAAGAATAAATCGCAAGGCCAAAGTCAACAATATCTCATCCGCCCAGTCTCTAAAAGAGATTCTGCCGCATTGATTGCTGATACAACCTTCAAGACGATGGCCGCTTACTAAAATCCCGGATCTCTGGGGCGAAAATCCATCGCTCCGAAGAATGCTCTGCAGCGTAAAGCGATAACCTGCTGTAAATAATTGGCCAAATTCGATTTTTGCCGGAATGTACCTGCATAAAAACTCTATCGACTTTCGCCGGAGATTTGATAAACTGACTATACCTGAGCAGGTGCGTTTGTTTATGAAACATGATTGGTAAAAGCGTTATGTTTGAGAACATTTTTTCATCATTCATACCTCTTTTCGTGGCGGTCGATGCAATCGGAGTCATGCCGATTTTTGTTACTCTGACCGAAGGCATGGAGCGGAAAGAGCGATACAAAATCATCATTCAATCGATGATAACCGCAGCCGGTCTTGCCATCGGGTTCGTGCTTTTGGGCAAGCTGGTTTTCAAAGTACTGGGGATTGCGATGGGCGACTTTATGATTGCCGGCGGTGTTGTGCTTTTTTGCCTGGCGATTATCGACATTGTAAACCCGATAAAGAGAAGGCGGATCCCGGGGGCTGAGCTTGGTGCGGTTCCGCTCGGCACGCCTCTTATCGCCGGGCCGGCAGTACTGACTACCTCGATATTGATCGTCAACGAATACGGCCTTTTAGCCGCTATGTTTTCGATTATTAGCAATATCCTTCTTTGCGGCCTTGTTTTTCGAATGTCTTCCATATTGATGAAGATTTTGGGAATCTCCGGCTCGAAGGCCTTGTCCAAGGTATTCAGCCTGCTTCTTGCCGCTATCGCAGTTATGCTCATAAGAAAAGGCCTGATGCAATTCTTATAAATAATCCATTGTCAAAAACCTAACTGTATTAATATCAAATACTTACATGGTTATACGCTACTTGCTATACGTTGACTGCTAAGTAGGATTGGCTTCGTTTTTTAAATATACTTTTCTTGGGTCTTGTGTCCGTTGTCTTTAGTCTATTCAAAATTGGGTTCGTTTTGCAAAAAAGGTTCATAAGAGCATAAGTGCAAAAGTGCCAAGGCAAAAGGATGATAAGTACAGTTTTATTCTAAATTTAGCATGATTTTGATTCTTTGCTCATTTTGTTTTGAAAATTCGGGATTTCGAAAGCTTGAAATTGTTTTGTATTTCGAGGTTAGTGCTTAGGATTGATGTCTGAGTTCTGATTGATGCCCCCCTCTATTCGATAATTTACCATATTCAATTGTCGAATCGTATTATATATCGTACCGGTGAAAATTCAAGGAAAATCGGTGTTTTTCCGGCAGATTGTCCTTGATACGGCACGTTGTTCACTTAGTAGCTGCTACCCATCGTATCAATTCGTCTCTTTATCTATGTACTTTTTGTGCATGCCTTTGCTGAGGAACTTTATCTTTTTCTCGGCTGTGTCCACGCCGGTTAGAATCAGGACTGCGAGGATGGCCATCTTGACGCCGGTTATATGGTGATTGGTTCCAATGGTGATTCCTATAGCCGCAAGTATCCAGATGCATGCGGCGGAAGTAACCCCGACAACGATACCGTTGCGAGAGAGGATAACACCGCCGCCGAGAAAGCCGATACCGGTGATTATTTGGCCGATAACGCGAAGGTCCAGCGCCGGCTCGTGGTTTAAGTCGGAGAAGGTTGTGAAGGCATAGGTGCTGATGCAGATAAGTATGCTCGTGCGGATGCCGATGGGTTTGCCCAATGCCTGCCTCTCGATGCCGATAATCGTTCCGGCGAGCATGGCACAGAGAATCTCCGTCCAGGAGAAAGGCGTCATATCGAATATCGTTTTCAAAGTATCCATGCCTGAAAGTTACCTTTAACAGGCGAATTAATCAAGCTAAAAAACCGGCGTTACTATCATTAACTTCGCTCGATTTGTTCACTCCATTCCGCCCGAGCTAATTGTCGATATCGCGCTATAGTAGGCGCTATATCAAAGTTCGTCTAAATGTTTACATATGCTTATCCGTAGAAAGTAATACAGATAAGACACTGTGTGGAGGTACATATAAGGTTAATTTATATTAGTCTTACTCGGTCGGCTCGAAAATGGCTATGACGTGGCACGCTTCTTCAATAAAAAGCCATGTTGTTGCAGAAAATGGATCGTCCACCTGCGTTATGCCAGACCAATGACTGAAGACGTATCCCGAAGCAGGTGTAGCCGTTACTGTCACCTTTTCTCCGAGCGGGTATTCCGACTGATCCGGTGAGCAAGTTACGGAGCCTGCTCCTGATGGTATTATCGCGATGCCGAGCGGATATAGGGGCTCCGGTTCTTCCGGGGCAAAGTTGGCCACAAGCGTATAGTCTGCATCGACAGTGACCGTGGTAATTGAGGAATTCGGATTATCTACCTTGCCAGCAGTCACGGCTGTGCCTGTCCAGTTGACGAAATGGTGGTCCAAATCCGGCTTCGCGGAGACTAACACACGAGTATCACAGGAGTAATTGAGAGTTCCGCTGACAGGTTTCATCAAACCACTCTGCACTGCATACACCCAGCCTCCAGTCGTTGATGAGACTGTCAGTGTGCACTCGGCAGCACACGAGGTCTCGTAAACCTGGACGCCGGGATTGTTCGACTTTATCTGAGGGATGTAAACATCGCAGGCTTCCTGGTTCAATGGATTCCGGGATAGGTCAAGCCATTGGAGGTTCATCAAACCTGCCAACGCGCTGATGTCCTCGATTTGATTTGAGTCCAGCCACAATGCCTCCAAAGCTGTTAGAGCCGACAATGGGCTAATGTCACTAATTACGTTGTTATCCATGTGCAAGAGCCGAAGGTTACTCAATCCTGCCAGAGGACTAAGATCGTCGATACTATTCCATCCCAGGTCTAACTCGGTGAGATTAATTGCATACTCAAGACCACTGAGAGTAGAAATACTGCTTTCCCTCGCCGTGAGTTCGGTCAATTGAAGCATGTCCAATGGCGTCGGTTCGTTCACGTCCAGCGCAACCTCGACTGCCGCTTTCAGATTCGGATCGGGAAAGTGCACCGACGCCGGGCCGATTTGCAGGTCGATACCAGGGTTGTTCGCGATGATCTCAGGGATGTAGGTGTCTCGGGCTTCGGCACTCAGAGGGTTGCCGGTTAGGTTCAGGTGCTGCAGATGGCGAAGGTTTGCCAAGGCCTGTATGTCGCTGATCTGATTCTCCTCCAACGACAGTATCTGGAGATTTGCCAAACCTTCCAGAGGACCAATCTCCTGGATGCTGTTATTCCCTAAATACAATGACTTGAGGTCGGTCAGGCCGCTCAGCAGGGTGATGTTGATAATCCCATTATACTCCAAGTCCAATCTGGTGAGTTTGCGGAGTCCAGAGAGGGGACTGAGGTCACCAATGGCGAAATTCATAGACAGGAGCAGTTCCTTCAGATTCGTCGCGTACTGGAGACCGGTCAGATCACAAACACTGCAAGTTGCCACAAGGCTGGTCAGGCCGAGCATATCTGCAGGTGTTGGGTCGGTCACCCCCAGGGTCGCTTCCACCCTGGCTTTCAGGTTCGCATCCTTAAAGATTCCTGAAGGACTTGACTCTGCATCGATGTGATAGGATACCGAGGATGCCAGTCCGATCTTCGCGTTCTCGGCGAGCGTTAGCGATTGTTCACCGATTGTCGCCGTAAGCGTGTAAGTCGCACTCGGTTCGGCCCCAGGTTTAGGAACCACCTGTATATTATACGAACCATCGATAGGATCTAATACCCTAACATGGAAGGGCTCAGCATTCGGATCGCTCATAAACACAGGGAACTCCACCACCAACTGCCCGTTGCGCGGATCACAACCAGCATGCAGGCCTCTAGGGTCGGTAATGTAGATCGTCGCGGGCGAGGCCACCGTTACGACGATGTCGGGAGAGCCCGTGTCGGGGCCCAAAGTATACGTCCCGCCGGATTTGATATAGTACGCATCGTACTGGTCCGTCGTCCAGCAGTCCCACTCATGTATCACGCTTCCGTTGCGCGATATTCCTTCGTAGACGCGGTACACCGGCTCGACACCCGGGACCGTGTATTCAAACGTTCCAAGAGTGATCTCATCACCCGGTAGTGCAAAATACTCAAGCATGGGCTTCAACATCGTCCAGACCAGCATGAGACGGTCCAGCACGGGATTGGGTGCGGGAATGCTGGGATCTGCCACCGCCCTCCACTGGCGGGCTGAGTTTATCTGTTCGGCCCTGGCGCTGGACAGTACTTCCGTAAAGGCATCCTCTGCGGTAATAGTATAGAAGGTAATCGGGACGCTCGTCCCCCACGCATTGCCGAGAGTAGCCACCAACGACTTGACGCACGGTCCGACCACGGGAGCGTCTGTGATTGGGAAGATGCAATTCGGTGCCGGGCCGGCATTATTCTGCCCAAGGGCGACCCCGTCGCTTGTCGAAATAGTAGCCATATACACAAAGCGGCCATTTCCATCCAAGACCTGAACGTCCAGCATCAAATCCGCCGTATCGGACCATGACCTACCTTTTGGAATATCAAGAGAGAAGCCCTTACTCTGACACTGTACGCGCAGCTGCCCCGTCGAGTCTGGCTCGAAGTTGGCCACCAGCTCGTAGCCTTCGTCGAGCATGTCTAACCACGCCCATGTCATCGCAGATGTGCCATCTACCACCTTCCACCAATCTCCCTGCCACCCGCGTGGTGGCCACACAGGGCAAAGCCAGCCGTAAAACTGATAGCCAGGGTCAGGTTGCGCAGCTAACCGGACAAAGGTCAGGGCATCGTACTCAAACGTGCCTTCCCCTGGTGTCGACACGTGCCCCCCGATAGATGAGGACAGGGTCAGAAAGCGTCGTGGCGCCGTCCCAGTTATCCACACGGAGTTCGATTGGGAGAAAGCTAAGGAGTCAGGGTAGTCACACCGCGGGTCCCCGAGGCGAAGGTGGAGTGTTGTTTCTTCCACGTGGGCAAAATTCCAGTACCACAACCGGGTCAGATCGCTCGCAGACTCGAGTTTGGTAATCAAGCCGAATTCCTCTGCCACCTGAAGGTTCCAGCCCGAAGAAATGGGGAAACCGAAATTAGGGGTCATCCCTGCGTGTGGGCAGTCAGACTGCGGACATGGAGGCCCAAACAGTTCATCAAAAGCGGCCCAGTTTGTTACGCTCAGATGATAGATCTTTATACGAGCCTCCCGCTGAGGGGATGTCAACACGATTTCTGCCTCCTCTGTGCCCGTGAGCACCAATTCCATGGGGGGCAGGTCCCCATAGCAACCAAAGCCACCCTGTCCTGTGGTGGAGTCCGCATTGGCCGAGAATAGTACCTCATCATTCCACTGACCATGCAGCCAGGAATCGGTCCACAAGGCGAGATCCTCGAAGTCGGGTACACCTTTTCCGAATGAGTTGACGGTCAGGATGATAGAAAGTAAAATAATACCGATCACAAAGCGATACATCTCGTCCTCCTTACATAAAATTTGCCGTTATGCAAGCAGAGACACCAATAACATGTTACTATAACGTAGTCTGCCTTTTAAAATGTAGAATTTACAGGAACAAATCCTATCTATGGTTTAACTCTTTATTTCAATTAATAGATTTTAAGCTTTTTAAACATTCTACGCTATTTTCCCTGTTTGACGGCTATAAATCGAATTCGCTAATTAAAAAATTAGAACATATTTTGGGCGGATTAGCAAGAAAAAAGATAATGAATTGGAGTTTTATAGACCATTAAGGCCCTTTATTATAAAAAAATCAAAGGTAAGATTCATATCTATCTATAATTGCCAATGTCGTAAAATTACCTGTAAAAAAAGCCCCTCCGGAGCGAAGTCAGAGATCAAAAAGGAATAGTCTCTGAGCCTTAAATCCTTAAATTTCCTGGTGCTGTCGGATAGTGCATTATAAAATATAGCTTTTACACTTGACAATCTTTCAATATATTAAGATATTACAGGCACTTTAGGGATGAAGAGCCTTTTTAGGAGGAGGCTTTTCCCATCGAATAAAAGTTACAGGATTAACGATTTAGCATTATTATGATGCTAACAAAAGGAGGTGTGGCATGGGAAGTTTTAGGCACATCATTAAATTTAAGAAATTCTTCAAATCCAAATCATCTCAATCGCCGGCGACAAAGAGACTTGGGCTGCGAATCTTACTTTCCCGAGACAGGACACTTAATTGCCTAAACATACCGGTTCCATTTTGCAACCAACTTCCTGATTTTTTCAGATCAGGGTGTGCAGAATGCGTACCTGCCGAAATAAGCGACATGGCCGGGCGGCAAAAGTCTGAAAATGCAGTTTATCCGGAAAAATGTAAACCAATTTTTACAATAGGGAGAAAGGGATACGACTATGGAAGGTCTGAAAACGGCAGACAAGGAAAAGTCTCAACAAACTTCGCGGTATACAACAATAAAGGCACGGATTCCAGAAAAGCAGGTACCCGTCGATTTTATCCGGCGCCATAAAATATCGAAAGAATATGTAAACAGCGGCATTACAATCGGTGTGGCGGAAACTCTTGCCGAAATTGAAGAAATTCGCCCGTTATGGCGCCAAATGCAAAACAACGAATTATCTCGTATACCCAATGTGGATTACGAACACTATATTTCAGTTATCGAGTCGTTTGGCGGCCGGGCCGAGCCGTTCGTTATGTATTTCAAACGAGCTGGTAAAGCCCTTGCAATGGTCGTCGGCAGAATAGAAAAAAATCCCGTACCTCTTAAAGTAGGTTATCTGACTTTGCTGAGTCCGAAGTTAAAGTGCCTGAATATCACATACGGTGGAATAATGGGACGGCCCGATGAAAAACTCTCTTCCTTGATGATCAACGAGCTTGCGGCGAGTTTGAAATTCGGGAAGGCGGACGCAATTTGCTTCAATCATCTCAGGACCGATACAGCTTTTTACAAAACGCTGAAAAACAAAGCCGGTTTTCTGAGACGTGATGTTTTTCCCAAAAAAGATGAGCACTGGCGCATGTCGGTCCCGAACAGGATGGACAAGTTTTATTCGTCACGTTCCCACAGTCACAGACATAATCTTCGCCGGGCTGTATCTAAATTTGACCATGATTATGCCGGTGACATCAGGTATGTGAACTATACAAATAAGGACGAGGTGGACGATTTTCTGAAGTTGGCGGCACATATCTCGAAGAAAACGTACCAGCACGAACTCAGCTCAGGATTGGCTAACGATGAAAGTACAAGAACAAGGCTAAAAGCAGCCGCTTCCAATGGCTGGTTTCGAGGTCATATACTCTATGCAGGTGGAAAGTCATGTGCATTTCAGCTTGGATTACGTTATGGGAACGTCTATTACATGGTAAACATAGGTTACGATCCGGCATTCAAAACTTACAAGCCGGGATTGATTCTTTTCCTAAAGGTATTGGAAGGTTTATGCGACGATCCATTGATAGAGACGGTGGATTTCTATTTCGGCGACGCTCAATACAAGAGGCGTTACGGAACCGAGCATTGGCAGGAAGCCAGTATTTGCCTGTTTGCACAGAGGGTATATCCGATGTTCATCAATGCGTTAAGAGCCACTACAATGGGCGTGGATGCGGGTTTGAAGTATACCGTCAACAAAATTGGATTCGCAGATATGATAAAGCGGAAATGGCGAAACCTGCTTAGTGTCAAAGCCGCGGTCCGCGGAAAAAACCGTTCCAGTTTAGAGAGTGTATGAGGTCTGTTCATTTAATTGTGTGTATGATCTTTTAGTTATATAGGGGCGCGGCTCTCAAATCAGACGGCAAATTGACTGGCGGCACATTCCATATCATTAATTCCATAGTTTCTGTTTGACTATGGTTAAGTCCTGTAAAACATAGCTAAAACATTGTCTCTGACAAGGGTAAGTAAAACGAATTGAGGTTTTTTCTGTTTGGCCAGATAAGTAATGTGCGAAAGATTCTCGATACGACCGAACATGTTTATAGAAAAATAACTTGGATATTGCCGACGGAGATGACTTTAAGCTATTACTAATTCGGCTTCCATAATTTTTCTGTCATCAGTTCCGCCTGGATCCACTCGGAATGTCCGTCCATGTATGCGGCATTGCAGCCCTCGCGATGGCGTTCGCGAGCAACACGTCGGCTTCCATCGGACCCGGAAGGTAAGTGTGTCGCAAGCCATACATCGAATTCGCCTCTGTTGGTCAGACCTTCATCTTCCCGAATAATCGGCCTCCAGTGACCATCCTCATTGTCGGCCAGAAAAACTTTTGTGCCGGGTCTGACGAAATCACTCAAGGGAGTATAACCAATAAATTCCGTTTCCCCGTCCTTCCATGAATTGATCACATAGTCGAGCGTTTGCTCTTTATTGGGATACTTCGGGCAGTTATATACGCCCATCTTTCGGTAATCCTCGTCTTGATCGCCTTGGCCTCCAATATACGGCAAAAACTTGACGATCCAAATTCCGCCGTTGCGTGGAAATTTGCCGTTATTAGCCTCTGTATAAAGTGTAAAGGCCAGCCCAATTTGTCTGAGATTGTTTCGGCATATCACACTTTTTGCCTGATCTCGGGTTTTGTTCAGTGCCGGCATTAAAAGCCCCATCAGCAGCGCGATGATAGCGATGACGACCAATAGCTCTACGAGTGTGAATCCTGTTCGCCTGTGCATTATTAACACTTTACTTCATATGCATGTATTTATCTATATTCTATAAGTTATATGATTTAATGTTAACATATCAAATCTGTTTTGAAAATTCAAACACTTGTCGCAAAGCTGTCTTAAAACAGCCGCTTATAAGTCTATGGAATCCGTACGACTGGAAACGAAGATGAGAGCCGTGTTTATCGTAAAAAAAATCGGTTCAGGAGCTCATCCATTCGAACGAACTCCGGCGAACAAAGATTAAATGATTTTTTTCAAGTCCGGAACCGTACTGCCGCTCTGAACGATACGCACGAGACGGAAATTACTTCACCATGAATTTTTGCCGCGATTTTTGATTATTCGTTGTCAAACCACGCCTTAATTTGAGCTTCCATAGTTTTCAAGTCGGGGCGTTTCTTGGCAATGGCTTTGGCATCGGCATATTCCTGATTCAAATCGCCGAGCACAATATCCGAACCTACTCGAATGAATAACGGTATCTGGTGTAATTCGGCCTCAACCGTGATGGTTTTGCCGCCCTCATAAATCTTATCAGGCCGCCATGCGTCCCGCCACTGCCGGCCGGCGGGCAGATAAACTTCCTGGCTGCGCTTCTGTTTTTCCCAGACAGGTGAGACCAGTATATCCGGCCCATATTGATAGGTCCACCAGTTCGACCATGCCTCCGGCGCCTGGGGATCTACGAAAAAAAGCGGCCGTACAATCGGCATACCCGTTTTGTTTGCCTGCTTGGCACATTTGTAACTATAATCTTCCAGTCGCTGGTGCAGACGTGCATAAAGCCGCCAAATTGCAATCAGCTCATCATCATATACCGTCTGGCGGTCGCGTGGAATGTTCCAGAAACCCTTATCCCGAGTCGGGCCGACCTCCATAATCGGCGTAAAACAGCTAAATGCCAGCCACCTGCCGCATACTTCCTGTTCCATCAACTGCTGGTTGTAGCCGCAGGTATCCGAGCCCCAGTTGGGATAGCCCATAACCGCCGAGCGCTGTACGGCGATAATCGAAGCCCGCAAACCTTCCTGCGTACCACCGATATCGCCGCCCCAGAAAACGCCGTAGGGTGAGCTGCCGGTATATGCGGCCCGCGGCATAAGAACGAAATCTTTGCCGCGATGTTTTGCCGCTGTTTCGTACGCCGCCTTGAGGTACATAGGAGGGTAGGCATTCCGGTTTTCGCGAATCGAGCGTCCGTCATGGACTTTGAAATCTCCGCTCTCGGGAATTCCTTCCTCCGCCCTGTCCAGTTTGAATCCGGCAACGCCTAGTTTTAATAACTTCGCAAATCCGTCCTGCCAGTATTTCTTCGCCTCAGGATTGGTAAAATCACACAACGGGTAGTTATTACGCTGTGGTTTCTGGCCGGCTAAATTATAGCCTTTGGCGAGGGCTTCCTTCTCCATCTCTCCCTGGAAGAACGGCCCGATCCACAACACCATCTGTATTCCCCGGCCATTGAGCCATTGGACCATCTTAGAGAAATTCGGCAAACGCTGCGGATCAATCTCGAAATCGTCGTAACCTAGACGCCCAGGGCCGTACGGACGGTCTATCCAGTAAATACTGCACGGAATCCCGAATGCATCCATCATCATGATATCTTCCATCACTTCGGCGTTGAACGGCCCTGTCCAAGGTGTGCCGTCATAATATTCCGAGCGGATTCTGTGCTCATCCCGCCACCGCCAGGGACCATATATCCATTTCGGCGGCAGAACCGGAGGACCCGCATCCATAGCGTGTTCCCGGACAAGCTGGGCCGGCTCATCGGACGTATAAATTTTGACCTCGAGCGACGGCCCCTCGAATTCGATTTTCACCCGGTTGGGATCGCCGGCACAAAAATCAAAAAAGCCCGGCCAGTCTGTTTTTACAAATACGGCATACCCTCGGCTCGACAGATAAAAGGGCGCATAAACTGAGGTCGTTGGCTTTAATATCATATCTACAGTCTGACCGCGCAGGTTCATCGCCTCTTCGATACCGGGTGCCCATGAAGCCTGCTGGCGACCGTCCACGACTCGTTCCATCAGGCCCGTATAGTATTCATTTTCCGCCGCATCGATGGCGAATCCCCATTTGATGATATCCTCGTCGGGTGATGCATTGAATTGAATAGTATAATCGTCCCCTTGCGGTTTGACCGATACATTAACCTTCCGGCCGTCCGGCATTTGGGCCTGAGCACTCAGCGATGAATCAATCATGTTCGACTTTATCTCAAACTGGGCCGGCAGCATTGTTTTGCCTTCGGAAGTCTCGAAGAACAAACCCTCGAGCTGAATCTCGCCGGGCTTCGATAAATCGTCCGAGGGCAGTATCAGCGACGGATTATCGCCTTTGACCTCAAACGATGGTTTCAGCGAACCACAACCGGCTACAAGAATAAAGATTAGCACAATAAGCAGTAAAAAAATGCGGTTTTTGCTTCTCATAGCTTATATCTCCTTATCAAATCATTGAAAAATACGCATCAGCTATTGAAACATCCTTATATAAAAGTGTGATTATGCCATAGCGAACCGAATATGCAAGCTCAATTAATTCAGTCGGCTACATTGATAAAAAAAGCCCCTGCGTTTTAAATAATAGAGGAAATGTGAGGAGCAGGGGCAAAAAAACTGTAAACTTCCGTGCATACGACCTTTATAAATTTCCATATCTTTTAATTTCCTTCTCATCGAAATAATGAGAAGGAACAGGCATATTAACAAGAAATTAATCCTTTTGTCTATTGTGGGAACTACGTAATTTTTCCATTAAACAGCGGCATATAGCCCTATCTAACGCGATAAATATTTCATAAGAAACTTCCTTCGAGGAGGAACTGTCGGCCTGCGTTGGTCAGCCTGTATCGATCCGGCACATTCTCGTCCGAGTTGCCTATCCAGTAGAGATAATTCATCTCGAAACTCAGCCTGCATACATAGTATTCGGCTTTAGTCTCCGGCAAATCCAGATCTCGAACCAGGGTAGGAAAATCGCATTCGCTATCTTTGGAACGAGCTACAACGAGTAAAATCCGTAATTCTTCTTCAGTCAAATTCTCCATTTTAACCTCCCGGATTTTTTTATCCTCAAATATATATATGGCGAATCAGCCTAAAGGCATGAAGAATCCACGGCGGGATTCAGCCCGTGAGATAATTTCGCCCTTTTAATAGAATAGGCGAATCTTGAGGGCCAAATATTGATTGTTTTTTTAAAAAAAATTAAAAAAATTTTATCCAGTGGTTAAATCTGGTGCATTATTGTTCGGCTGGATTGTCTTTTTTTGCTTTTTCAAGCCTGATTGATTCGTGTTTTTTTTGTATCGGTTTTTCGAATTCTATCTTCTCGACTATCGATTTTATTACTTTTATTAAGTTCATATCCCAGAACGGGTAACAATAAAAGTAACTGTTGTGAAGGACGGGATCATTTCTAAGGTTCGTAAAATATAAATAGTTCGGGGGCAAATTTTCAAATCGCCAATCCAGTAATTCTTCCGGATTATTGTTTCGTCCCGAAACTTCGAAAGGTACCCAGCCGCATTCGCTGAAATATACCTCCGCCCAGGAATGTTTCGGGGTCATATTAAAATTCGTTCTATAGCCTGCCGCTACCCTGGCGGGAATATTTTTGGCCCTGCAAAGGGCAACGAACAGGTCGCAATAGTCTATACACTTGCCCTTTTTTGTTCTGGCTGTTTCTGCGGCTCCGACACCTTTGGCTCTTGATGCGTCGATAGTGAGATTTCTAATTACGTATTTATAGATTTTTTTGACAATCTCAAGTTCGGTCCCACCGTCTATAGTCTGTGATATCTTTTGGATAACGGTATCATCTTTTTCAATCATCCTTTCATGCTTAAGAAAAGGTTTTAGTTCGGCCTGACTTAAAGAATCCGGGTTCTGATTTTTCATAGCTGCGGCCAGGTCATAACGGAAAACCTTCGCTTCAATCCGGATTTTGATTACTATTTTCTCTTTGGGTATCGGGAGGTCGTATTCGGCGTATTTATTTCCGTTTTCCATGAAGGTTCGTGACGGCTGCGGTTCAGTAACAAGCTTTGTTATTTCCTGCCTGCGTTCGATAGTTTGCGGCAGATTGATCATAAATTTGATTTGCTTCATTACGGCATTTTCCCGACCGGGTGGAGATTTCTTCTGGGGGGTAATTTCATAGGACAGCACGAATGCAATATCAGTACTATCGTCAAGCTCCGGAAATTCCGACCCGGAGCCGGTAGAGGTTGCCGTAATAGCCAGAAGAATTAAAGTTGTAAGAAAATTTGTCTCCATTTGGTCGCTATATGAGATTATATTCTCAGCCCAAGAACCTTCAAATAAAATCGCGGATTTAATATCCTGTATCAATCCGATTAGCTAAGCATATCCACACTGCCGGACGCCTAAGGCCCCTTTTGGTGCGTAAAAAGCTATAATCTCCCGTAATTCCTGTTATGCGTGAATAAAAAAGGCAAAAAACGGTTGCAAAAACGCCCTTTTATGTATAAATTACCGGCTTTAAGAAAGATAAAAGGCGAAATTCAAAAGGTGAAAATTAAGTTAAACGAGAAAAAGACGTAATTGTAGGGAGGCTTCAAAGATGTCGGAAAAAAGGTTGGCGGTAGTAACCGGGGCGGCAAGAGGTATCGGCCGGGCGATTGTTCTCGAATTGCTCAAACAGGGGCGAATTGTTGCCGGGCTGGATATTAATAAAGAACAGCTCAGTGAGCTCGAGACGGTGGTTAACCAGGCCGGTTTCAGTGTAATTACGAAGGTCGTGGATATAACAGATACCGGACAATTGACCGAAATACTCGATGCGTTGGCGGCCGAACATGGGGGAATAGGCATTTTAGTCAATAACGCCGGCATTACACGCGATAAACTGATGATGCAGATGAACGAAGAGGATTTCGATAAAGTTATCAATGTTAATCTCCGTGCGGCGTTTATTGCTTCTGCCGTCGCCGTCAGGTCTATGGTGCGAAATAAGTTCGGGCGGATAATAAACTTAAGCTCCGTAGCTGGTGTTATGGGCCAGGCCGGTTCGAGCAATTACGCCGCCAGTAAGGCCGGACTTATCGGAATGACCAAGTCGCTCGCCAGAGAAGTCGGTAAAAAGAATGTTACGGCGAATTGTATCGCTCCGGGATTTATTATGACTGAAATGACCGAGGTTTTGCCGGATGCGGTAAAAGACGCCGCAAAACAGATAATTCCGGTAAAACGCTTCGGCCACGTCGAGGACGTCGCACGAGCGGTTGCGTTTCTCGCCGGTGATGGTGCCGGATATATTACCGGGCAGGTCCTCTGCGTGGACGGCGGAATGGCGATGTAAAAAAAATTAAAAAACATTTGTAGCGGAAGACTTTTGCCGGTATTATACCCGCCGAAATAATTATTGTCGTCTGATGATGTTTTGTAAGGTAGCGAAATTAATTCCTGTTTGATTTAGGGAGGAATACAAGTGACTGCTGACAGCGTAGATGTTCAGGCTATTGAGAAGAGAGTGATCGAAATTATTAGTGAGCAAATGGGCGCCGATAAATCCGAAATATCGCGTGAAACTTCATTTATTAACGACTTAAACGCCGACTCGCTGGATACCGTCGAGCTGGTAATGGAATTTGAAGATGAATTCGATATGAGCATTCCGGACGAAGAGGCCGAGAAGATCCAAACGGTCGGTGCCGCAATCGATCACATTGTCAATGCTCTGAAAACCAGAAGCCAGGAATAACGAAAAGTTTGTTATGAGTAAACGGCGAGTTGTTATAACAGGCTTGGGTTGCGTTACGGCCCTGGCTGAATCGGCGAGCGAACTTTTTGCCGCGTTATGTGACGGCAAAAGCGGCATTTCAATGATAGAATCTTTCGATGCCAGTGCGTATCCGGTACGGTTCGGCGGCGAGATACGAACCTTCGACGTAACCAGATACATCGACCAGCGGGAAGGCAAACGTATGGATCGCTTCACCCAGTTTGCGATTGCCGCAGCCAGCCAGGCGGTCAAGGACAGTGGCCTTGACTTTTCCAAAGAGGACCTTTCCCGTGCCGGAGTTGTGGTCGGTACGGGCATCGGCGGAATAAAGGAAATCGAAGACCAGCACCTGCGTCTGCTTGCCAAAGGCCCGTCGAAAGTTTCGCCCTTCTGTGTACCCAGGCTAATGGCCAACGCCGCCAGCGGCAACATCGCCATCCAGTATGGCTTGCGAGGGCCGAACTACTGTGTTTCCAGCGCCTGTGCCTCCGGCAATCATGCAATTGGTGAGGCATTTTTCAATATAACTACCGGTCGAAGCGACATTATGATTACCGGCGGCTCCGAAGCGGCCCTGACGCCGGTCGGCCTGGCTTCGTTTTGTGCCGCGAGGTCGCTCAGCACTCGAAACGACGACCCTCCGGCGGCTTCGAGGCCTTTCGATAGGGATAGAGACGGTTTCGTGCTTTCTGAAGGTGCCGGCGTCCTGGTTCTCGAAGAAGAATCACACGCTAAAAAACGCAACGCGCCGATATACGGCGAACTGCTCGGTTATAGTGCCACGGACGACGGCTACCACATTACCGCCCCGCTGCCGGATGGAAACGGTGCCGCATCGGCGATGAAGCTGGCACTGGCCGGCGCCGGTATTGAGCCGGAAAAGGTGGATTATATTAATGCTCACGGCACGGGCACCGAACTGAATGATATGGCCGAAAGCTCGGCCATAAAGAGCGTATTCGGCAAACATGCGTATGAGTTGCTCGTAAGTTCCACCAAGAGCTGCCTGGGCCATCTGCTTGGCGCCAGCGGTGCTGTCGAGCTTATCGTATGCGTTAAGGCGATTAACGAATCGACCGTCCCGCCTACAATCAACCTGGAAAACCCGGACCCACGGTGCGATTTGAAGATGGATTTCGTTCCCATAGAGGCCCGAGATGCGAAAGTTAATATTGCTTTGAGCAATTCCTTCGGCTTCGGCGGACACAACGCCTGCGTCGTCGTGGGAAAAGTGTAATTTTTCGACCTTTATCCAGAATCAAGCGTCAAAATCTGCCGCTTTTGTTTATATACCCGCCAATTTCGAAAACAATCCTTTTATTTTACCTACTCCGGCAAAAACCAGGTATATAACTTGCTGTACGGCGGATTTAACGGCTGTTGGTCAAGTCATATCAACAATATTTAAAAAAATGCGGCAGGAATTTTGGTTTAGAGAACTATCTCTACTGTTAGTCGTATAACCGAATAGAAAGAATAACAATTGATAAAGGATGATAGGTTAATAAGGTCACAAGAGAACAGAGTTTGAAGGAGCAGAATTAAAAAAAGCTGCATTAAACAATTGGATGTTCATAAACCCTTCGATGTTATCAACTACTTACATTCGTTCCGGATTAGTATCCCGAGGAAGCAGTTTTTAGATAAGTTGTTTACCGTGATAAAAGCGGTCGTTGAGTACGCTTTCGGAATGCATATAGGTTACGCCCTTGGCTGGATAACAGGTTTGTATATCGGTCACTCTTACGTGGAACACTTCGAGCCGGTGTATATGCATGATTTAAGCCGGCTCTCTTACTGGAGATTGGCGCCTTCCATATTTGCTCATAATGGCGCTTTGATTGGTGTGGTCGTTGGTATGATAGCTATTGCAGTCATCAACCGCATGCTGCTCGACGATAACATTGCTTCTTGATATTAAAGAGAGATTGAACATCAAAATCTGCCGCTTTTGTAATAAACTTGAAGCGCTTCGAAACCAATCCCTCTATTTTATCGGCAACGTTCATGGTTTTATCATACCTTTTGGAAATTCTGGAACCCAATGCACTATGAAGTCAACATGGAAGTTTTCCGGACATAGGCCGCTCTCATCGTTTACTAAATTTCCAACATTTGAGCCAGCTTCAAGACTCATTATTGAGCCATCAATGAAATAGATAATAAGGGCTTCGCTTTCGTGAACGCCTTCTATTGTCCTTCGGAAGCCAAACTCAACCTTTTCAATAGTTTTACCCTTCATGTGTGATGCTTGGACTATCGAATAATGTGCTTTAGGCGGCCGATCGATTTGGGGTAACCGTTTCTTAGCCTTCTGGCGATTGTATGCCTCTTCGCCATTTACTCCAAAAGCGTGTTCAAGCATAGCAAGCAGCTCCTTTATGGCATTCAAACAAAGGTACAAGTCTTTTGTATACTGCGAGAATGCAGGAAATGGCTTTGCTGGAGATCGTACCCCATGTGACACCTGTCGACGTTGCTCACTGACAAGATTCATAGCACACATAAAGTCACCAGAGGTTCCGAGATCAGGGAATAGCTTTACGATGGATTGAATCGTTTTCTTGTCACCAATGTTTATGCTTCTATCAATTTTATCTGCTAAATAAGAAATGCAATGCTTATCAATACCATCTATCAAATATCCATATAGCTCCTTATGTGAGTCTTGATAGCGATGAGTATTCTCTGCGGCCGGATAACTCAGTGTTTCATTGATCTCATGTTTAAACAAAGGAATACCCACTAACTCGGCTGTCAAACCATTGATTATTTTTATCGTTTGCCCAAGATAGTATAATGGGCCATTGTCTAGATCCCAGTTACCTTCTAGACAACGCAGAATCCAATTCCCAAATCGTTCGTCATAGTCTGTTATCCATTCTGGGTTTCTCAAACTAAACGCTGACCATTTCGAAGCATGCGTTTTAGATTTTTCAAATAAGTCAGGTAACCACACTACGATAGCGAGATTTCCATCATGTAGAGTTCTGTATCCGAAGCGAATGCTTACTGCTTCGTGCGTTTTTCCTGTGCTTTGCAACTCTCTATAGTATTCATTGGTAACAGTCAATTTTCCTTCAAAATAATCAGACTCAATCCTATATTTGTGTGGCTCATTACGGTATGAAGCAAGAACTTGTTGATCAAAATAGCCCAAAAGATGTTCTACTGATTTTAGCTTGGATTCATTATATCTTGATGTTGACATAATTGTTCAAAACGTTACAATTTTGTCGTTACCATATATTTAACAGAAATTTAGTCAATCTACATAACAGCATTCGCTCTTTTGGTGAAAATATCCAGCTTCAAATATAGCCGCACTTGGCAAAATGTCAATTGTGATTTAAAGAAATAAACATGTGGGCGAAGGTCTAATGCCGACAATTGCGGCATGAATTTCTTTAGCTTACCGGCTTAGAAAGACATATAAACCATGGACAATCCTGGCGATATTATCGTAGTCGAGTTTTTCGGCGGTGTCCGTCGGTTTGTGCATATGTTCCGTACAGCCGTCTTCGGTAATCTCGATGGCTTTGTAGCCGTTATTCCAGAAGTTGCCGTGATCATCACGCCAGATTGTCTTTGATTGCCGGAGCGGATAGGGAAAATGTTCCTGTAATTGCTCAATGACCCCTACCGAGTTTTTGTCGGTCACAAAATTGACGGGACATGTTTCCGAGAGCGGCCCTTTCCATGTCCCTATCGTGTCGATGTTTATCATGTAGTCGATTTGCCGGCGATTGTCCCTGTATTTATCCGATAAATGCCTGCTGCCGCGCGTGCCGGCTTCCTCGCAGTTGAAAAAGACAAACTCGAAATTCTTTTGGATGCGATTTTCTTTCAGGATTCTGGCCAGTTCGAGCAGTGCGGCGACACCGGAGGCATTGTCGTCGGCGCCGGGTGCCTGCCCGTTGCCCGAGGACGACGAATCGAAGTGAGCAGATAAAAGTATTACCGGTTTGTTTTTATCCGAACTGTCGGATATGACATTATGTAAAGTCATATCTCTTGCCTGAAACGAATCCGTAACGGGAGAGTATCCGTATTTTTTTAATTCGTCGATAATATAATCCCGGGCCCTTGCATTACCGGGATGTGAAACATGCCTGCTTTCGAGTGCAGTTAGATTCCGGATATGCCTTGTCAGATTGTTTTTATAGGTATTTAATAATTCCGTGTCCTCCGGGGCCTGTGGGCGTTTAGGTTTTGCCGCGGGCACTTCGATTTCTGCCGTGCTTTGCGGCGGTTTTTCTGCGAGCTCTTTTACTAACCGGCCGCTCGTCCATTTGTAACGAACTTCGGGATTGTTTTCATCTCTGACAATAGTTCCCTCCGGCAGTTTTATTTCGAACGCGCTAAGTGCTTCAAAATCGGGATTTAAATCGATTTTTTTTAGGTTATAGTGATATGTGTAATCGCCAAGTATTGTATCGCCGTTTTCTACTTTATTGTCAAATTTTGCCTGAGTAACGACATATTTGCCGTAAATTTGTTCGACTTTTTCGGCAATAAAGGCATCTGTGCGTTTTGTAAATCTATCATTAGTGGTAGTTCCATCTCGGTAGAATTGATTCTGTTTTTTAACAATTTCCCATCTCAAACAGTTATAACCTGCATCAGGTGAAATCCATGCCTTCACTATACCATATTTCGTTTCGGCTTCGATAAGATAGGTATCGTAGCCTAACATCTTTGCGATTTCATCATATAATTTAAGAATCGTCGCCCCTTTAAGCAAATCATAAATAGATTGATGATTATTACCGTCTATTTTACCCTTAAGTGGTGCCCCATGTGAGGCCGTTTCGTCCATACTCTGTAAATATTTTTCACGTGAGCTATGTACTATAACGGCCCTCGGAGGAAGATTACCTTTCAAATCAGGATTATAATGCGTAAGATAAATCCCCATCGTGTCATTAAATATCTTCGTTATAAGAGACGATGACATCTGGTCGATAGTTGCGTCTTCGTTGTAACATTTTAAGTCACCAATCCATTGTTTTTTTTCATTATTCGAGCAATATTGTAACGAGTAAACATACTTTTTGCTTCCAGCCTGCAAAGTAGTTTCAAGGTCGTAATAAATATTCTCGAACTTCTTGTTGCATGTGTTGTATTCGTCTAACAGTACTTCCGGATCTGGTTCATGGCCGACGGAGGCCCATAGTCCCCCCGCTAAAACGAGTTGCAGGCATAAGCTTACATGAAATTTCATCTTTAATTCTCCGATTGTATTACTCAAAAAAAAGATCGCCTGATTGCTCTTCGGAAGATGCTATCCGAGTATAAATATAGACGTACTCGGCGGAATGTCAATTGTTATTTGCCGATACGTGGGATTCGTCGATTTTTATATACAAAGCCCCGACGGCGATTAAAGTTCCCATTAAAACAAAGGAATGTTTTAGTGAAATATCCGCCACAAAGCCGATCAGCAGGCCCATAACCGCAACATAAAAACCGGATATGACGTTTATTAAAGAAAGCACTGTCGCCCTGTTTTTGCTTTCGATATGTCTGTTCAGATAATCCAAAAATATCGGCTTTTGAATGTGCATCGAGCCGAAAGCGAAAATCACCAGAACTATCGATAATATCGAATGAGAAATTACGGACATCAGGAAATAAAATATCCCCGGCAGTAAAACAGCCAGCATGACTCCTTTTGTTACGCCGAATAGCTTCTCGAACAGATAGGCATATTTACTCGCAAAAAAACCCAGCAGGGATGCTATCGCGAGAGTAGCGCCGAAAAAATAGCCGCTTACCTTCGCCTCAACGAAGTACGGCGGATAAAAATTCAAAAGATAATTAATAAACGGTGTCGCTAAGAGAGACAGCAATATGATTCTTCTTAGCGACTGATTCGCTTTTATCAGGTTTACGCCGTCTTTTAATAGTTTAAGCGAACTGTCACCGGAACGCTTATATTCCCCGGAAAGCTCTTTGAGCAGGAAGCTTGCAAGGAAAGATAAGAACACAAAAAACGCGGTAAGGATAATTGCCATTACGAAATTCGACAGCTCCAGGCCGGCGGTTATAAATCCGCCGATGACCGAACCCGCCATAGTAGCGGCTAAAGCGAATGAGCCGTTCAATCCGGCGACTTTTTGCATGTCGTTTTGCCTGTTTTGTGCCTTAAGCGTATCGTACATCATCGCCTCGAAACAACCGGATAGAAAAGAAAAACCGATTCCCGCAATAACGCAGACGAGCACAAAGAGCAGATAACTATCGGCGAAAATAAAGATAAATTCGCCTAAAAATTGCAATCCCAGAGCGATAATTATCGAAACCTTGCGGCCGATTTTATCTGCGACGATGCCGGTCGGCACTTCGGCCAGAGCCTGAGTACCAACTATGACGGCCCACAGCGAATTTATCTGGACGTAAGTCAATCCCCTTGCCTGAAAATAAAGAGTTATCACCTGATGGTAAAAATACAAAGAGGAAAGAAATCTTATGATATGGAGTATCGTTATATTATCGATTTTTTTAATCAAGATTTCTCACTTTAAGAAAGTATAGTTTCTAAGTCTGCATAAAATGGCATCTAAAGATTTTTTTTCCTCGAACGCGGCGAGAATATTGTCGGCCGATATCTACTTTTTCTTTGCATTGTCGTCGATTTGGATTTTGCTTAACTGCTTGGAGAAATCCAGGAAGACGATAGTTGTTTCGCCAATTTTCACTATACCATCGGGATTTTTCAAACCTTCGGAGGCATCGGGAAAATACTTTTCAAGCACGTTAACTGGAACGATAGGTACGCCGCTGTGGGTTTCGATAAGCAGAAAATTTCCTCTGGCCTGCGGCAGATATTCATCATATTTAGTATTAAACGATATGGGGACTGTCAGTCCGCGCTCTTTTGCCATTTGTGTTATTACCTGATAATAAGGTGAATTGCCGACAACATAAGCCTGTGGTGAAATAGATGTTCCACCGGCAGAATCGACAGGCAGCAGTGACTCATCCATGTCCCGGAAATACGTACTTGTTTGCTCTTTCCATTGCTCCCACTGAAGTGACATTATCATTTCTTTCGGATCGTTACCTTTATGATATGCAAAACGATTGCCGGGAAGGATTCGCATTTTTGGTGTATATTCCCTGTAAATCATTTTTGCTCCCGGGTTCAGCAACATCCATTTTCCCTCCACATACACTTCAAGAAAAACGTGTCCCGACCAGGACTCGAATTTCCGGCCCTTCTTGAAATCCCAAATCCAGGAGACATCCATCGTTTTGACCCAGACCACGGGAATATCTGCTCCCTTGAGAAGAACACCGCAGACGATGCCTTGATCCGCACATCCGCCGTAAGTCTTTTCTTTGATTACGTCATCGAAATTGCGCCAGGAATAAGCTATATCGGGATCGTATTTCAAATTTCGATCCATCCAGCTCAGTATATTTCGTATCGTGGCGATATCGGAACTTCCCTTCAGCTCCTGTGCTTGTGAGATGATATATTCCCGGTTACCTAACGATGCTGCGATCTCCAGATACCCGGCGGGGGCCGAGTAGTCCACCGAATCAACCGTTGGTTCGGATGCATGAAGGATACCCGCTGTTAAAAGGATATAGATAATATACGTTCTCATTTTTCTCTCCCGTCTGAAGATAATTAAAATGATCTGAATTAAATACGACATCTCGTTTTATTGTCCACAAAGCATCTGTTTTCGAGGAAATCATCCAAACTAAAATATAGCAAATTTCGGCGGAATATCAATTGCGATTTCCATCTAATTATCTTGATATAATAAGCGGCTTGATGTAATGTTTGCCTAAGAATAGATGATGGATCTGTTACGATTAAATCTATAGTAGTTATATGAATACGATTTTTGCTGTATTATTGTTAGTCGGTGGTTTAGTGATCCTCTGGAAAAGCGCCGAGCTGCTTGTTTCCGGCGCGGTCGGACTGGCGCAGCGGCTGGGTATCAGCTCATTGGTGATCGGATTGACTGTCGTGGCGATGGGCACTTCAGCCCCGGAAGTTGCCGCAAGTATTGCCGGTGTCCTTCAGAAAGCGAACGGCGGAGATCTTGCTCTCGGCAATGTCTTCGGCTCCAACATTACAAACCTGGCGCTCGTCGGGGGCCTTATAGCACTAATCCGGCCGTTAGTCGTGAAAAAACTGACACTGCAGCGGGAAGTGCCCGTAATGCTGGCGGTGGCACTGCTGCTCTGGCCGTTTTTGCACAATTCGTCTCTCGCCCGCACAGAAGCCGCTGCACTGTTGATTGTCTTTGTCGCCCTTATTTTGTTAATATCATATGTAGCCCGCAAGGAAGCTCAGCAGGCGAAGCTCATTACCAGCAGTCTCGAAGCGGCGAAGAAATACGATATGAAAAGTATTCAAAAGAGTGTGATATTTGTCGTAATCGGATTGATTGGACTTGCAGTGGGCGCGAAAATGACCGTTGTCGGCGCTGTTTTTGTTTTCAAAGAAAGGCTCGGTCTCAGCGACAGCGTAATAGGACTTACGGTTATCGCTTTCGGGACATCACTGCCGGAGCTTGTCACCTGTGTAGTTGCCGCAGTCAAAGGCGAGCATGATATTTCCGTAGGCAATTTAGTCGGTTCCAATATTTTCAATACCCTGCTCGTCACCGGAGCGGCGGGACTTGTCAAACCCTTCGACGTATCGCCACGTTTGGCGGGAGGAATCGATTACTGGATTATGATAACCGTTAGCGCTGTCTTCGCGGCTTTGATAATCGTCGGTAGGCGCGTTGTCGGCAGAATCGCGGGTGTTATTCTTTTATGCGGATACTTCGCCTATATCGTATATTTATTCGCGTTCGGCCCGGCAAATATTTAGAACCGATTTTATGCCGCATTTTCCCAGGTATCGGAGATTATGGAACAGCCTATACTCGATATTCGCAAGGTCGGTTACAAAATCGACAATAAGATAATTTTGAGTCGCGTCACCTGGCGGGTCAACAAGGGTGAGCACTGGGTGATTTTAGGGCCCAATGGTGCTGGAAAAACTACGCTGTTAAAAATTGCCTGCGGCTATATCTGGCCGAACGCCGGCGGAAAAATATACAGAAACGGCAGTGACCTGGTTGACCTCAGAGAGTTGAGAAAAAATATCGGCTGGGTTACGGTCTCACTCGTAGATCAGATTCCGCCGGATGAAGTCGTGATTCGCACAGTCGTTTCAGGCAAATATGCGCAACTGGGACTCTGGGAATACGCCGGGCAAAAGTTGAGGCAATCCGATTATACCAAGGCGAGGCAGTTTCTTTCCGAGATGGATTGTGCTCATCTTGCGAACCAAAAGTTCGGCACACTTTCGCAGGGAGAGAAACAAAGGGTATTAATCTCACGTGCCAGGATGGCCGCCCCGTTATTGTTGATTCTCGACGAGCCTTGTGCCGGTCTGGACCCGGGCGGGCGCGAAACGCTTCTGAAGTCGATTCAAAACCTGGCACAAATCCAGCAGGAAATGGGGCTGATTTTTGTTACTCACCGAATAGAAGAAATCGTACCGATTTTTGAAAAGACTCTGGTGCTTGCCGGTGGAAAAGTGATTGAAAACGACCTCACGAAAAAAGTCATCTCTTCGGAACTGATTCGGCGCCTATATGGAATTTCGACGAAGGTCCTGCGTAGAGGCGGGCGATACTGGATGGTGTGCGACTAACTATTTTAGCACGAAGAATTGTAAATGCAATTATTCGGGCAGGTATTGTCCATTGAAAAAAGAAAAACCCGGATTTAGAATTCATAAAACTTATGGCGAATTGTTAAACGCAGTATTATACTGTTGGCTATGGCAAAGAAGCTCTATATTATCGACGGTCATGCTCATATTTACGCCGCTTATTACGCACCAATGCGGCAGCGGCTTACCAGCCCGAGCGGTGAGCCGACCAAGGCTACGTATATTTTCACACAAGCTCTTGTCGGGCTTATCCAGCGGCATAATCCCGATTTGCTCGCGGTCGCGATGGATTCCAAAGCCCCTACGTTTCGAAGCGATATTTTCGCCGAATACAAGGCCAATCGTCCGCCGATGCCGGACGACCTGCCGGCTCAAATCGGTCGTATCGAGCAGATTTTGAGAGCGATGAATATCCCCACTCTTCGCATCGATGGTTTCGAGGCGGACGATATCATCGGGACATTGGCTAAAAAAGCCGCTGCGGACGGTTACGAATCCATCATCTGCTCCAAGGATAAGGACCTGCTGCAGTTGCTCGACGAACATATCAGTATGTACGACATCAAGACCGACACGATTACCGACGTTGCCGCATTGGCGGAGAAAATGGGGATTAAGCCGGAGCAGTTTATCGATTGTCTTGCCCTCCAGGGTGACACCTCGGACAATGTCCCCGGCGTGCCCGACGTCGGCCCGAAAACCGCGATGGACTGGATACAAAAATACGGCACCATGGAGAATCTCTACGAACATGTCGATGAAATCAAGGGCAAACGCGGCGAAAATCTTCGCAAATTCAAAGAACAGGCGTTTTTAAGCAAAAAATTAGTCACTATCGATTGTCACATCCCCTTCGAAATCGATTATAAAAATTTGCGTCTCGGCGGAATCGATGAGGCTAAACTCGCCGAAATATTTTCTGAGCTTGGTTTTAGCCGCCTGCTGAATCAGTTGGGTTTGACGGAAAGTTCGGCGCCGGCAACCGGCAGTTCAGACATTAAAGGAAAAAAACTCGATTCGGATGACACCAGGCAGCCGGCAAAAGATTACCGGCTGATCGATACGCAGGAAAAATTCGAGGAATTTTTCGCCGAGCTGAAAAAGCAAAAACTTTTCGCCGTAGATACCGAGACGACGTCGATTTATCCGATGCGCGCCGAGCTTGTCGGAATGAGCTTTTCCTGGCAAACTCATCGCGGCTATTATCTGCCTATAAAAGCGCCCTTAGGCGCAAAGCATCTGGATATAAACGCGATACGTCCGAAGCTGGCTCCCGTCCTCGCGGACAAAAACATAAAGAAGATCGGCCAGAACATCAAATACGACCTGCTCGTGCTGCGAAACGCCCTGCTGCCGGTTGATGGTGTTTATTTCGATACGATGGTCGCTTCCTATTGCCTGGACCCGGGCCGAAGTCACTCGATGGATAATATGGCGGCGGATTTTTTGGATTACGACTGCATTCCAATCTCTGCCCTTATCGGCAAGGGCAAAAACCAGCTCACGTTCGATATGGTCGATACCTCTGCGGCGTGCGAATATGCAGCCGAGGACGCCGATATAACGTACCGGTTGTACCTGTATCTCAAAGAAAAATTAGAAGCCGAGCCGCAATTGCGGCAGTTATTCGAGCATCTCGAAATGCCGCTTGTTCCGGTACTTGCCGCGATGGAATATAACGGCGTCTCGCTCGATACCGGCCTGCTGCGAAAAATGTCCGGCGAAATTTCAGAGACGCTAAAAGATGTTACCGAGCGGATATACGAGCACGCCGGCGAGGTCTTTAATATCGATTCGCCGAAGCAGCTCGCCGAGATTCTCTTCGATAAATTAAACCTGCCTCCGGTTCGCGTCTCAAAAACCGGCCCCAGCACGGATGCGGCGGTGCTCGATCAATTGACCGACCAGCATCCGATTATCGAATTGATTTTGCAATACCGCATGTTGAGCAAGCTGAAAAATACTTATGTAGATAAGCTCGGTTCGCTGATTCATCCCCGGACGTCACGTGTGCACGCTTCATTCAACCAGACCGTAACCGCCACGGGACGATTAAGCTCAAGCGACCCGAACCTGCAAAATATTCCCATCCGCACGGAGCTCGGTAGTAAGGTGCGTTCGGCGTTTGTGCCCAAAGACAAAAATGACTGCATTTTAAGCGCCGACTATTCACAAATCGAGCTGCGGCTGCTGGCGCATTTCTCGAAGGACCCGGCTTTGATGAAAGCTTTTGCAGAAGACAGGGACATCCACAGCTTTGTGGCCTCGCAGATATTCAACTGCCCCATCGATCAGGTGACCAGTGAGATGCGTTCTCGCTGCAAGGCAGTGAATTTCGGCATAATTTACGGCCAGGGGCCGTTCGGACTCTCACGAACTATCGGAATTACTCAGTCGGAAGCGAAAAAATTCATAGAAGATTATTACGCCCGCTACGGCTCGATTCGCAAGTTCATGGACGATTGCATCGAACTCGCAAAACGAAGCGGCTATGCAGAGACGATTCTGCACCGCCGGCGGCCCATTGTGAACCTCAACAGTAGAAATGCAGGCAAACGTTCGCAGGCCGAACGCCTGGCCGTCAATACCGTCGTCCAGGGTTCCGCCGCCGATTTGATAAAAGTGGCGATGATAAAAATCCAGGAAAAAATCGAGACCGAAAACCTGCCGGTCAAAATGATTTTACAGGTGCACGACGAGCTTGTTTTCGAGCTGCCCGAAGCCGAGGCACAGGAACACGCCGGATGGATAGAGGAGCAGATGTCCGGCGCCATTAAGCTCGATGTCCCTATGAAAGTTGATATCACAATCGGCCCGAACTGGCTAAGTTAATTTGACAAAGCCGCTTCACATAATAGAATATGTTGAAGTAAAATATATCAGATTTGACTCTAAGAAGGGAGATTCGGTATGGATTACGGCACAATTCCACAGGAGCAGTACTATATTCCAAAGAAACATTCGCGCATGGGAATCGCATCTTTTATAATCGCTCTTGCTCAGGGCTTTATAACATTACTGGTTATTATCTTCGCGGGAATTCTGGCTGCAACTGCCCGGCAGTATGATAACGAGGCCGCTTTTGCATTTGTAGGATTGTTCATTATACTGGGAATGATAGCGCACCTCGTCGGCGCAGTATTGGGAATAGCCGGAGCAATCCAGAGCAGCAGAAAAAAGGTCTTCGCGATAATTGGACTTATTCTTAATATCGCTGTTCTTCTTTTTATTATAGTGCTGATTGTTATTGGTTCCATAGTGGAACAGTAAAACACCGATCTATAAGCCGTTGTTTTTTCAAAAGCTCTTAAAGACGGATTCGACATGAGCGGGAAAGAGATTTTAATATCGATTCTTATTATTATTTGTTGCGCGGGTATTACGGCGGCTTACATCTATAAATATAAATCCCGGGAAAAAGAAGAGTTTTATCCTGTAAATGAATTTTCGCCGGAATACAGAGAAAATATGGGCTACCTTTTAGATGTAGTATTAAAAGAAAAACTTGACTTACCCGATGGCTGGACCGGTTATTTCGGCTCACATATCCCGGTCGTCAAAAAGCAGGATTTTCCATGGTTTATTAAAATGCTAAAAAAAGAATTTTGGCAAGCCTCCGGCAGTGCACTTTATCATAGAATAGTCGTCGGCGGAATGAATTCTCTGGATATCGACCGGCCGCTGCTCGAAGCGAGCGAACGGATTCGTCCTTCCGGGCGACCGAATATAGAAATTGTCATAGTCGCGCCGACTACAATATCAGGTGACACAAAACAAATTCTCGAAAAAAGAGGACTTCAAATTACTATCATAGAAAATCAACAGCAGTAAAAGCAAAGCCTGAGCCTTATAAGGAGACTGATAATGCGTTCAAGGAAGTTTTTTTTTGCTTTTTTTGCCGTACTTTTTACGGCGTCGTTATCGCTGGCATCGATAATAATCTGGCAAAAAGGCAAATGGCCCGGCCCGTGGCCAAAACAGCTTGAGCCGTATAGGCAGCAGACGGTCGTCGTCGATGCCGGCAACGATATCAGGGAAACAATATTCGAGCTGTCGTTCGATAACAGAGAGAAATTCGAGCAGGCCTGGCCCGAGATTCTAAAGCTCAAGAGCAAAGGGTCGCCTTTGATTCTCGAAAAAAGCCCTTCGAAATACGACCTCAGCGGCACAGTCCTCAAATCCGGCGTTCGCATCCTGTGGCCATCGACTGAACCGGTAAAAATGAACGATGGAAGCATACTTCGAACCAGCCCGGTGGAATTTTCCTCCATTACATCGCATTCCGGTGAGTTGCCCGAATACGTAGTCGAAAAAGACGGCAAATGGATTCCTTACGATGAGCAGAATCTGTCGGATGTTCGCCACAGAGCCAGAGCGGATATTATCCTGATTACGGATGCGAATATTGTTGACTTAAACCGGATTCCCCTGCCGCCGGATACATTCATTATCGACAGACGCTTCGATAATCAGTAAAAGTTTCTTTTCTAAAAAATCAGGGAGATAGTATGAGAGCGATATTTATCACATTTATTTTATCACTTATTACAATACAACAGTCATCGGCAATGGATCGCATTACAGGCAAGCCGTTTGCCAGTCGTTCACGAGTTATTGCCGCACATGGAATGGCGGCGACAAGCCAGCCCCTTGCAACACAGGTGGCAATTGATATTTTGAAACAGGGAGGAAACGCCGTCGATGCGGCAATTGCCGCCAACGCAATGCTCGGGCTTGTCGAACCGACCGGTAACGGTATCGGCGGCGATTTGTTTGCAATAATATGGGATGCAAAAACGCAGAAACTTTACGGACTCAATGCAAGCGGACGTTCGCCGTATTCACTAACTCTCGAGCATTTTAAAGAGCTCGAATTGGAAAAAATCCCTTCGCACGGTCCGCTTCCCGTCACCGTCCCGGGCTGCGTCGACGGCTGGTTCGAAATGCACGAAAAATTCGGCAGACTGCCCATGCAAACGATTCTCAATCCGGCAATTTCCTATGCCAGAGAGGGCTTCCCCGTCTCGGATTTGATTGCCTATTACTGGCAGAAAAGCGTGCCGCTTTTACAGGAATACGAAGGATTCGAGGAAACATTCATGCCCGCCCCGAAAGCAGGAGAGATTTTCAAAAATCCCCGTCTGGCGAATACGCTCGATAAAATCGCCAAAGAGGGCCGGGACGTCTTTTATAAGGGCGAAATCGCACGGGATATCGATGCTTTTATGAAGAAAGTGGGCGGCTTCCTTACGTATCAGGACATGGCGGACCATAAATCGGAATGGGTAGAGCCGGTATCAACCGACTATCGCGGCTATACTGTATGGGAACTTCCGCCGAACGGACAGGGAATCACAACACTGCAAATCCTGAATATTCTGGAAGGATATGATATCAAAAGTATGGGCTTCGGCAGCCGCCAATATGTCCATCATTTCGTCGAGGCAAAAAAGCTTGCCTTCGAAGACAGGGCGAAATTTTACGCCGACCCGGCCTTTAATAACATCCCGATCGGCTGGTTAATCTCCAAAGAATACGCCGCACAGAGAAGAAAGCTTATCGATCCGCAGCAAGCGGCGAAAACTTATGACGCCGGAAATCCTTCGCTCGATGAAGGCGATACGATTTACCTGACCGTGGCCGACAAAGACGGCAATATGGTATCTTTGATCCAGAGTAATTATCGCGGCATGGGATGCGGACTCAGCCCTTCAGGACTCGGATTCATTTTTCAGGACCGCGGCGAATTGTTTAATCTTGAAGAGGGACATTTTAATACCTATGCCCCGCATAAAAGGCCGTTCCATACGATTATTCCGGCGTTCATAACTAAAGACGGCAAACCTTTTATGAGCTTCGGTGTAATGGGTGGCGGCGCACAGCCCCAAATGCAGGCACAGATTGTAATGAACATCATTGATTTCGGCATGGACGTCCAGGAAGCCGGAGACGCCCCGCGTATCCTGCACACCGGCTCATCACAGCCGACCGGCTCAAAAATGGAAGACGGCGGAATCGTATATCTCGAAACGTCAATCCCATATGAAAATATCCGCGAATTAGTAAAAATGGGGCATAAGATACAATATAATGTCGGCGACTTCGGCGGTTATCAGGCGATTCGATACGACAGCGACAAAAAGGTATATTACGGTGCTTCCGAATCACGCAAAGACGGCCAGGCCGCGGGTTATTAAAAATCAAGACAAAATGAACCAAACGATACGACCATCAACTCCGGCGGTTTTACGCTTTTTTTGTTATTTGCCAACGATATTCTTTACGCCCTGCCGGGTGTGAATATATAATAATGATTAGTGTAATTATTACATGGGGGAAAGGGTGAAAAATACGATTATTCTCTGACAAGGAGGCATGGCCATGAAAGTCGTTAGGTTCATCCTGGCATCTGTCATAACGGCGAGTTTATTACTCGGTTGCGAGACGAAGATGTCCGCCGGTATCAGTATGGAACGTCAGCAGAAATACAGCAGGCTTGCGATAGTCTGCGCCGCCAAAAGGAATTTCAATCCGGAGTTCGCGCCGTTAATACTCGAACAGGCCCGGAAAAGAATTTTCCCACTGGCTTTTCTCGAAAAAGTCGATTGTCTCGATAATGTCATGGTCGATACGAATTCCGTGCCGCCGACGGTGCAAATGGATGATTTCAGCAGCTACGATGCGATTGTGGTTATGAGTTATCATTACGAATCGGGACACGTTTATATCGATCTCGATATGATAGATACGCTCAGCTTCGAGCGGATATGGCACTATCGTTTCGATTCGCCTGATCCGGAAATCAAAAAAAGACTCCTCTCGCAGGGCCTTTTCACTCCGGAAGTTATCAGGGAAAAATTCTACCGGCTGTAAATTGATAAAACTAATCGGGGACTTTCGGGTATATTCCTTTCATTCAAAGTAATTGTCTAAAATATTTTTACGAATTCGCTTTTTTTGTTGAAAAAATCACTTTCGTCGTATATCATATTTTAGGTAAGCGAAAATATGGGGAATCTTTTCAGATTTGCAGCTAAATTTCGCCGGAGTTGACTGTATGGTAAATTTGCCGGTATATTAAGTCTCATTCGGAACGTTAAGAAAACAATAACTAATGGAGGGGATTATAATGCATTTATCTCAAAAGCCTTTCAATTCAATCACAACGAAATTAATTCTTATTTCTCTGACAGTTTTTGCCGCAATACAGGCGCCTGAAATTTGCACCGCCTCGCAGGAAACTAAAAACGATGTTGTCCCGAAGCTCCTGATTCTGAACGATTGTGACAAAGATAATAATCTTAGAACACCACCATATGGAGATACTGTTCTAATGCTCAATTCAAAAGGACAGATCAAAGAATATAGAGATAGTTTAGGAATTAATTTCGTCAGAAGCGCTCTTTCGATATCTGAAGACGGACGTTTCTTTATAGTATGCGAAAATTCATCAAACAGACTATTGATGAACGAAACAGCTACAAGAAAAGAATTATGGTCTTTATCGGGTCTGTTTGCATCAGCGGTGATAACAGAGAATTATATTTATGCAATAAACTTACAAAACATTTACGCCATTGATAATACGGGAACTATCAAAAAGCATTCAAGACATGGTGGCGGAACAGATATAGCCGTGGACCAGGCTCATAATTGTATTTGGGTTGTTGGAGCTGATATCAGGAGATACAATACCGACCTGCAAGAGGAACTTAAGATACCTCTGACACAAAGCTTTTACAACGCCGGAGCATTCTCAGTAGATATTTGCCCAGATGGCTCTATCTGGGTAGCAGAGAGAGTTGCTCAAACAACAAACTACGGAAAGAACAAATTAGTCAATATTTCCCCTGATGGAAAAATTTTAAAATCGATAGAACTAACCTTTTATCCATCTTGTGTTCGTGTGAATCCATCCGATGGAAGTGTTTGGATTACAGGATACGGAAAACGTGACTTTTCTAAGCTTGACGATGAGGAAGAATGGCCTGAGACGCTTTCGGAGTTATATCGGTTGGCGCCGGTAACAAAATATACTCAGAAATACGACACACGATGTTCCCTGCTTCTAAACATTGACTATGGCGGCGATTCAATCGAGCTTGATGGATCGGACGGTTCAATCTGGATTGCGGACGAAGATAAGATACTTCATTACTCCGGCGAAGGCGAGAACCTCGGCGAATACACCGATTTTCCCGAAGGCCGGAAGTGGCTTGCTATTATCCCCAGCGCAAAAACATACAATTAATTGCCGCTTTTGCCGGCTTCGATCAAATCCGATGGTGTCAGCGGCGTTGTCAGCAGTTGGCCGAATATCTCCCATCGCTTGTCCGGGGTATTATCTGTTTGGCATCTATTGTTGATGTAGTTTTTAATCATGTCACGACCAAACGCGTAATTGACTACGTAGCTTCGATAGTGGTCGATGAAACGCATAAGGCTATCGGCCCCGGCAAATGTAACTAAGCAGTATTTTTCAAGCCAATCGCGCGTTTGTTTTGCGTCCATTTTGCCGTCCAGGTACTGACGGGCGGCTTCGACCATAGCACCGTCAAGCTCGTCTTTTAGCTCCATTATCCGGAAATACTTTTCGGCTTCCGCCGGATCGAATCCAGCCAGGGGAAATAGTACATCCCGCTCGAATTCCATATTTTCGGCAGTAGGACCGAGAAGGTCCCGGCAGCCGAATTCGGCAATCCCTTCGGCAAGAAATGCCAACGGACTATTTAGCGGCAGAACCGAATATTCCACCCAATTCTTTTCCTTATACAAATGCCGCTCTATCATTGACAGATGAACATGATGACCGGGATAACCCTCGTGACGTATCAGCATAGCGGCATCGATAAGGTAAAACGGCATGTTGGAGCCGATCTCGATAACACTCGAATAATCCCCCTTGTATCGAAGTTCCGCCGCCCACGATTTGAAGCCGCTAAAATCTATTTCAAGTTTTTCACGCGGCGGTAGTTTAATGTGCCGGGCCGTTCGTTTGCGATATTCCGATATAGCCGTTTCAAAAAAGGCCTCCAATTTATCTTTCGGGATCAGAAACTTCCGGTTGTAATTCTCGAATCTTTTGTTCAAGTTGCCCTCGCCCGGCAAAGATTCGTCAAGCTCCTTCAATATTTTATCGAAGCGTTCCTTTTCAAAAGCCGGCGCAACGACATCGTATAAGATTCTGGATTCTTCGTCGAACGGCATCTCTTTGCCGGCCAATAAATCAATCTTGCCTTTTACCGCCGTCAATTGTTTTCCCAAAAAATTACACCTCGCCGACTGCTCCGGTGATTGGCTGGTTTTTGCCGCTTTATCGAGTTTGTCAATAAGCTCCTGTGCCCGGCAACCAAGCAGCTCGGCGGGGAATTCGTCGAGAATGTTTTCATCGGACGGCCGCCATTGAGTCGGGCCAAAATATATGTCCGCGTACTCGGAGTCATACAGCCCGATTTCGAGCACTAACTTCACGTACGATTCGGCAATATCATTGATATCCGCCGTACTTTCGGCCCTGTTCGAACCGGCTATTAACAATCCCGAACCGATGATAATCAATAATTTATAATGTAATCCCGCTATAGTACACCTTACATGAAAGAATAACGAAATCCTCGCCGTTATTTTGAAAATATGTTCTGTCGCGCTTATATTCTCAGAGATAAATAAATCATATAAAACCGGCGGTTTTAAGTCAAGATTGATTTGCGTCCTTTAACGGCCGAACGCAGACTTGACGCAATCCCGATCCGGCAATACAATTGCTCAATCCTGTATAAAGAATCAACTAACGAGAATCAAGGATTGAATATGACATTGATAAATGAAAATTTCCTGAAATTGCAGGCCGGATATTTGTTCCCGGAAATCGGCAGAAGAAGACGTGCGTTCCAGCAGGCTAATCCAAAGGCTAAAATCATCAGTATGGGAATAGGCGATGTGACCCAGCCGCTGGCGCCCGCGGTCACCGAGGCGATGCAAAAAGCCGTCGAGGAAATGGGATGTAAGGAAACCTTTCGAGGCTACGATGATGGCGGCATCGGTTATGAATTCCTGAGAGAAGCTGTCAGCGAGAACGACTTCAGGAGCCGCGGCGTAGAAATCGATATCGACGAAATCATTGTTAGCGACGGCGCGAAGTGCGATACCGGCAATATTCAGGAAATCTTCGGCCTGGATAATATCGTGGCGGTTACCGATCCGGTCTATCCGGTTTACGTCGATACGAACGTAATGGCCGGAAGAACCGGCGGGCCGGCAGGTAAAAACAGGTATGAAGGGATTATTTATATGCCATGTACCGAGCAAAATGATTTTGTGCCGGAACCGCCTAAGGAAAACGCGGATTTGATTTACCTGTGCTTTCCCAACAATCCGACCGGAGCGGTGGCGACAAAAGAGCAGCTTTCCAGATGGGTCGATTACGCAAAGAAGAATAAAGCGATAATCCTCTTTGACGCCGCATACGAGGAATTTATTTCCGATCCGGGTATTCCGCATTCGATATACGAAGTCGCCGGTGCAAAAGAAGTAGCGATAGAATTTCGCAGCTTTTCCAAGACGGCGGGTTTTACCGGCGTCAGGTGCGCATTTACTGTTGTGCCGAAGCAGTTGAAGGCTTTCAAAAAAGATGGCAGTGAAATTGAAGTCGGCCCGATATGGAAAAGGCGGCAGTGCACGAAGTTCAACGGTGTATCATATATCACCCAGGCCGGAGCGGCGGCTGTTTACACCGAACAGGGCAAAAAGCAAATCAAGGAGACCATCGATATTTATATGGGCAATGCGCGGCTTATACGCGAGTCGCTTACCGGTATGGGCTACACCGTTTACGGCGGAATTAACGCGCCGTATATCTGGCTCAAGACACCCGAAGGAATCGGCTCGTGGGAGTTTTTCGATAAGCTGCTGAACAATGCCCATGTCGTCACCACGCCGGGCGCCGGTTTCGGCGCAGCCGGTGAAGGATTTATCAGGCTGACCGCTTTCGGGCAACCGGATAATGTAAAAGAGGCCCTCGAAAGGATTAGGAAAATCTCTTAATGGAGATGCATACGGCATATATCGGCTTAGGCGGCAATTTAGGCGACAGGAAGGAAACAATCGAGACGGCCGTCAAAATGTTGGCCGAAAACGAGCATATAGAGTTCGTCGGCGTCAGCGAGCTTGTCGAGACCGCCCCATTGGGTGGAGCCGACCAGCCGGATTATCTCAATGCCGTTGCCGAATTACAGACGTCTTTGAATCCGGGGGCACTCCATCAGGTTTTGATTGAAATTGAAAATCAGCTCGGCAGAAAACGGGACGAAAAATGGTCGCCGAGAGCAATTGACCTGGATTTGCTGCTGTTCGACGATATGATTATAAATGCGCCCGAGCTGACTGTGCCGCATCCGCAAATGCACCTGCGTTCGTTTGTGCTCTCCGGTCTTTGCCGGTTTAATCCGAAGCTTATCCATCCGGTACTGAAAGTAACGGTTAAGGAGCTTGCGGCCCGATTGAACGGCGGCGATTTTGTCACTGAGCCTGATAAACCTCAGCTAATCAGCATCGCAGGTAATATCGGCGTTGGAAAAACCACATTGGCGAACAAATTACCCGACTATTTTGGCTGCGATATAATTTTCGAGCCTTACGATGAGAATCCGTTTATGCCGGATGTCTATGCCGGCAAAAAAGAGCTGGCTTTGGACTCGCAGCTTTTCTTTCTGACCGGCAGAGTCGAACAATTGGACCGGAAAAAATTGTCACCGGGCACAATTTACATCAGCGATTATGTATTCGATAAAGAGCTTATATATGCAAGAGCGTTGCTCAGCCCCCGACAGCTTGCGATATATGAAGGAATTTACGAACCGTTTGCGGCAAAAATTTCTCCGCCGGTGCTGGTAATTTATATGCAGGATTCCCCGCAGAGCTGCCTGGAGCGGATCCACAGCCGGAATCGACCTTATGAGCAGCAAATTGATTTGGATTTTTTAAGACGGCTCGATTGCGATTACGAGAAGCTTTTTATCGACTGGAAACTTTCGCCGGTCATACGCGTATCGACTACGCAGTTGGATTATAACGACAACACCTGCCTCGAACACATAGTCAATCAGATAAAATGTTACGTAACGGACAAAAGGCATTCAGCCTGCGGTTCGGCAGCGTCTGAGATGTGAAATGGAAATAGCATACACAATCAAATCCGTCAGAAGTCACGTGAAAGCCGCACGCGGCAAAGGTCGAAAAATCGGCCTTGTGCCGACAATGGGCGCGCTTCATATCGGGCACATTTCGCTGATCGAGGCTGCGGCAAAACAATGCGACTGTGTTGTCGTGAGCATTTTTGTTAATCCCACACAGTTCGGTCCAGGCGAGGATTTTGAAAAGTATCCGCGCCCATTGGAGGCGGATTTGGAAATATGCAGAAACAACGGCACAGATATAGTTTTTGCCCCAGCGCCGGATCAAATGTATCACGACGAAAATCTCACCTGGGTCAACGTCGAGAAATTAACGGAACCTCTATGCGGCAAATCCCGGCCGGGACATTTCCGCGGAGTCACTACTGTCTGCGCTAAGCTCTTTAATATCGTTCTGCCGGATATAGCATTCTTCGGTCAGAAAGACGCTCAACAGGCAATCGTTATCAGGCAAATGGTCGCCGATTTGAATATGCCGCTGGAAATAGTTATCTGCCCGACTATTCGCGAGCCGGACGGCCTGGCGGTCAGCAGCAGAAACCAATACCTGAATCCGCAGCACAGACAGGACGCTGCCTATATTTACAAATCGCTTGAAAAGTGCCGGAAAATGGTTAATGCGGGCAAGACGGAAACATCCGAAATAATCGAAGAGATGAAACAACTGCTCCGGCAAAAATCTTCGATACAAATCGAATACGTCAGTATTGTTGACGCCGGTACGCTCGAAGATATCGAGAGTATTGCCGGAAAGGTTCTCGTCGCCGTAGCGGCAAAAATCGGCCCGGCCCGGTTAATTGACAATATTATAATAGACACGAGAAAATAATTTCGTATAATACCCGTGGACGGTCGTAAAAAGCCGCGGAAAATACACAAAAGAAGCATGAGTTATAAGTTATGTTAGTAAAGCTGCTCAAAAGCAAGTTACATCGTGCAACAGTAACCGAGACGAAACTGCACTATCCGGGTAGTATCGCGATAGATTCGTCGCTGATGGAAGCCGCCGGAATTTCGCCGTACGAGTCTGTTCTAATCGCTGATTTGAACAACGGCAACAGGCTCGAAACATACGTTGTACCGGCGGAAGCTGATTCCGGACAAATCATCGTCCTCGGAGCAGCCGCACAATTGATAAAGCCGAAAGACCTTGTAATTATAATCGGTTTCGGCTTTTTCACGCCGGAGGAGGCCAAAGAATTTAAACCAAAAGTTGTCGTACTCGATGAAAACAACAAAATAAAACAGTAGTTATCGTATTGTTTGCTCCGCACGTTATGCGGAATTTCTTTGGCAATGGCTGGCTAACAAAATGCATCCGAGACTCTTCGAGATACCTATCATCCATTGGCCTGTCGGTACTTACGGGCCGATGCTCGTTATTGGTTTTCTTGCGGCGATAACACTTATAAGGCAGCTCAGCCGAACCATCAAAACCGACCCCGAGCATATAACGAACGCCGCCTTATACGCTCTTATTGGCGGAGTCGTCGGGGCGAGAGCGTTTTACGTCATTCACTATATAGATAGGTACAGGGACGATTGGCTCGATGTTTTCAAGGTCTGGCACGGCGGTCTCGAACTTCTCGGCGGCGTCATAGCAGCGGTAACCATCATACTTATATATATGATATATCACAAGCTGGATATTCGCCGCCATCTTGATATCCTGGCAATCGGTCTTATGCTGGCGCTTGTCTTTGGCAGAATCGGTTGTTTTTTAAACGGTTGCTGTTTCGGAAAACCAACCGATTTGCCGTGCGCTGTTCGTTTTCCCTATGATTCCTACGCATATAACAGCCAGGTGAATCCTGATTTAAAAAGAAATCGTACCGAACCATATCTGACATTGCCTTCCGACTATTTTACCTATATTGATGAAAAAGATTATGGATTCCTAAAACCATTTAATGAGCTTTCGGCCAAACAACAAATCGAAGTTCTCGAAGGTAGGTACAGATGCCTGCCGGTCCATCCGACCCAGTTATATTCGTCGGCTTGTGCCGCTTTTCTGTGCCTGCTGCTTTATCTTTTCTGGCGTAGGAATAAAATTGTTTGGTGGCTGATATCAATCCCTGTAGGTATAATTGTTTATCTTATCGTGGGTTCAATACTTGGTAGTGGAGTTATTTCGATTCTGTTTGGATTCATTTGTGGTATGCTTACCTTTTTGATAACTTATTTTATTTTGGCAAAGATTTCCGGCAAGCCTGGCTGCACATTCGGCCTGATGTTAATTCTATACGGCATCATGCGCTTTATTATCGAAATTCTGCGCGACGACAATCCCTTCGAGCACGGCTGGTGGTTAATCTATGATGGCGGGACTGTCTCCCAGAACCTGGGCATTTACATGGTTATCCTCGGAATAATTCTGCTTATAATATTTTTATCCACCAAATCCAAACCTCTGAAAGTTTAGCTAAATCCGCACTTGACAAATGCCGATTATTATGATATAAAGGCATTTTGGTTTTTGCCGGAATAGATTCGGATGGTTTTTATGAACATTAACATAAACAATATGATTATTATAATTATTGCGGAGAATTTGAAGCTGCTCTGAGAAAGCGAATCAATCAGATTTTGAAGCCTTCCGGAGCGGCAAACTTCGGAAGGCTTTTTTTATTGGCGGCGATTTGCTGAATTTTGAGATTGCCTCGACTTTCTCCGCCGGTCTCAGCGGCTACTGTAAGCTGTTATTGACAACGTTAACTACAGGATTTACACTATTGCATTTAATTTTATTTAAGGACTTGTTCGATGCCGGATAAAAAAGAAAAAAGCTATCGTGATACACTGAATCTGCCGAAAACGGATTTTGCTATGAAAGCGAACCTGGTCCAGCGTGAGCCGCAAATGCGGAAAAACTGGGCCAAAGACGACATTTACGCCGCGACCCGCAAAGTCAGGCAAGGCGCTCCTTTATATACCCTGCATGACGGCCCGCCTTACGCAAACGGCGATATTCACATGGGCCACGTCATAAACAAGGTACTCAAAGACTTCGTCGTCAAGTACAAGACGATGTCCGGCTTCGATGCGCCCTACGTGCCTGGCTGGGACTGTCACGGCCTGCCCATCGAATCGAAAGTCATGACGGAGCTTGGCGAAAAGGCCCGCGAAAAGAGCAAGCCCGAAATACGCAAGCTCTGCTATAAATACGCCGCCAAATACGTCAAGCTGCAAAGCAAACAGTTCCAGGCGCTCGGAGTATTCGGCGATTTCGACAATCCGTATCTGACGTTCAAGCCGTCATACGAAGCCGGCATACTCGAAGTTTTCGCCGAGCTGGTCGGTAAAGGCCTCGTTTACAAACAGCTTAAGCCTATCCACTGGTCGATAGGTTGCGAGACGGCCCTGGCCGAAGCGGAGCTGGAGTACAAAGACATCGCTTCGCCGAGCATTTTCGTGAATTATCCCGTCGCCGAAGAGAGCATCGGCAAACTCGTGGAGCTTGGCCTGCTCGAGGCTGACGATGCGAAAGACGCCAAAGTCTGCTTTATGATCTGGACGACCACGCCGTGGACTTTAGCGGCAAATCTTGCGGTTGCCATGCATCCCTGCCTTGATTATAAAACCGTCAGCTACGAACAAAACGGCCGCAAGTATATCTCAATTGTCGCCGCTGAGCGCGTCGAGGCAGTGGTCGCCGCCGGCTCTCTGGGCGATGGACAATACAAGATAGGCGAAAAGTCCGTCCGAGGCAGCGAGTTCGAGGGATTACGTTACGTGCATCCTTTCGTGGAGAAAAATCCGACCGACAAAGACGCCTACATGGTGATTCTCGCCGAATATGTCACCACCGAAGACGGCACGGGACTCGTCCACATCGCCCCGGGGCACGGCCTCGAAGACTATCTTTCGGGCCAGAAGTACGACCTTGCGGTTTATTCACCGGTCATGGACGACGGACGATACGACGATACAGTGCCGGGCTGGCTCAAGGGCCTCAAAGTCCTCGAAGTGGACAAAGTCGTAAATAATTATCTCAAAGAGCACGGCCTTCTATACGCACAGGGCGAAATCACCCACAGCTACCCGCATTGCTGGCGCAGCAAAGGCCCCGTCATTTTCCGGGCGACCGAGCAGTGGTTCATCAGCGTCGATAAGGAGCTGCCCGATATTGGCAAAAACCTGCGCACCCTGGCGCTGGAGAGCGTCGAAAACGTCACGTGGATCCCCGGCTGGGGCCAGAAGCGAATCGCCGGTATGCTCGAATCCCGCCCCGACTGGTGCATCAGCCGGCAGCGAAGCTGGGGGCTTCCGATTCCCGTTTTCGTAAATCCCGAGGGCAAAGCACTGCTTACGAAAGAATCTGTTTTGGCCGCTGCCGAATATATCGGCAAGCGCGGCTCGGATAGCTGGTTCACAGATTCGCCCCGGCAAATTTTAGGCGACGATTTCAAACTGCCGGACGGCTTCGAGCTTGATACTCTCAAAAAGGAAGAAAATATTTTCGACGTCTGGTTCGAGTCCGGCTGTAGCTGGTACAGTGTCTGCGCCCGGGAATCCGGCTGGCCCGTGCCGGTGGATTTATACCTCGAAGGCTCCGACCAGCATCGCGGCTGGTTCCAGTTGTCACTGCTGCCCGCTCTCGGCGCCACGGGCAAGCCTCCTTTCAAAAATGTTCTCACACACGGTTTCACCGTTGACGAAAAGGGAATGAAACAATCCAAGTCGCTGGGAAATTACGTCAACGCTCAGGACGAAATAGCTAAATACGGTTCGGACATCCTTCGGCTCTGGGTATCCAGCGTGAATTACCAGGAGGATATCCGCTGCAACGACGAAATCATCGGCCGCACGCAGGACGCCTATCGAAAAATCAGGAACACGCTGCGATACCTGCTCGGCAATATCGACGATTTCGAGCCTGAAAAACAT
>JAFGBG010000038.1 GCA_016933295.1 Sedimentisphaerales bacterium | reverse complement strand
GGGCTTGCTGTCCACGGAAATCGAGCCTTTGTGCGCATCTATAATGAATTTTGCAATACTAAGTCCGAGGCCGCAGCCTTCGGCCCGCCGCGATAGGCTTCGGTCGATTTGGTAAAATCTGTTAAATATTTTTTTAATCGAGCGGTTCGACATTCCTATGCCGTTGTCTGAGACGGCAAAACAAACTTCGCCGTTTTCACTATAAACTTTCAGTTCGATTCTTTTGTTATCATAAGAATATTTATACGCATTGTCCAACAAATTGACAAGGACCGTTACCATAGCATCGCGGTCGGCGGTTATGCAGGGCAGGTTGTCGCCGATGCTTACTTTGAAGTCACATTGGCCGCCGGCAAATTTGGTTTGAACGGCCTCGGCGGCGGTTTTTGCGATTATCGCCGGATTTGTTTTGGTAAACTCGAAAGCCTGCTTGTTCCTTTCCATTCTCGAAAAGCTCAGGAAATTATCGATGAGCCTGCTGAGCCGCTCGTTTTCCTGTGAGGTCATCTGAAGGTATTCGGTTACCTGTTTCTGGTCTCTGTAGTTACCTTCCAAAAGCGTATCCACCAATACCCGCATGGAGGCCAGGGGAGTTTTCAGCTCGTGTGAAACGGTAGCTATAAAGTCGTTTTTCAGTTTATTTGTTTTAATTTGTTTCCCGACCGCCTGTATTGTGAGCAGACCCGCTCCAACGATGACGCAGATAGCCAGCAGACCACCCCAGATATAAAAAAGGGCCTGTTTTCGTGCAGCTTTCTCGAATATGCCGGCATCCTTAAAGTGAATTTCGATAGACCAGCCGCGGAAATATTTGCCGAACGGAGATTCGAGAAAAGCTTCAGTTTCAGGATTCTCGAGGCCGCAGACAAATTTGTCAAAATTATCTATCAGTCTGTACGATATATCGGATTTCTTTGACTGCTCTTTACATAAATCGAAATCAGAACCGAAATTTTCCGCTTTCTGTAATAAAAGGTATTTTTTGCCGGCTACTTCGTGATATATTCCGAAAGTTTTTTGCGGGAGATTCAGGCTTTGAAAGCTGTCCTGTGGCCAGTTGTCGAAAATTGTGACAGATGTAGCTATCTCGGTTCTCTGGGAGGCTGTCTTTTGCAGGTTCAATACGGTTGAAATCTGCCGCTTCAATTGCTCACTCCAGCCCCATTCGGATTCTTCGATCGTGGTTTCAATTGTTTGAAGTAATGCGCTCAGAGAGGATAAAAGTTTCGATACGTTTTCTTCCGACCAGGTCTCTGAAACTATGTCGGCATAATATTTCTCAAGAAAAGAAACTGCTAATTCTTCGGCTGATAAAAGGTTCTGAGCTTTGGAAATCTGTGGTTGTAACTCTTTAGTCCATTGACTTTCCCGAGCGATTTCAAGTGCTTCTCGTAAAAGAAAAATTCGTGTGGCCGAAGGCAGCGGCATGAAATTTTCGCCGCTTGCGGCTGAGTAGTCGATGGCGGAATCAATTAATTCGCGGCAATCGGCCAACGTTAGGCCTTCATCGCTCTTTTGCTTTAGTTTTACCAGCAGAATTCTTGATTGTGCGATCAGGACTGAAGTAGATTCATTTTCGACAGATTTTTTTCCATAGGCTATATTTCTGCACAGGGCGATGGCTTTTTCAATTTCGCCGGATTTGTTAAGGCAGCGAACTTGTGCCGTCAATGCATAGCAGCGAGTGTATTCATCAACGAGCGATTCGGCGATTTGCTCGTAAATTTGTATCGCCTTATCGTATTTTTTGTCGTTAAATTCGAGGTTCCATGCTTCATCGAGCAATTCCATGGACTCGGGCGCCTGTTCGTTTCCTCCGAGAACGGGATAATTCATTTTCCCGTCGCCATCGAACACGATAATCGCGTCGCACATCCTGGAAGAATCGATGCTGCCGGTCCTGCCGATGAAACTCTCGAACATCTCCGGCGGTTTTTGCTGCAGCGAGACCTGTTGTTCGAGTTCGGTGATTTGTGCCGCCCAGAGGTTATCGAACCTGTCGCGGATTAACTCCAGTTGACTGTTGTAGGCATCGGTTAATTTTTGTTTGACCGCCAGGTGTTCGTTTTTGACCGCCTGGTTCATAAACCAAAGCAGGCAAATAGTGGGTAATATTACAGCAACGGCGAGAAGTAATACTACCCATCGCATTCTGTCATTAGCCGCATTGCCTTTGTCTTTGATTTTCACGAGCCGTTTTTATTCGAATCAATTACCAATCGCCTTAATTTCATCTTCCGACAAAGCATAGTTATAAATCCTGACGTCGTCGATAAGGCCGTTAAAAGACTGATCTCTACTATCGGTTCTTCCATTATTACCTATGTTCGCTGTTTTACTGATATTTACCAGGCCAGTATAGCTTCCTGATGCAAGCTGTTTGCCGTCCAGATAAACCTTATATGTTCCATCGTTCCAACTCATGGTAATATTATACCATTTATTCATTTCAAGCGTAGTCATATCTGTGTTTGTCTCATGGTTATCACCGAGTCCGACATCAAGCATCGTTGTTCCGCTGTTCATGTATAGTTGTATTCTGTTGCTGTAATGCGGCTCCGTCGTATGGCCGAAAATATACCTGTGTTCGGGTGACGTTTGATCGCCGATAAGCTTAATCCACAGGTTAATAGTTCCAGCGTACGCCGACATACCCGCTGTAGAGATTTCAGCGCAGGAACCGGGAGCAGGAAAGGTCACTGCGCCGCCGGATCGGCCTGCATTGGTTTCCAGAAGGGCGCCTTCTTTCAGGGTGCCGGTAATGTTGTTTCCTGATGAATCTGAAATGGTATTACCTTCGGTCTCGTCAAGTTTCCAATAGCCGACAAGGCGGGGTACCTCGGCGATGCCGAAGACGCGGGGATTTTGCCATGCGTCGTCCTGCTTGTCGGACCATGTCAGCTTGGTTTCGCGTTCTCCGCCGTCATCATCGTCGTTTACATGAACGTCCAAACCTATCTTTGCTTCTTTGGGCGACTTTGTTCCGATTGCGGCCCATGGAATCTTTACTTCGAGTCGATATCCATTGTCGGTTGTCACCATTGCTGATTTGATGTCACCCTGGTATGGTTGGCCGCGCTCTTCCATGTTCGGATTTGATTTGTCCCAGTTGAAGTTATATGTAAAATCGTTTTCGCCGTAACTGCCGTTTTTCGAATTGTCGCCGTCGATGAAAAGCTCAATCGAATCGTCGTAATAGAATTCCTCAGAATCGTTCTTCAGCTCGTCATCGGTAACATCCACGAGAAGATACAGATTATCCTGGTCGCAAAGCACTCTGTAATACGCGGACAGGTCCTGTGGTGACGATGCGGCGGAATATATCGTGTTGGCAATCGGGTATTTTTGAGCTTGCGCCCATATACCATCGACCTGTCCGTCGATTGCGGGAGCCTGGGAAGTTATCTTGATAAGAGCCGTCGGAACTTTCTGAGCCGGTTGTTCCTGCCACTGAGACTGAGACTGTTCCATTATTTGCGCCAATTGCATGAGTGGAACGAATAACTCGTTAATGGGAGGAATTCCGATGACATCTGCTCTGATATTTAAATTATTGGTTTTTTCGTCTGTTCTTAACTGTAAACAAGTGGTATCTGTGCTTGACGCCAGAAGGTCAAATATTTGGTTAACTTCGTCTGGTGCGTTGGAGTTTGCTTTGGCTGTTCGTACGATTCCGCCGATATTGAATAAAATTAATTTACATGTGTCCGGTGAAATTTTGCTCAGTTGCTCCTGCAGCGGCCCTGCGGCAAGAACTGACTGACGGTTTTTAACTGCCGATATCGAAGAATCGATAACCGCCGGGCTTAAGGATAACACGGTTGTTTTACTGTCGTTGTTCATATAACAAAGAACTTTCAGACCTTCGACAAGCGGGATTTCATATCTGCCGTTAATCGGCTCGGTCGGGCTGGCGGTTGATTCTGCCGGAAGAAAATCAGCGGCGGCCAATAGTTTGGCCAATATCTGCCGGGTTTGTTCGGGATCACGGCTTTTTATTGCCAGTCCGATAGATGAGGCGATCTTTGGTATATCCGTATTTGTTTGTGCCGTAGTGCTGTCGGGAGGCAGGATGAACAGGATGACTTGTTCGATATTTGAAAATATCTCTCCGCCGATGTCAAGTTTTGTCGCTTCCTTAATTTTCTGGCTGAGAAACTGGGCCTGGGGGCTTCCTGCCTCACCGATAGCTAAACTAATCAGGCCGATTGCTCCCGATGGAACGGCTTCGAGTCCGGCCTTACTTATATTGGGCGTTCGGAACATATTGTATGCAAGGCTGTTGTGACCGTCTTTGAATGCGACGTTAGCCTCGACGGCAATACCAGTTTTCTCAAGAGAGAAAAACGCCAAAATGTCATCGACACTGTCGAGATTGACGGTACTATCCATCATGCGGATTGCCTCGGGTAATTCTCCTGTCGGCAGGACCTTTTTAAGACCTGCGAAAAATTGGTCCGTATCAATCCAGACGGTCAGTAAGTTTTCCTGGCGTGCTTTCCTTGAGACTTTTGTGAATGATTTGTTGCTTGATGCGAGTGTAGGCTCTTTTATAAGGCCCTTATATTGTTTGACACTCCATGTGAATTGTCCCGCGGCACGTGCCTTTGGAGTCGCGAGGATGACTACGTTGTCATCGTAAGCGGCACATCCGCCTTCAAGATCGACTGTTTGCATCCCTTCGATGCTCTCGGCCGGCTTTCCCGCCATTGTCAGTGCCATCTGGAGCAGGCCCTTGAGAGCGTCACTCTTTCCCGGAAATAATACGATAAGGGCGGGCGGCTCGTCTTCTCCTGGAATACCGGTAATGCCTATCCCAACTCCCTGAATCTTTTTGAATTCCGCCATCATACCGGGATTCAACAGGGAAGCTATGAAGTTTGCCGGAGGCCCGGCTCCCTGCGGCATATTATTGCCTCCGAGGGCCGCGATAGGATTTTCCAGAGCAGTACCTTTGAGCATGTTCAGGATGGTTTCCACCTGCCTACCGGGGCTGCCGATTTCCGCGTAGAACAAAGTCTCCGGCGGCATCAAGGACGCCGGATCGGCATTAGCCAGGCCGTCAAGAAGGGGTTTGACCTTGCTGATGATGTCGGTTTGTTCGCTATATTGGGCGATTAGTTTTTGAAAGATTTCCTGGGCCTGCTGCTCTTTGTTCTGTTTCATATAGCATGATCCCTGGCGATACATGGCCTGGGCGACGTGCGACCTTTGTGCGGTGCTGCTTTTTATGACCTGCTCGTAAATTTTTATTGCCGCATCGAGATCGCCGTCAATCTCTTCGGCGTACAAAGCTTCCTGCATCAGGACGCTTGCCGGCTTTGTGCCGCCGCTTTGACCTGCAAGGCAGAACTGCAGCCCGACGAGGGCCAGTACGCCTACGGCCGTAAGTACAACGACGGTAAGAATTTTGTGCCTTTCCATAATTACTCCTTTCAAATAAAATAACATAAAATCAAACGTTTTGACAGGAGTATTTTGCAATTCTAATATTACCGTTTTGTTACGGTTTTGTCCTTTTTTGGATATTTTCTCAGGTGTGTTGGCAGAGGAGAATCAGAAAATCATCGCCGCTTTAAGCCTTGTGCTCATATAGTTTCAAAACTTCCGAACATTATCTTTGTATGAATTCTATTTTCCAATATTATTATTTTGTGAGTTTATACTGGAACTGTGTGGATATACTTTTGCCTTCCCCAATTAATTTTTCGTTATACAACTCTATTTGACCATTTTTTTTCGTTCGTTTCATGTTAGCGGGATTTGTAGAAATTACCTCTGCTCCTTTGGGAAGCAAGTATGTTGTAGTCATCAATCCATCAAGATGATGGTGCATAGCAGTCCGAACCATGAATGTATTTTCCATATTTGCAACTTTTTCCATTGCATCTGTCATTGTCCCTTCCATTGAAAAAGTGTATTTTTCTCCCGGCTCGACAGGTTCATTTAGTATTACATTATAATTTAAAAAGAGTCCATCCATTTTGCTTGTGGTTGTAAATTGGAGCGGTTTGCCTGTTTCATCGTACATTGCTTTAATATTTATTTTATTAGCAGTAGTGAAACTGAAAGTTGTTCGAGGTGAGTTGTCACCTTTTTCAAAAGTTTTTGTTTCTTTGAAATGAATCACTCCATCAGGTGTTATTTCCCCATAATATTGATAAACGTGAGATTTAGACGAGCCGGCAGCTTGGTGAAGTGAAAGAGATGGGATTTGTTCCGGATGCACTTTGGCTTTGGTATCTAAAAACGCATTCGTGAGCTTTTTATATCGCAGTTCAATCTTCTTGGTCTTTTTGTTTACAGATAACATCTGAAGAAGACCGTTAGAGCCGTTTTTGGTGGCAAAGGCATAAACCGGCTGTTCTCCTTCGTTATTCCATTTCATTATTTGCATTTCATTCGGATCGGATTCTTTGCCGCTAACTTTTTGGAGAAGTTCATCGCCGCTTAGCTCATCCCAAGCACGTGCAGGCAGAGTCTCGGAGACCATATTGAAACCCATCAGGCCCATTTCTTCGCCCTGGAATCCTGCAACAAGATCACCTCCGTTATCAATCAGCCATTTTACATTATCCCCCGGTTCTTCCGGTTTTTGATGCTCGTCGGGAATACTAAGAAGAATATCTTTATCCAAATCCAATGCGCGGTCAATGTAATTTGGGACGGGATGGATTATGTTGTAGATGGCCATAGTTATCGATGGCTCAAAAGAGGAAATTGCTGTTTCGGATTCGTCTCGATTAGTCAGCACACAACTAATCGGCACAGTCATCAAAGCCAACAGTAATACCGTTGTCGCGGCAATAAGGCTCGGACGTTTATAGAATTTTTTTCCCGGTCTTAACATGGTTTTTATCCTTTCCTCGATATTTTTAACCGGCCCGGCTACGGCTAAAGAAGGAATCGGTTGGTTTTGTTGCTGTTCGGAAATCAGTATTTCCACGATCGCTTTGCTGTAATCTTTGGCCTGTGTGCCTAAACCGGCAACGACCATTTCATCGCAACATTTTTCCCGCTCGGCACGGATTCGTTGGTTCGCCCACCAGACAAACGGATGAAACCAATATATTGCCTGGGCGATTAACTGCACGACATTGACGGCAGCATCGAAGCGGGTTATGTGACTTAATTCATGAGATATAATCCCGCGGCGTTGTTCCGTATCGTTTACTATGACAAAATCGAATGGAAGATAAATATCCCCTCGAAGCAAGCCCCAGACAAACGGCTGACCTATACCGTCAACAAGCCAGAGATTTGGCGAAGCTTTTATGTTCAGGCGGGAGAAAATATCATCGATCTGATCCTGTAATACTGATGGAAGCGGTTTTCGCCGCTTCTTAAGCCATAATTCGGTTCGCAATGCCTTTATCACAACTATAAGGGCAAATATACACACTCCGGCAATCCAGGCAATCACAAGCCATTGTCGGATCGTAAGCCTGGTTTCTCGTTCCGAAATAATTAGTCGCGAAGAAACTTGTGACGATGTCGTGTTTTGTGCCGGAGATTCTACCTCGTTAGTGTTTACAATCTCAGCGGCTGAAATCAATGCCTCGGTTAATGGTGTCAAGACCGGTTCTTGGATGCTTTCCTGGGGTAAAATCGCCAGAGGTACGGTGACCAAAGGCGGCACAAGACATTTGGCTAAGACAACCAGCCAGAGTAAATAGCGAACATGAGCACTTCTATTGCGAAGCAGCCACGAAACTGCTGCTACTGCCACGACCAGAACGATAATCTGCCAGCTTTGACTGAGAAGATAATTCGATATTTGAATCAATAACGCTTCCATTATTGAGCCTCCGCAGATAATTTTATAACTATGGTTCATCTACTAATTTTTTCAATTTCTCGATATCTTTGGCTTTTACTTTGCCGTGTCTGGCCAAGTATTGCATTAAGGGGATTGGGTCACCGCCGAATAGTCTCTGAAGAAAATCGCCGACCGACCTTTTGATTACAGCTTCCTGTTTAATTGCCGGGAAGAAAACATGTGCTTTGCCACTAACTTTGTGTTTTATATATCCCTTTTTCTCCAGGCGGCGAAGAAGCGTCTGGACGGTCGCGTATGCGATTTTTCTTTCGACAGGAAGCTTTTCGCAAACTTGCTGGACAGTGGTTTTATCAAGCTGCCAGACTAATCTTAAAATCTCCGTTTCGGATGGGCTTAAACCCGGTAGTTCTTTTTGAGTCATAATAATCTCCTTGTACAAATGTACAACTATAATATCGTACATTTGTACAAGTTGTCAATAAAAAAATTAAATTTTTTCAAAAATATTTTTTTGCTTATGTTCTATCTTATGCTCATCACCGTAACAATCTGCCGGACCAATTGTGGTTTTATGGAGGTTGTTTTGGAGGAAAAATTGCCGGATTTCCGTGCATAAATGGCATTTATCGGCGTAGTACTCTCTTTTTTGGTAGCCTGCATTTTCCGCTTCTTCGAGCAGACCGGCCGGGCCTTTGATAAAGAGCGTATTGATAATCTCATTTTGCTCCGGGTGGAAATTTTTCCAGATATCCTCAAGACTATTTTCGTTGATATTTCCAAAGATAATTCCGCTGCATGTGCCGCTAAAGACATTTCCGAACGGATCGATATGGACGCCTTTGGCGCCGAGAAAATCGGCTTTGCAGTTTTTTGAAGCAAGATTTTCCGTCGGTATCGAGGCGAAAAGCCTCGCTAATTTCCCCGCGGCCCGTCCTGTAAAGCGGCAGGGATAGTCTTTAATCGCTTCTATATATTGCCGCTCAATCACGGCGGGGGGACTACCTTTTATTTGTGCCGGATTGTCCAAATATTTTTGCCAGCGAACAAGAACCCGTCGCGGCCCAAGTATCTCTGCGGCGATTTCCGCCAATCGCCGAACCGGCTCGATATCGATGTATTCCTGGTGGAAAGGGTCGGTGCTGATTTTGAATCTGTACATCCCAAGCTCGTCGAGTATTCGAAGCCGCTCTCGAACAATTTTTTCGCCCGTCGCCCAGAAGCCGTTTGTTTCGATTAGATCGAGTGTGCCCAGGTTTTCTTTTTGTGCCGCTTCGAGAATTTTCAGCAAATGCTCCCAGTACAGAAAGGTTTCGCCGCCGGTAATATGGACCTTGGCACTGTCACCGGCGAGGACTTTCAGCGAGCGCCATGCCTCGATAGCCATATCTGCCGGCATGAGGCCGCCTTTTTCGGGATTGCAGTTATAATAGCAGAATTCACAGGAGCAGTTGCATTTGTACGTCAGAAGCAATCCCGCCGAACGCCATAGCTTGAATTTTGGCTCGTTGCGTTCTAAACCGCTATTGTAAATGTTTTCTGACAACTCAGTCATTTCGCTTTTCGTCTGCCGTTTTTTGTTCTTCAATCTTTTTCAGGTGGATTTGTATGACTGTAATATCCGCCGGTGTGATGCCGCTGATTCGAGAGGCTTGTCCGAGCGTGCCGGGCCTGAAGGCCGAGAGTTTTTCCCTTGCTTCCAGACGAAGGTAAGAGATTTTGTTATAATCCAAATCAGGAGGCAACTTTTTGCTCTCAAGCGACTGCAAACCCGCGACGAGACGCTGCTGTTTGGTTAAATAGCCCTCGTATTTCGCTTCGGTAGTCACGGCCTGAATAATTTCGTCGGACGGATTCATGTTTTTTATCTCGGGGTGCTCGGCCAAAGTTTCGGCCAAAGTATTATGCGGCTGGCGGAGCAGGTCCCAGAGACTGCCCTTATCCGAGCGGGTTTGGATGAGATATTTTTTAATCTTGTCTATCTGTTCGAGCTTGTTTTGGAATTTTTCCCAGCGCGGCCGGCCGACAAGGCCGATGGATTTGCCTGTTTGCGTCAATCTTCGGTCGGCGTTGTCGGCCCGTAGTGACAGGCGGTACTCGGCCCGTGAAGTGAACATTCGGTAAGGCTCGTTGACGCCCTTGGTCAGCAAATCGTCGATCATTACGCCGATATAAGCCTGGTCTCTGCCGAGCACGAGGGGCTCTTTGGACTGTAGTTTTCTTGCCGCATTAATACCGGCGATAATTCCCTGTCCCGCGGCTTCCTCGTAGCCGCTTGTCCCGTTAATTTGTCCGGCTAAAAACAGCCCCGATATTTTTTTCGTTTCGAGATTTGATTTGAGCTGTATCGGCGGGCAGTAATCGTATTCGATCGCGTAGGCGTAATGAACTATCCGGGCGTTTTCTGTACCAGGCAGATGTTTGAGAATTTGCTCCTGGATGTCTTTCGGCAGGGAAGTGCTTATGCCGTTGCAGTAAATGGTTGTCTTCTCTTCGTCCTCCGGTTCCAGAAATACCTGGTGACGACTCTTATCGGCGAATCGCACGATTTTCGTCTCGATGCTGGGACAATATCGCGGGCCGATGGAAGTGATTTGACCGGTATAGAGCGGCGCCCGGTCGAGATTGTCACGGATTATCTTGTGAATTTCTTCGTTCGTGTAAGTTATCCAGCAGGGGATTTGCGGGCGGGTGATTTTCTCGGTCATAAACGAGAACGGATACGGCTTGTCGTCGCCGTGCTGGATTTCGAGCTTGTCCAAATCGACGGTAGAGCCGTCCAGTCTTGCGGGCGTGCCGGTTTTGAGCCTACCGAGCTCCAGCCCGATTTGCCGGAGACTTTCCGACAGCTCGTTGGCGGCGGGTTCGTCGAGCCGGCCGCCGGGCAATTGCTCTGTTCCGATGTGCATTACGCCGCGAAGGAACGTGCCTGTTGTTAAAACTATCGCCGGGGCGTGGTATGTTTTGCCGTCGCTGCATTTCACCGCCCGAACATGATTTGCTTCGGTGACAATTTGCTGGGCCATAGCTTCGACGATGGTCAGGTTCGGCGTTTCTTCGAGCATCTTTCTAATACAATCTTTATACCTGTATTTGTCGGTTTGCGCCCGGGGCGATTGAACGGCGGGGCCTTTCGAGCGGTTGAGCAGCCGAAACTGAATTCCCGTCGCGTCCGTCGCCAGGCCCATAAGACCACCGAGCGCATCGACTTCGCGGGCGATCTGGCCCTTGGCAAGACCGCCTATGGCCGGGTTGCAGCTCATTTTGGCGATAGCATCTTTGCTTATGGTAATCAGGCAGGTTTT
>JAFGBG010000037.1 GCA_016933295.1 Sedimentisphaerales bacterium | reverse complement strand
AATTGCCGCGTGAGGGCATCCATGCTTCGATGTCGAATTTTTTCGCCTGGCCTCTGCCGAGGTCACCCGTGCAGACATTCACGACGCGATACGGCAGTTTTAGCGCCTGCATTACCGCCTCGGCGTTGGATAAAATTTCATCGTGGTACTTTTTGCTTTCCTCGGCGCTGTTTTTGCAAATAACAACCTGCTCGACTTTATCGAACTGGTGGATTCTGTATAAGCCGTAAGTATCTTTGCCCGCGGCGCCGGCTTCGCGTCTGAAACAGCTCGAAAGGGCTACGTATTTGAGGGGCAATTCTTCGCCGTTCAATATCTCGCCCATGCGATAGGCGGTTAGCGGCACTTCGGCGGTTCCGACCAGATTGAGCTGGTCTTTTTCCATGCGGTAGGTCTGTTCTTCCGAGCCGGGATAATAGCCGGTTCCACGCATGGCTTCGTCTTTCATCAGTAGCGGGACCGATAGCGGGACATAGCCTTTGGAGACCATGACATCCATCGCGAGTCTCAGGACGGCCCAGTGCAGTAGAGCACCATCGCCTTTCAAAAAGTAATTTCTCGTACCCGCTAATTTGACGCCTCGCTCAATATCCATAATACCCAAATCGAGACCCAGTTGCACGTGGTCCTTCGGCTCGAAATCGAATTGAGTGATTTGCCCTTCTTTTCGAATTTCGGTATTTTCCGTATCGTCCTTGCCCAACGGCACATCGTCGTCTGCCGGTTGAGGCACCTGTTGCATCAGCTCATCGAATTGCGGCTGAAGGGACTTGATTTTTTCGTCGTGCTTTGATTCCTGCTCTTTAAGCTCCGTGAGCCGCGACAGTGCGTCCTGCTTTTGGTCCGGCGGAAGCTTGGGGATTGATTTGCCGAGGCGATTTTTTTCTGTAGAAATGTCCTGAAGCTGCTGCTTTATGGATTTAAGTTCATCATCAATATTGAGCAGCCCTTCTATATCAACATCAAATTTCTTGGCTTGGCAGGCGGTTTTGAATTTTTCCGGATTCTCTCGTATTTCCTTGATATCAATCATATCTTTTATCTCGATTTATGTATATCGCTTAATAACCACAACATTATTTTGTCCACCGAAACCAAAGGATTCGTTTATTACAATATTGACCGGAGTTTTTCTCGGCTTGTTTGGTACGTAATCCAGGTCAAGCTCCGGGTCGGGATCCGCCAGGTTCATTGTTGGCGGCAAAATGTTGTCTCGAATTGCGCAGACGCAGGTAATCAATTCTGCGGCACCGGCAGCGCCGATTAGATGACCGAGCATACTTTTGACACTGCTGACGGGAACATTTTTCGCACGGTCTTTGAATACCACTTTTATCGCTTTGGTCTCGATGGAGTCATTCTCGGCGGTGCTTGTGCCGTGCGCGTTGATGTAATCGATGTCTTTGTAATCGATGCCGGCGTCGGCGAGTGCCGCATTAATTGCCTGAACCGCGCCTCTGCCTTCTTCGTGCATGTCGGTGACACGAAAGGCGTCCGAGCTGCTTCCGTAGCCGATGATTTCAGCCAATATTTCCACGCCTCGTTTTTTTGCCGAACTGAGTGATTCGAGGATGACAACTGCCGCACCTTCGCCGAGTATGAAACCGTCACGGGTGGCGGAAAACGGTCGCGATGCTGTCTGGGGGCTGTCGTTTCGGGTCGATAGGGCAGTCAGGCGATTGAATCCGGTCAGTCCGAGCGGGTGTATCATCGAATGCGCGCCGCCTGCAATTACAATATCTGCATCGCCTCTGCGAATCATCATGGTCGCTTCGCCGACCGCTTGTGTGCTTGCGGCGCATGCCGTCAGGCAGCTTCTCGTCGGGCCGCGGGCGCCTGTGAACATTGCGATATGTGCTGCCGGCATATTTGGTTCCTGCTCAAACTCACGCATCGGATCCATTTTCTCAAAAGCGATTTGTGCCCATCGGCCCCAGTCCATCTCGTTTTTCTGGTTGTCCCATCCGTTTATAATGGCGGCAAAAAAAGCATCATTGTCAACGGAACCTTCGCCCGCACCTAAATAAATTCCCAGTCTTGTGCGGTCGATTCCGTCACTCGGTTCGTTAGTTTCGACGTCGATGCCAGCCTGTTTGCAGGCCTGAGCAGTTGCTCCGACAACGAATCCGGAACCGCGATTGCTGTTTTTGTGCAGTTGGGGATTTTTTGTATATTTTGTAATGTCGTAGTTTTTTACTTCGGCGTCGAATGTCGTAGGAAACGTCGAGGCGTCGAAGATGGTAGTCCCGGCGACACCGCTTTTACCGGAAAGAAGCGCCTGCCAGAGAGTATCCACATCGTGCCCAAGCGGGCTAACAATTCCCATTCCGGTTATTACTACTCGTTCGGTCATTTTCCTTTGTTATTCCTTATTCGCCGCCGGTTCCGAGCCGGATATTTAGTCCGGCCGTTTAAGCACTACGGCGGCGGTTTGCCCGCCGTATGTGTAACTACAGCAAAGCGCATATTGTATATCTTTTTCTATTATCTGACCGGCAATATTTAGTTTGCAGCCTTCGGCTTTCCTCTCGAAGTTTACAGCGGCAGGTATTTTGCCTTCTTTCATTGCGCACAGAGCGGCAATTACGTCTAATACGCCTCCTGCCGCGCCTGTGTTACTTAGCATACTTTTTGTCGGCCAGACGGGAATTTTAGTTATTGCCTTGCCGAGGGCATTTTCGATAGCTTTAGCTTCGCCCAGATCGTCGGTGGGAATGCCTGTTCCGTGTGGTATAATCAAATCCAGTTGTTCCGGTT
>JAFGBG010000036.1 GCA_016933295.1 Sedimentisphaerales bacterium | reverse complement strand
CTTACCGCCTGTGATGTCGAACATCGACGAAGAGCGATGGAGCCTTTTGTAAGAGCCACATTTGAGAGTTTTATCAGGTATCTATATAGATACCTAGGCAACGAGGTAGAATGTGAGGATGTTTTGGAAGATGTCTATGCTGATATCTGGGAAGATCCCCGGTATCTCAGCTACGTAACGAATGAGAGACAACTGCTTAAGACAGTATATATGTATTACATGAGAAGACGTCTTAGGCAGGTTTATCGGAGACTGAACAGACACTTAAATTTATCCCAAAACAACCTGACCAACCTTGTGGCGCCTGAGCCGGGCCTATGTGAAATGATGACCCAGTCCGAGCTAAGACAGACGGTCCGCCGGACATTGGGAAAACTCAAAGCCAGGGAGCGAAGAGCCATCGAGCTTTGGATGGAAGGAATATCGAACAGAACTATCGCCAATGAGTTAAAGACAACCGTCGGAGCGGTTAAAATGTTGAAGTTCAGGGCAATGCTGAAGCTAAAGAAGTTAATGAAAGATTCTTATCAAGCAGAATAATTCTGCATTTATTAAGGACTTGAGAACAATGTCTGATATAAACCGAGAAATCCAGGAATTACTGGTTGACTACGCCGGGGCCTTACGAGACGGCTGTATTCCTTCATTTCTAAAATCTCTGACACGCGAGGAAGCGAGGTTAATTGCTTCTACCGAACAGTTCTGGGATGCCACTGAAACTGTCCGTATTCTTAACGGTGTCGGTTTTGCGGACAAGGCCGCGATTGCAGATGTGGACCTTTTCATGTCAAGAGTCGATGCCAATATAGTGTCTCGCTCGAAAAAAGCAAGGGCCTTGTCGCAACGCAAACATACTGACCGTCTTACCCCACAGAAGCGCGGCAACAATAGAAAAAGGATCTCGCCGAAAACGGAAAAAACAGAGAAGCAAGTATGATTTTAGACTGTCACCAATGTTCGTCCTGTTACTTTGAGGATAAGGAACAATCGTCGAGAATTGATCCTGCGACAATTTCGCAGCAACAACCGAGAATGGAATTCAAAGACGTACTGGTCGCGTTTGTCTGCATCGAACTGTATGACAGCAAGCCGGAGCTTGAAGAAGCGGCGGAAGAATTCACGGCACTTTCCGGTCTTATCGGGAAACGACCGATTATATTATGTCCAAATGTGCATTTGTCCATCGATAAAGCTCCGGAAAAGCAAGCTGCTTATTTAATCGCAGAGCTGGAAAAGATGCTGATTGCCAGAGGCTATGACGTTCAACTTCTGTCTTTCGGCTATCATAAGCAATACGGCATAGAATGCAATGGTAATGTAGGCAGCGTCGTCGGGAGGAGATTTTACGGTTCGGCGGAAAAACAATTTCTCAGGCTCCTGACACGACTCGGGGTATGTCTGCCTGATTCTCTGCCGGAACATATGCCTCCATGGGCAAAGGTATTAATCGAACGCCGCCTGAATGTACTGAATAGCCGAAAAGAAACCTACAATGTCGCAAAAAAAATGCTCCAGGAGCAGCTTGACGCAACAGGTCACAGCGAACTCTGGACGTGCATGTTATTCGAGGGCGAAAGAACACCGGTTGACGATTATCTCAGTACTTTATATGAAATAGTAGAGGATTATACCGATGTGAGGTTACACAGAGCGCTAAATCTGAGCGTGCCCGGCTTTTCCAATGCTGCACGCCATTTATTCCGTAAATATCCGGAAGCCATAGAATCGGGCAGACTGCGCATCTACAATAGCCAGGTCTCCGATATTGAGTTTCTGCTAACCAGAAGCTCGGTATTGCTTGCTTTTCCACAGGAACCCAAAAAACCGGGGTCTCATGCGGGAGAAATATCGTTTGGAATTTATTGTCCCGTCGAAGGTTTTGCAAAAAACCTGATTCAATGGTATCGGACCTTCCTGGTGGACAGGCGATACGGACAAAATGGATGGATACGCACGGAATCCGAACTAAATACTATAATTGATGAGCTGGAAGAAGAAATGTTCCAGGCCGGGCATAGTGATCTCAAAAACGGAGAATAAGTACTCAGGCTAAAGGGAAGAATGCTGTATTCGCTATTTGCGCACAATTATTTTTTCCAGGCCGATATTAGTGCTAGAATTATAAAAAACCAAAAGAGGTTCATATACGGTGAGTATGGTTTTGCCGGTGGTTGTTGTTGTGGCCTATTTGGCTCTGCTGACATTTGTCGCAATACGTGCGCGGGCCGCTCTTGAGTTCGAAGAATTTTCTTTGGCAAAACGGGCTCTTCCTCTGGCTTTGGTCTTTGGTAGCCTTGCCGCTACTCTCGTAGGCCCGGTTTATACAATCGGATTTGTCGGACGTGGTTTTAAAAGCGGTTTCCTTTTTCTCGTTATAGGTCTTGCTTACCTGGCCCAGAACATACTGGTTGGATTTTTCGTTGCACCTCGCTTGCGTTCTCTCGAAAACTGCCACACATTAGGCGACGCCATAGAACAAAAATACGACCGAAAATGTCAAATTGTCGCCGGTATAATCTCTGTCGGTCTATGCGTGGGTTTTTCCGCCGTTATGGCAAAAGCAGGCGGCGATGTTCTGAATAAAGTGCTTCACCTGCCGAACTGGTCGTCCGTCGCTATCATCGTCGGTATAACGGCACTATACACAACATTCGGAGGATTACGAGCGAGCGTAATTACCGACGCCTTTCAATTTACCGCGTTTGCCACTTTGCTTCCGGTTACACTAATACTGGCCCTCATATTTCATCTCAACGGCGGCGCCGCCGCTTTCACTGCCCAGGCTACAACGGCCACTGTAAACGGATTTAAAGAAACACCAGTTATTGAGATTATAGGTCTTCTGGTAGCATTTTTCCTCGGTGAAACACTCATACCTCCTTATGCAAATAGAGCCTTGGCATCAAAATCAACACATATATCGCGAAACGGCTTTATATTAGCAGGTATTTTCAGCATCATATGGTTTCTTGTGATGATATCTCTCGGAATTACTGCACGAATTATGCCTGATATTCCAATGGATACAGATGGGAACCGTGTGTTATTGAGTTTGTTCCGGACTGTTATGCCCACAAGCGGTTATGCGCTTCTTTTAGTAGTTTTAGTCTCAGTTATAATGTCCAGCCTCGACTCACTTCTGAACGCCGGCGCAGTAGCTTTTACTCAGGATATTGTCAAGCCATTCATCAGGCTGCCAAACGGCACAGCGTTGAATATCGGTCGAACAGCAACTATTGTAATTGCGATAACCGCGGCAATTTGCGCTCTGGCCGTTCAAGACATTATTAATGGTTTACTAACCTGCTACGCCATCTGGTCCACAACAGTACTGCCTGCACTGATTTTAGGTCTCTGGATTAAACACCCAAGACCTTTGGCCGGGATCCTTTCTATGGGTGCTGGCGCGGCGGTTTCGGTGGCGCTTTGGATATTGTTTGTGTTCGACCTTGGCTGGGAGGTTGATGTATGTCTTCCACGTGTCATTATTCCGGGCCTTGCCTCTTCGCTAATTGCGTATTTTCTGGGTCATTCTTTCGGAAGCATTAAACACGGAGCATAAAATAATATGGAAATCCTGATTCTTTTACTTGTGGTTATCGGGGCTTTAGCCGCTATCGCAAGCGGTATATGGGTAGCGATTGCTCTGGGAAACGCCCTTTCCAACGACGACAAAAAAAAGGTTCCCACCGGCGGGAAACACTCTTGACAAAGATTGTATTATTCGTGCCGAAGCGATTCAATTGGATCCATATTCGCGGCTCGGTACGCCGGATACAATCCAAAGATTATCCCGACCGCCGCACTGATTCCAAAAGCCAATGTCAACGAGCTACCAGTAATTACTGTGGGCATACTACCATAATATGTCACAAGGTATGGAATAAGCGAACCAAGAACGATTCCGAGAATACCGCCGAATAAAGTTAAAATCAGTGTCTCTGAAAGGAACTGGAAAATTATATCTCTTTTCTTGGCTCCCAGCGCCCGGCGAATACCTATTTCACGCGTCCGCTCACTTACCGTAGCCAGCATAATATTCATAATTCCAATACCGCCGACCAAAAGTGAAATTGCGGCAATGGATCCGAGAACGATAGTGAAAATACGCTGGAAATCCTTTGCCTGTCTCATCAATTCCAGCGGCACAACAATTTCATAATCGGTTTTTTTATGATATCGTTTGAGCAGCGTTTCTACACTCTTACGTGTATCAAGGACTTGGTCTATATCAAAGACCTTCACGATAATTTCCTGAAGCTCAATTCTCTCCAAAGTCCGGCCTGAACTGTTGCTCATTTGCATCGTAGTCTCACCGAACCGATTCTTCACCGTTGTCAGGGGAATATATATACCCCCTAAATTCGCTCCAGCCTTAGTTGCGCCGGTGGCATCTTTTTCTTCCGTATTGCTCGAAGTTGTTGTAGAGGTCTTTTCTGTCGAAACGCCCACAACCCGATAATAATCGCTTGCAATTTTTAAGCTCTGCCCGATCGGATCGTCAAAAGCGAATAAATCATTCACAAGTTTTTCATCAACAACACAAATTCCTTCTTTATACTGCATATCTATATCGCCGAGAAACCGCCCTAATTTCACCTGAACATTTGAAATCTCCGGATACCACGGGACGGTACCTATTACTTCAACTTTTACTCTTCGAGTACGGTATTGTGCCTGATGGGGAAAACGTCGATTCGGCACTATAACCTGAACATCTGGTATGGCATCTCTAAAACGATCGGCATCTGCATAGGTCAGGCCATATTCTGTGAGGGTTTGCTGTTGACCGAGAGCTGATTGGTCTTCGGTAGGTTTAGCAGTTTTTATGATAATATTCTGGCTGCCGAGCTGGGCTATTTTTGCCTGAGCATCCCGGCTGGCCCCTTCACCAATGGCTAACATTGCAATAACCGAAGATACTCCGAATATGATACCCAAGGCGGTCAGAGTCGAACGCAACCGATGCATCCAAAGGCTTTTGATTCCAAGTTTTAGAATACGCTTTAAACGAAATAAAAACATAGTGTACTTACCGTTTATTATATTCTTCTTTATCGATGCACCCGTCAAATAGGCGTATCACTCTCTCGGCTCCGGCGGCGATTCCCTCATCATGAGTAACTGCTATCAGAGTTTTTCCCTGCTCATGTAAACGGTTGAGAATATCAAGAATTTCAGAGCCACTTGTCGAATCTAAATTACCTGTAGGCTCATCAGCTAAAATTATTAAAGGATCATTAGCTAATGCTCTTGCTATCGCAACCCTCTGCTGCTGGCCGCCGCTGAGCTCCGATGGTCTATGTTCCACTCGATGTCCAAGTCCTACCATTTCAGCCAATTCCAGTGCTTTTTCGGCGCTTTCATGCTCGGTGAATCCCTGGTAATACATCGGAACCTGTATATTTTCTATTACATTGAGCTGACTGATAAGATTAAAAGACTGAAAAATAAAGCCGATCCGAGTGCCGCGTATCATCGAAAGCTGGTCATCATTTAATTCGGAAACACTCTGACCGCCAAGCTGGTAATCTCCACTTGTCGGGCGGTCAAGACAGCCTATCATATTCAGCAACGTTGACTTCCCTGAGCCGCTGGGTCCCATAATGGCTACGTATTCACCGCTTGTTATAGTTAAATTTATTTCACGCAAAACTCGCAATTCCACCGAACCCAGATAGTAGTTCTTGCACAATTTTTCCATTTTTAAAATCGTCATATTTTCTTTGAATCCTGCGATTTTTTGGGACTTCTGCATGATCACTTCGTTAATTTCCTTTACTATCTTGTCTGGTGTCTATGATGAACTTTTATAATTGTTATTCATTATGGATCCTGGTTTTCTTCAGTATTTTGCCGGCCTCTCCGACCCTGCCCGGATCTTCCCGTGAACTGTCTTCTCTGCTCATCAGTCGGTCCTTCTCCATTTCGCGCGCCCATTCCCCCCTGGTTGCCGAACCGCTCCTTTAACTGTCTCATCTGCTCTTCAGTCAATCCCTCTCCGCTACGCATCTTTTCACCAAACTCTTTCATTTGTCTTATCTGCTCCTCAGTCAATCCTTCCATGCCGCGCATACCTCTGCCTCTACCGCCGCCTCTTGTACCCCTTTGAGTTTGCTCACCAGGAAGTCCTTGGGTATTCCTACCGGATATTCCATCCTCATTAACAAGAGGTTGCACGCCTTCAAATAAATCTTCTCTTTCAGTCGCCTCAGTGATTAGTGGCGGATTTAACAAAACCTTCTCGCCAGCTTCCAAACCATCGATAATTTGTACAAATGTATCGTTGAAAACTCCCGTCTGCACAATACGTCTTTCCTGATTACCATCCTGATTCACAACATAACAAACCTTATTGCCCCCGCGATTTGCAACGACTGTGATGGGAACGACGATAACATCTTCCAAGCGCTCAACAAGTATCTCTACCTTACATGACATTCGACTTCTGAGAAAATCATGCGTGCCTTCTATAGTAACCAACGTTTTATAAACCTTAAGATCAGGATTCATCCAGCCCCTTTGCTGATCCGGCAAGGGTGCAACTTCAAGAACTTTACCTGTCAATCTTCGATCCGGAAATGCATCCATAATTATCGACGCAGGCTGACCGGGGCGAACCTTATCCACCTCTGTTTCATGGACACTGATCTCTGCAACCATTGCCGCAGTATCTGGCATGGATATAAGAGTTTGCCCCTCGGTTACAGTCTCTCCTTCAGCGATAATTCCACTGCTCATTCCACTGCCGCCTCTACCTCTCATAGACCTAAAGATATCATCTTCACCTCCAGTACCATATACGACTAAACCGGGAGCTTTCGCCTTGATCGTACAATACTTTATCTGTTGTGCCAAATTTTTAACCCGATCCGCCTGCTCCTGTAACCTTTGCTCGGCAAAATTTAATCTGCTTTTGGTTTCCGCCTCTCTTGCACGACACTGTGCATAAGTACGCTGCAAATTTCGTTTCGCCTCGATATAATTACTAAGGTATTGTTCAGCATTTTTCGGAAAATCATAACGCATAAACAAATCCAGATTCACCTTGGAATTCTGCGCTCTATACTGACGATTAATTACATCAAGCCTGTCTCTTTCCAGCTCAAGGTCGGAAACATAATTAGCATCATGTAACTTTATGGTTCCGGCAAAAGTATCCTCCGCCTGTTTTAATTCACCTTCGGCCAGAACAATTTGATCCTGTAAATCTTTTATTTCCTGCCAGGATTGAGACCCGGTTAATATATTTGGATCATTTTCCACTTTTTTGACAAAAGGAGAGATATACGCTGCAAGATTTACTACTGCTTCATTTACGTCCTGCGTCAGCTCTTCGGCCAGTTCAGCACCCAAATACTTCTGGAGGTCCAACAAGGCAAATCTCACATCCAACTCACTTCGAGCAATGCTGCTTTCATTTTCAATTATCTGAATATCGTAACTTTCCTTTGACGCAATAGCATTTTCCTGGTCGCTGGCAAGCTCAATTCTTTCCTGTACTAATCTATCTTCCAAAGCCGAAGAATCCAATTCAACCAGCACCATGCCTTTATCCACATCTTCCTGTGTAACATAAGTACCTGGATCAACAATGCTTAGAATAGATACTTCCCCCATATCTCTGCCTCTTTCAACCTGGCATTTATACTGAATCGATTGATGAGCTCTGATACTTCCACCGACCTGAACGGTGACCGTTAAATTGTCACGACGTACATTAAAAGTGCTGCCTATAGAAGGAGCCGGACTGATATTTCTTGCGGCTGCGAATAACATCGTGACTCCCAGAGCAACTGCTACTATGACGAACAGAATCAGCCAAAGTCTTTTTTGACCCTTTTTACCTTTTTTTTGATCTTTTGTTTTTTGCATATTATTTATCTCTTGAATTTGTTTCATTGCGTTCTTTGCTCCCACATACCATCCGGTTTAACTGCAAGAATGCCTGTATCCCTGAAAAAGCTCATTTTGGCAGTTACATGGTCAACCAAAGCACCCGTCAGATCATTTTCAGCCCGGACCAAGGCATTTTCTGAATCGACTAAAAGTCGTATGATACCACGCCCGGCTTCCAGCAGTAGCCTTTGTTCTTCGACACGTTTCCGAGCCAATTCAACACCCATTTTTTGAATCCGATAACTTTCCGTGGTTTCCACCAAACGCCGATATTCCTGTCGAACATCCAATTTTGCTCTTTCAACTTCTTCCTCGTATCCACGTTGTCGCTGTTGCAATGATATTAATGCTTCTCTATAAGCATTACGCTCAGATTTCTGGTCAAATGGTAAATCAGCTTCAAAGCCCAAAGAATAGGTCCCTTCGTGAAATCTTAATCTGGTAAAATCAGTTTTTTCAGTCGAATCTACGCTGGCACTACCAATAAGGTTCAGTTGCACACCAAGACCCTCCGCGGCCAAAACAAGCTTACGCCCCGAATCATCAAGCCGATCCCTGGTGTTAGCTAAATCCAATCGCCGTTCTAATGCCATCTTAACTGAATCTTCCACGGTATATTCCGGTAATTCGACACCGACATTTCCAAGAGCAACAAGCTCATTAGGATCCAATTTTATATTTGCGTCGGTAGGCAAAGATAACGTGATTTTAAAACTGTCGAGAGTTTGCGCGTAACTTTGCTCGGCAGAAACAACACTATTTTCGGCTCTGAGTAATTCCTGTTCGGCTTCAAATACTTCAGAAGGAGCAAGTTGTCCGACTTCAACCTGCATTTTCAGTTGTTTTGTTGTATCAATCTGCCTTTCATAACTGGCTCTGTTAACCTCTAAGTTTTTCATTTGCTCCAGAACACGATAGTATTCACTGATGATTGAAACAACAAATTCCTTGCGATATCGATTAAATGAGCGTATTTCATAAAGGACATTTCGTTCAGCCTGGGTCAGATTTTCCCATGCAGTTTTTCCGCCTCCACGCCCCAGTAAAGGCGCCGTAACATTTGCATTGAGAACCGAACCTAACGTCGAATAAGGATCTCCGCTGAGAAAACGCGTCCAATCGATAGAAAGACCGGCATTTGCTATAATGCCGCCGGCCGTAATAAATGCCTGGTCAACACCCACTTCGGATGAAAGGGTGTTATTCTCACTTCCTCCGGAATTAAGATATTCAGCATCAAAAGTACCAAACCACTGTTTCGCATAATCATGCCTGGTTAACGATAGGTCAAGAGCGGAAAGATACAGGGATTCCCTGCGGGATTGATAATCCCGATTGAATTGAGTGGCGATGGCAACTGCCTGTTCCAGGCTAATGATACCAGAGGAAGGAATTGCCTCGGCAATTTCTTCTTCACTCGGCACGGTATCCCGGATCTTATAATTTGCCATTTGCCCAAAGCTATCCTGCCATTTTGTTTCAATAATCTTATAAGCTTCTTCATCCGCTTCATCCACAAGCTGTTCCGGGCTGCTACATGAACTAACAAAACAGAAAATAACAGTAATACCAAGTAACAGGCAAATTGGACTTACAAATCGAAACCTCCATACCATAAAATTACACCCCAAAAATATTATTCCTTATAGAACAAGACCTTATGTTCATCTTTCTATTAACACTTAATATCTTTAAATAAGGATTATACAATATTTCGATACAATATTAAAGTTGAAATACATTCCAAATCTAATCCATACCTATTAGTGCAAGTTTAGACGTTTAATAGTAAAAAAATATTGCGAAAAATTAATATAAAAGCAATTTTATTAACACTTTAGGGATAAAATAGGCAAATTATTAATATCCCCGAGAAAAACAACAACAATTCCTCAAAAAATACGTCTAAATTTCTTTGCAAAAAAAACAATTTTATGTAAATTAATTATGAATTTAACGATTTTTTCTGTGCGCGATTCGTAAAACTAACGATTTAGGGCAGATCTTGTTTACTTAATGATAATACCCGTTTTTTGGCTTTATAAAATAGTAATTCAACAATATTGACAAAAAGGCTCAAATCGGATTAATTAAGCGTAAAATAAGGCGGCGTAGCCAAGAGGCCTAAGGCGACGGTTTGCAAAACCGTTATTCGCCGGTTCGAATCCGGCCGCCGCCTGTAATTTTTCACCTAAAATTGAAAAAAATAGCTTTTTCACTGCCTGATAGAGATAAAGAAAGGGATTTTTGGTAAAGAGAATGGAAAAAGCCAACGAACAAAGGGCAGAACAAAGATTAAACTACCATTGGCCGCTTCAATTCACCAATGATGATAAGCAAAAGGCTATATCAGGGCAAATCGTGGATATCTCCAGTCAAGGGATAGCTTTTCTCTGTCACGCAGATGAATACTGCCCCAAAACGGGCCAACTTCTTAAAACTAATTTCGGCGTACCGCACTTCGACAACAGCGACTCTTTCGACACGGTATTTTTCAATCGCACCGGATTAGTTCATCGGTTGGATGAGTTAAGCAGCAGGATAAACCGTGTTGTCGTTCGTTTCAAAGAACCTCTCTTTTTCAAGCCCGGCGAACAGAATATAAGCATACCTGATGCTCAAAACAGACTCGAAGCTAAATCGCTGTCAATCGTCCAAGCCGAAGAAAAAGTTAAAGTTTTCAATGAAGCATTGACAAGAGTCGAAGAAAAAATGAATTTTTACGCCGAAACTAAGGAAAAAGCCGAAGCAAAAGCTCAATCGGAAACACGAGCCAGGGCTAAAGCCGAAGCCAGGGCAAAAAGTGAGGCCGAATTAAGAAAAAAAGCAGAAAAAAGGGCAAAAACTGAAGCCGAACGGAGAGCAAAAGTCGAAGCTGAAGCCCAAAAAAAGGCCGAGTTATACGCGGAAGAAATTGCCCGGCTCAAAACCGAGAAAACTCAGGCTATCGCTCAAATAAGAGCCAAAGCCACAGAAATCCCAATAGAGGAGCAACCAAATATAAAAGGACATGATAAAATTAAAAATCAAGATAAAAAAACACTTAAAAATCCTGTTATCGAGAAAGTCGATAAATTTATTAAAGACCGGAATAAAATTTTCTGATTTACAGCAATATTCGTGATAATCATCGCCCTGCTGCTTGGACAAGAAGATAATTATTTCAGAGTAAAACCAAATGAAGACAAAATTCGGACACACCGTTTTGGAAATCATTGAATCTGATATTACTGAAATGGAAACCGATGCCATTGTCAACGCAGCCAACGCACAACTTATCTTGGGTGGCGGCGTAGCAGGAGCTATCAGCCGCAAAGGAGGACTCCAAATCCAAAAACAGTGTAATAAAATAGGCGGGACATATGTAGGTGGGGCCGTAATAACAGACGCAGGTAATTTAAAAGCAAAGTACGTAATCCACGCAGTCGGTCCACGTATGGGCGAGGGCGACGAAGACCAAAAATTGAAAAACGCCACGCTGAATTCCTTAAAAATCGCTGATGAAAATCATATAAAAAGTATTTCCTTCCCTGCGATTAGTACGGGAATTTTCGGCTACCCTATCGGCAAATGTGCTGAAATAATGCTTAAAACCACCATAGAATACATTAAAAGTCCCACCGGTCTGGAAAGAATTGTGTTTTGTCTTTTTGGCCGGAATAACCTTACATTTTTCGAAGAACGACTCAAAAAGGAAATCTGTATTAAGGGCGGCGCCGCTCTCTGACTGCAAAAAGCATCCAGTAAACGTGCCGCTGATTCAAAGCGAAGAACCTTATAATAAGGTGACAATAATGGAGACGAGATTCAACGTTTTTGAAATCCTCCAGATAGCGGAGAAAATTGAGCACAACGGCGCCAAGTTCTATCTTAGGGCGGCGGATTTTTTTGATGATCCCGAATTCCGCAATATCTGCTACCAGTTGGCGAATTGGAAAGCAAAACACGAAAAGGTTCTCGCTCAAAGAAGAAAAAGATTCTCAGAGAAAACAGGCGAATTCGGGACATTCGATCCAAATAACTATGTCTTGTCTAATCCGCATGTAATGGCGGGCCTTGCCGTTTTTGCAACTAAACCGGGTTCTATCAAGGGTTCTCCGGGGACAGAAAATATAAAAGTCATTTTGGAAGATGCAATAAACAGAGCCAAGGAAGCCATAGTATTTTACGAAGGTTTAAAAGGTTTCGCCAGGGATCCGGCCAGCGAGAGCACAATCGATATTATCATCAAGGAAGAAAAACGGCACATCCGTCTGCTTACCGAACAACTGGCACGGCAATAAACTCCACTTTTTAATCACACCAAATACTATTGCAGTTATATATCAGAATTATCACAGTTATAATACTTTAACGACAACGTACCAGTTGATCTTGGCTGAACCGGATATGTGGCAGATTTGCTTTTAAGTCTTCTACGAATCGCAAACCATCCTCCCAATATCCCGCCGTGGGCTTGATATCCGGGCTGAATCCGGCAAAATAACGATTGATACAACCAATAAGAACTTCTCGAAGATATTTGCTAACCATCGACGCCAGCGACACCGGTAAATATTTTTCATCGGCACCAACTACAAAATGCACTCGCATGGATCCGCGAGCGGTTTTCAACTCATAGCTGCTTAACTCAGGGCTTTCAAGAATAATCCTCAAATTCATATCCGGGAACATCATTTGCAGGTTTTTACGATAGTGCGTCCGCCCGCCCTGCCTGTCTATTATCATGTGCAAATCTTCGCCTGCATAGTTATCGAAAGCCATCTGGATGAGCCGAGAGGTTTTTGTAAAAAGCACACTTGCCTTATTTTTCACTGATGTAACCATCTTATTATAGTAAGCCACATCAAGGCAACAACTACACAATTCTTTTAACTGAATTCCATTAGAAGCCAGATCATCAGCCAGCATCGAGAGGGCAATTTTCCTGTCGCCGGTTTCCTCCGAAAGAGGATAATTTTCGACATCTTTGTACCAGGGATAATCCTTTAAACGACCAAGACAATCCGGGCAAAGCGTTAGAACCAATTCACTTAAATTAGTAGGTTGCTTGCATAGATATCTCAATACGGTCAGCACAGTTCTTTCCAGATGTTTTATCCCAATGGTTTTATTGTAAGCCTTTTTGCTATCCGTAATCAGCAATCTTCCCGACAGTTGCTTACGCTTTTTCGCGACGCTCCTTCTTAAAATCTGCCAAAAATCCGCCGTTAAAAGATTATCAGGAAGTGAAAAAACGCTGGATGATACAACTAAAGGACCTAAAATCGGACCAAAACCGGCCTCGTCTATTCCAACCAAAAACGCCATCCCTGCAACTCCTATCGTCCCTGAAAAGCAAAAATAATCCCAAAAATACTACTTCATTGAATAAAAATATTAAAAAACTTGATTATAACTCAAATCCCGAATATATCAATAAACACTCGAAACTATCGGATTACCGGTTCGCCTATATATACCCACCAAACTTCATTCCATATTTGACTCAAAGAGCAAATTCTTGTAGAATAAGGATTTGTAAATTCAAGACTATCATACAGAGGTAACCGATGCAAATTAAAATAAAGTTTCTCGGTGCCGCCCAAAACGTTACAGGCTCGCGGCACCTGTTAGAAGTCAATGGAACCAGGCTTCTCATTGATTGTGGACTCTACCAGGAACGTAAATTTCGAGATAGAAACTGGGAAGCATTCTCAGTTCCGCCGGAGAGCATAGACGCCGTCCTTCTTACACATGCTCATCTGGATCACTGCGGCCTTTTGCCCCGTCTGGTCAAAGAAGGATTCAAAGGCAAGATATTTTGCACTGCAGCTACGGCGGAAATAGCAAAAATTATATTATTGGATTCGGCTAAAATACAACAGGAAGACGCGGAATTCAAAAGTAAAAGACACAAGAAGGAAGGCAGAAAAGGGCCTTATCCGGAAGTGCCTCTATATACAACAGCAGATGCCGAGGCATGTTTTCCATTATTTCGAAACGTGAAATATAAACAACCTTTAGAGATTGCCTCAGGTATAGAAGCGACATTCTGTGATGCCGGCCATGTTCTTGGTTCTTCGGTCATCAAGCTGAAAATCAACCAGAACGGCAAAAAAAGAACCGTCTTATTCTCGGGAGATATCGGCAGACCAAACAGACCTATCCTGAACGATCCGGTATTGATCCAGGAAGCGGATTATATACTTATCGAGTCCACCTACGGCGACCGAGTCCACGAGGAACCTGAAGACATAAAAAGAAAAATCGCAGAAGTTATTAATTCGACAAAAAAGGCCGGCGGTAATATTATCGTACCAAGCTTTGCCCTGGAACGTTCTCAGGAAGTACTATATTACATAAACGAATTGCTGTTAAACGATGAGATACCACATTTATTGGTTTTTCTGGACAGCCCGATGGCGGCGGGAATCACCAAGGTTTTTCAAAAACACCGTGAACTATTCGACGAAGAGATGACCGAATTGATCGAGCAGGGCGAATCGCCATTTAATTTTCCAGGTTTAAAAATCATCGGTACAACCCAGGAATCGAAATCAATCAATCACATCAAAGGAACTGTTATGGTAATCGCCGGTTCCGGCATGTGCACTGGCGGCAGAATCAAGCACCATCTTGTCAATAATATTACCCGACCGGAATGTACAATAATGTTTGTAGGCTACCAGGCCCATGATACACTCGGCAGAAGAATCGTTGACGGAGAAAAAGAAGTAAGAATTCTCGGACAACAATATCCCGTCAAAGCGAGAGTAGCCAGAATAAACGGCTTTTCAGCACATGCCGACAAGGAAGAGCTCCTGGAATGGTTGAAAGTTCTGAAAAAACCACCAAAAAAAGTTTTCATAGTGCACGGCGAGGTCGAAAGTGCACAACATTTTGCCGATTATATTACACAAAAAACCGGCTGGGAAGCAATTGTCCCGGCATATAAGGACGAGGTCATCCTTGATTAGCAATCCGGCTAATAAACAATAAAAGTCCAATATAATACCTCTTCAGACAGGATAAATAAGGATTATATCAATTGCAATCGCGATTTTTTCCTTGCGGAAAAACAGATTATTTGATATGTATATAAATAGAAAGTTGTCGCTTTCTTACGCTTAAATCGTCGTTTTTGGCCCTTAAAGAGAGAAAAGTTCTTAAAAACAGTCTGAAATAGGCGAAACGGCGAATACTCGACCAGACTGCGAGAACAAAGTGTTTCTTGTGGAATTTTGTTCCCGCGTACGGCAGGTCAATCCTGGAAGAAAGGAGGTGGCGTTTTTCCATATAATATTTTCACCTAAAGCCGGCATATACTATGTCCACGACAAGGTAAAAATCATTCGTTTTTTTCCATTACAACAATATTTTGAAGGAGGTGTATTATGTGTAGAAGGTTGTTTTTTTTGATTTCTCTTGTTTTATTGCTGAGCATCTCCGGAAATGTCTCAGCCCAGCTTTTAGCACGATATAAGTTCAATGAGACATCCGGCAACACTGCTGTTGACTCAAGTATCAAAGGTAATGACGGTATAATTGAGATAATCTCCGAAGATGCAGAAGGCGGAGATCCAAACTGGATAGTTGACGGTATAGACGGATGCCTCGGATTCGACGGGAACATGGATGTCAACCTGCCTGCAGAAGCCATGGGGATGCGCTCCGATTCGGGTACGGTAGCATTCTGGATGAAGATGGCGGAAGTAACAGGAGGCATCAATACAATATGGTGGGGTGGAGATAATACAACCGGTGGCGGTTTCGGTGCAGAAAATGAAATGCACATACACGTAGAAACCGCCGTAGGCAATATATGGATCGGGGGTGAAATTTGTTTCCATGGCCAAAGCGACCCGAATAATTTCCATCTTCACTCCGACCCGAACAAGGGAGATCCGGCAGGAAATGAGCCTAACAATCCGATTTTGGTGAATGATAATCAATGGCATCATATTACCTGCACATGGGGTAACGACGACGGTAATGCAAAACTGTTCTTTAACGGCAGATTATTACATCAAATGGATCGAGGTAACAGAAGTTTTCCTCTGTCCCACATGTATCTTGGTCAAATGGCTAATGGTTCTCGAACATACCGTGGCTTACTCGACGATGTACAAATATACGGACGGGCTTTAACGGAACAAGAGGTTCAGGAAGTCATGTCCGCCGAAGCAGCCTTGACTCTGCAGGCCTCGCTTCCGCTGCCCGCTAATAATGCGATAGAAGTGCCGCGAGATACAATTTTAAGTTGGACGGAGGGGGATACTGCCGTAAAACATAACGTCTATTTTGGGACAAATTTCGAGGATGTCAATGAGGCCGGCATTTCTGATCCCCGAAACGTTCTTATCAGTCAAAACCAGGATGTGCTTAACCTGGATCCTCTCGGAACCGTTGATCTCGATTATAACCAAACTTATTATTGGCGGGTTGATGAGATTGAAACGGACGGTTTTACAATACAAAAAGGAAAAGTATGGAATTTTACAGTAGTCAATTTCATTGTTGTGGATGATTTTGAAGACTATGATGATGTCAATAATATAATATACAATTCATGGTCAGATTACTATGTGAATAACACCGGAATGACCGTTGGATATCTCACTACTCCTTCCATGGAACAGAAAATATTTCACAGCGGTGCTCAATCTATGCCCTTGACTTATGACCTTGACGGAATAGTAAACGACGGTACAAGCCTTGAAACAACTGGAACATTGTTCTACGCAGAAACTCAGCTTCAGCTAACAGATATGAGAGACTGGACAGTAGATAACGTAGAATCATTATCATTATGGTTCCAGGGCAGCCCGGCAAAATCCAGCTATTTCGAAGAGAATACGGCAGCGGGTACTTATACAATTGCCGCTGCGGGTGCCGATATTTGGGGTGCCGCAGACGAATGCCAATTTGTATACAAGGAGATGTCAACAAGAAACTCAGTCTCAATTATTGCCAAAATCGAGAGCCTGGAAAATACCAATCCTTACGCTAAGGCGGGTATAATGATTCGTGATACGCTGGAACCCGGCTCCAGGAATGTCGGTTTATTTGTCACCCCTGAAAACGGAACCAGATACCAGCGCCGTGTGACCGCCGATGATAGCTACCAGGACACCTTATACATCAATGACGCCAACGATCCTAATTGGGCGCCTAACTGGGTAAAATTAGAGCGTACATCAAGTGGTCTTGTCAGAGCTTATTACAGTGAGGATGGTACCTTCACGGATGGTTTCAGCGTATATGTAGTATCCATGGATTTTCCTATATACATCGGATTGGCTGTAACCAGTCATGATGCCAAGGCTGTCTGTGAAGCGGTATTTTCAAATGTTACGGTAACCGGCCCCAGCAGCACACAGGAATGGACCGCCGTAGATATTGGAATCCCCAGCAACGATCCCCAGCCCATGTACGTGGCTCTCAATGACAACGCGGTCGTTTATCACGATGATCCGAATACTTCTTTGATGTCGGACTGGACGGAATGGAATATCGACCTGCAGAAATTTGCTGATCGCGGTGTCAACCTTACCAATATCAATTCCGTTGGTATCGGCTTCGGCGACAAGAACAACCCACAGGCTGACGGAGATGGTGTAGTTTATATCGATGATATTCGACTATATCGGCCGTGAGCCTTGGATGGAAATTAGTGTCGGCAGATATTTATAAAAGTATCAGGAGTATTAACTAAGTTTATATCGGGGCCTATTCCGAACGATTCGGTTTAGGCCCCCTGCTTTTATTGTGATATTATCCGTAGATCCAACATAAGTAGATTCCCCCGGGCAAGCCCGGGGCACTTACTGTAACGATTCCTGCGAAATCGACCTTACCTCTGCTAATCCGCAGAGACAAGGAATTTTGCATTCATCCACGGGTAAACCCGTGGTTTCCTGTAAGCAAGAAATGAATTTACAAAACTCTTATCGAAACAATCCTCGATTATTCAGTCGCGTCTTTTGATTTCTTTTTCCTCTCGGAAAACCGGCAAAGTAATATTCCTAACTCATACAGCAGCACCATCGGGATCACCAAGGCGAAAAGAGAAAAGGGTTCGCTACCGGGAATTACCGCAGATGCTACAACAATGATACCAAAAATCACATATTTACGGAACCTGTAAAAATCTGCGATCGAAACCATGCCGGTTTTATAAAGAACGAAAATTGCTATGGGAGTCTGAAAGGCGAGACCGAAAATCAGTGACAGCATCCCTATAAATGAGATGTAGTTGGCGAAGGTAAAATTGGATTTGACCCCCAGGAAGCGCTCATTGAATAACACAAAAAATTTCAGTGTTTTCGGTGCTATTACGAAGATAAAAAATAATGCCCCGGTAATAAACAGCCCTGCAGAAAAAGGTATGGATTTATAAATATATCGTTTTTCATGTGGATAAAGTCCTGCTCCGACGAATTGCCACAACTGATAAAAAATCCACGGTGATGCCAGTATTACTCCGGCAATTAATCCTATTTTCATATAGCTAATAATACCCTCTGCTGGCGCAATGCTCTGCAGTATCGCGTCTTCTCCCAACTCGTCAATGAATGGTTTTTCGATAAACGCAACTATGTACTTGCCGAAGCATAAACATATAACGACAGCTATGACGAGACCGATTATGGCATAAATGAGCCTTGTACGCAATTCTTCAAGATGGTCGCCCAGACTCATGGTGGTATCTTGGGGAGTCCGTGCCCTTTTTTTATTTTTCTTCCTGTTGAAGCCCATTTTGGTTGGTAAGGCTGGAAATACAGGCGATTTTTACCTATATTTTAGTGGTCATTTTCATTTAGACTGGCGGCGTCTTTAGTCTGGTTTACCAAATCATCCTTGACCTTTTTGACATCATCCACAACTTCACTTGTAGTATCCTCAACTTCCCGAATGCCCTTCTTGAATTCATTAAGACTTTTACCTATGCTTCGAGCAATCTCGGGCAGACGTTTCCCGCCAAATATCAGCAAAGCAAATAAAAATATCCACAGCCAATCAAGTCCCTGCGGCCAACCAATACCAACAATATATCGCATATATTCAATCATTTCAGTCTCCTTATTCTACATCGCATTATTATAATGCGTCTGCTATAAATCCGTCAAGACAGTTGAAAAAACTCAATAGATATGACAGTCCCCGCTCGAAGCTTTTTAACTGTGATAAACAATAAATAATTCCCTGGAATAAAAGTAACAAATCATAAGGATTATAATAGGCAAGAATAACCGAGTCAAGTAATTAGGACCTACTCCAAGACCTATTAAAAACAGCGTTTTTAATACTGATACAGCAAAACATGGAGGTTTTAGGTTTGTTTATAGTAAATTCACAATGCTTTAATCAGGAAAATAATTCCGACATAAAGCCCCACAAAACCTTGTGATATCTATACTTACATAATCAAAACATGATTCTTCTTGCTTTTGATGCTGATTTTGGTTATTATAAACACATAATCAGAACCTAAATACAACAATATTAATTATTAAAAAAAGACCTTATGAAAAGATTTTACTACGAAACCTGGCTTCCGTTTACATTTAACAAAAGGCGTATCCTGATTTTAGCTATAGCAAGTTATATCGCCCTTTGTTAAAAAGAGTAGTTTTGATTTCTTCCCCCGCTGCCCTATCTTGGGCAGCTTTTTTATGCGCGCCAATAGCTTAAATAATTGACACATCGCCCTGTGGAAACTAACCTATGGAAACTTAAAAAGTTCTAAAGGAGTATTACAAAATGATGATAGTTACTGGTGGAGCCGGATTCATCGGTTCGGCAATAATCGCCGCATTAAACAAAAGGAAAATTACGGATATTATTGTTGTTGACCTGTTAGGGTGCGATCAAAAGTGGAAAAACCTGCGGAATCTTTCTTTCGCCGATTATATTGAAAAAGACGATTTCCTCGAAATGGTTATCGAAGATAAGATCGATGACTCCGTTGAAGCGGTTTTTCATTTAGGTGCTTGTTCAGACACTACCGAAACCAATGCTTCCTTTCTTATAAAGAACAACTTCGAATATACCAAATTGTTAATCCAATGGGCAACCAGCCGTAATATCCGTTTCATTTATGCTTCAAGTGCGGCCACATATGGCGACGGCTCGGCAGGATTCAGCGATGACGAAAGCCAAATGGAAAAACTAAGTCCTTTGAATATGTATGGCTATTCCAAACATCTTTGCGATTTGTGGGCAAAGAAGGCCGGCCTGCTAAAAAAAATCGCGGGCTTGAAATATTTTAATGTATTCGGGCCGAACGAGTATCACAAAGCCAATATGAGAAGCTTTTGCCTGAAAGCCTTCGAACAGATAAACGCCATAGGTAAAGTCCGTCTATTCAAATCCTATAAATCAGAATACAAAGACGGCGAGCAGGTGCGGGATTTTATATATATTGAAGATGCAGTGGAGATGACCCTTTTCTTTCTGGATAATCCAAAAGTAAACGGGCTGTTTAACATCGGAACCTCTCAACCTCGAACATGGAACGATTTAGTTGCGGCAGTTTTTAAGGGGATGGGAAAAACACCAAATATCGAATACATCGAAATGCCTGATTCAATCCGAAACCAATACCAATACTATACTTGTGCCGAAAACGAAAAAATTCGTAAAGTCGGTTATAAAAGAAAAACCATTACATTAGAAAATGCGGTTAAAGACTATGTCCAAAATTATTTACGAAAAGGAAAATACTTAGGCAGCCAAAAATAATCGTCCGAAAAAGTATATCCGGCAAACTTCAGCATGTCATACTTTCGATAATTCTCATTTGATAGTAAACGGCAACTCTACCCCCAACTTCCAGTAATTCAATTGCATTACATTGTAACATCCGTTACTTCACACTTATACACCTTTTAAATAGTAAAAGGCAAAAGACTATCAAAGTTTATGGCTCATTATACAACGCTGCTCTCTTGCTCCTGTTTTACGCTTTCGGGAACTTCATCAGGAAATTCACTTAAAGTCCAGTAAAGCTCAACCGTTCGTATCGCTTCCACAAAACTCTTGTAATCAGCAGGCTTAACAATATACCCGGCGGCACTGAGATTGAATGTTTCAAACCTATCCCACTCGTTCTTGGATGTGGTGAATACTATAACCGGGATACGCCGCAAGTCGTTGTCGGCTTTTACTATTTGCAGGAATTCAATGCCGTTCATTTTCGGCATATTTAAATCCAGAAAAATAACACACGGTCTGGCATTTGAGTTATCTCTCAGATACTCCAGAGCTTCTTCTCCATTTATTCGGTGTACCAACTGATTCGCGACTTTAAGGTCTTTTAGCGCCCGCTTAAGCGTCATCGCATCTATATGATCGTCCTCAACCAACATAATCGGTTTCATACTTCGCATTTTTGTACCTCCATTTCTT
>JAFGBG010000003.1 GCA_016933295.1 Sedimentisphaerales bacterium | reverse complement strand
TTACCGAATACGTTCAGGGACAAAAACTTCATGATTTTCTGCGGGATGGAACACTTACGGAACAACAACGCTTGCATGTAACGAAGCAGGTTAAAAAGCTCCTCGACGAAATGGGCAAGTACCGAATAACACACGGCGATTTGAAGCATACAAATATATTGATAACCGATAACGGGCCGGTTTTAACAGATCTCGATTCGATGCAATTCCATACCAACAAATGGACGTACCGACTCAGAAGGGCCAAAGACATCGGGCGTTTCGAATTCAAAACTTAATAATCTTTATTGTGGGACATACCTGAACGTAATAAAACACACTCTATCTGCCAAGTGGCTTGATTTACTATTGAAGAATCAGGATGATGCCAGTTTTCTGGCTATTTTCGCCCTTAGCAGGTAAATTGCCGATTTGAGACTCGGATATTGCCGGAAAGACTCACTGAGCAGCTCACAGGCCTGGTCATAAAGCCCTTCCTTAACGGCGTAACGGCCCGCTCTGCATTTTTTCTTACTTAAAACTTTTGCCGCAATAGCTTCCGGAATTATCTCTTTGCCGCCGTTGTTATTATAAAACCTGTCAATAACCTGAAATTCAGTAAGGCAGTTTTCCAGGGAAGCCTTTGAGAGATTCGTAGAGTGACGCCGCCTTTTGAAAGTAGGATCGGGTAGTGCTATAAATCTGTATTTCATTGAAAGCCGGAGCCAGAGCTCGTAATCCGAGCAGATATGCAAAGACGTATCGAACGCCGGGGATCCTCTTAATATCGCGGTTGGAAACAGTGAGCCGCAGGCATGAACGAGAATTGTCTCGAACAAATGCCGTGTGATACTGCCGCTATAAAGCCTCCTTTTACATCTGCCGTAGATTTTGCCGTTTTTATCTATTCTAAAATACGAGCCGTAAACAATAACATTCCCGCCCTCTGCATCCATGACCTCGACCATTCTCTCAATCGCATCGGGTATTAACAGATCGTCGGAATCTATGAAGGATATATACCGCCCCTGCGCAAGCTCGATGAGCTTATTGCGTGCCGCGGCGTCACCGCTGTTTTCCTGCCAGTAATAAGTAACAGGGACATCGAGATTTTTCAGGATATTCTCGGTACCGTCGGTGGAGCCGTCATCGACGATAACAATCTCGAAGTCTTTATAGGTTTGCGATAAAATACTGTCGATAGTTTCTCTGAGGTATTCCTTTCGATTGTACGTCGGAATACATATACTGACCTTATACTTGTACGAAGGCGAGGTTTTGTCCGGCACAACGTCGGAAACTTCTATTTTGTCGCTTTTAACTGACTCCTCGCTTGCGAGAGATTTGTCGAGCAGAGCGCATAATTGTTCTCCGATCACATCAACATCATATTTTTCAACGTTAATACTGCCCGCAGCTCCCATTTTTTTCCTTAATTCAGCATTCTCAATTAGTTCCGTGATTTTTTCAATCCACTGTGGAATACTCGAAGCCTGAAAGCCTGTTTTGTCGTCTATGACATATTCCGAGTTCACTCCGACAGGCGATGTTACTATCGGCAAACCTGCGGCAGCGTACTGTAAAATCTTGAAGCCGCACTTGCCGCGTGTAAACCTGTTGTCCGGCAGCGGCGCAAGGCCGATATCGGCGGTAATAAGATCGGAGACCTGCGTTTTCAGCGACCATGCATGTTTTTCCACCTTGATATTTTTCAGATCGAAGAAATGATCGCATATTATTCTTAAAACGACGTTGTCAAAACGTGCCCCTATCTCTTCAAGCGCAGGTTTAATGTCGGCGAGGTAGCGCAAAGTGCTTCTGCTGCCGATCCAGACCAGACGAATATTATTTTCTTTTTTTGGCTCGTCATGCATCAAATATGGTTTCGTGTCCAGGCCGGTGGGTAAAACATGGACGTTCCCGTTAAACTTCCTCGCGTGTTCGGCAAGGTAATTATTACCCGCTATGACCATATCCGCCAGGCTAACCGTGCGTTGAAAAGCTTTCAGCCGCTTGAGACTCGGTTTTTCCGGATTGCTTGGATCGTACATTATCGCATCGTCGAAATCGTAGATGATTTTTCTGCCGTACCTCCGAAGCCAAATCGCATTCAAATAATTCAAGGCTTTTTTATGCAGGATAACACAGTCATAATTCGACGCTTTTTGAAACAATTTTCGCCGCGCAAGAGGGCCGGAAGGCAGTTTTCTTACCGTGCAATCAATCTTATGCGAACGCAGCTTGTCAAGATGTACGGCTATTCTCTGCCTGAAGCTCGCACGTTTCGGATTACTAATTATTACAAGGACTCTCATTGCCTTTTTTCTTTCCGAATTTTTCTTATTCCGGCATATTTTACAGTAGAGCCGTCCAACAAACAACTCATGTTCCTAAAATAAACGGTTCGACATCTAATAATACAAACTACAGTTCAAGTGTCTATTACATAATTCCTCTCACGGTTTTGTCATGTAGAAGCATAAAAACCGAGTAAAAATGTACTTTGCACAAAAAATCTATCTGGTATAATGCGAAACCGCATTGTGTACTTTCGAATAGGAAAGTACACAATGAGAATCGGTCGGTAAAAAACCGATGCGTGCGAAGGACATGGAACTGTCGCATACAGATTTCCGGCACTTGGCGTCTCATAAAAGGAATTAACATGGATTCATCGAAATGTGAAGTGATAGAACTTCCGAAAATTCCGGATAGAAGAGGAAATCTTACTTTTATCGAATCCTTCCGGCACATACCGTTTGACATCAAGCGGGTTTATTATTTATACGATGTGCCCGGAGGGGCGTCGCGAGGAGGACATGCTCATAGGGACCTGAAGCAGTTTATCATTGCGGCAAGCGGCAGTTTTACAGTAGTTACGGACAACGGATACGAGAAAAAGGAATATTACCTGAACAGGTCCTATTACGGTCTGTATATTCCCACGATGACCTGGCGAGAGATCGAGAACTTTTCATCCGGTTCGGTTTGCCTGGTTTTAGCCTCCGAGCTTTATAACGCAGACGACTACATAAGGGATTATAAAGAGTTTAAAAAACTTGCCGCTAAGGGTAAAAACGATGACAAGGCATAAAAAAATCGAAGGAGTCTATATACACGAAAAGGCGATTGTGGAGACAGAGCGCATAAGTGGCGGGACACACATCTGGGCTTTTACACATATTCTGGAAAAAGCAGTCATTGGGAAAAATTGTAATATATGTGACCATACATTTATTGAGAGTGATGTTGTCATCGGTGATAATGTCACAATAAAAAGCGGCGTTTATTTGTGGGACGGTTTGAGAATAGAAGACGATGTCTTCATCGGGCCGAATGCGACATTCACTAACGATATCAGGCCGAGAAGCAAGGTATATCCGGCCGAGTATGTTAAAACACATATTCTAAAAGGGGCAAGTATCGGCGCTAATGCAACGATTATGTGTGGTATTACAGTGGGAGCATGGGCAATGGTCGGAGCAGGCAGCACGGTTACGAAAGATGTTCCCGATTATTCCCTCGTTTTTGGAGTTCCGGCAAAAATACAGGGTTATGTCTGCGAGTGCGGCAAAAATCTGATCTTTGAGAATACAACGACGGAATGTGCGTGTGGAAAAGCTTATCAACTCAACAAGGACGGCGTAGTAAGAAAAAAATGATAGAATTTGCAGGACTACAGCAACAGTATAATGAAATAGCCGACCAAATCGAACAAGCCGTTAACGGAGTTTTCAAAGGCGGCTGGTTCATACTGGGCCGGGAGCTGGAAAATTTCGAAAATGAATTTTCCCGTTACATTGGAACGAAATTCGGCATAGGAGTAAATTCCGGCTCCGACGCCCTGCTGCTGGCGGTTCAGGCTCTTGGTATCGGCGAAGGGGACGAGGTCATAACAGTCTCCCATACGTTCATTTCTACCGTTGACAGCATCGTAAGAAACGGCGCCAGGCCGGTTTTTTTAGATATTGATCCGGAAACATTCTGCATTGATGCGGCACAAATTGAAAAAAAAATAACAAAAAAGACTCGGGCGATTATACCTGTTCACCTTTACGGCAATCCGGCGGACATGATGACAATAATGGAAATCGCCGAAAATTATAACCTCTATGTTATTGAAGATGCCTCACAGGCTCACGGCGCAAAATACAAAGGCAAAAGAGTCGGCGGTATCGGCGATATCGGTTGTTTTAGCTTCTATCCGGCGAAGAATCTCGGCGCATACGGTGACGGCGGCATGATTGTGACGGATAATCTTGAGCTGGCCGAGAAAATGAGGAAATTAAGAAATTACGGCCAGCCCGAAAAGAACAGGCATGATTTTGTAGGAGTCAACAGCAGGCTGGACGAGATTCAGGCGGCGGTTTTAAGAATTAAACTTAAACATCTGGATAATTGGAACGCCAAACGGAGACAAATCGCCGCTCAATATGATTCGCTTCTGAGTGAATTACCTGTCGTCGGCCCGGTTGAGACAGAATTCGCCGAGGATGTTTATCATTTATATGTAATAAAATGCCAACAAAGAGATGCATTGCAGCAAAAGCTCTTGCGGCATGATATACACACGCAAATCCACTATCCCGTCCCGGTTCACAAACAGAAGGCCTATCTGGACCTCGGATTCGACGTCAAGCTTCCGGTCACCGAACAAATATGCGGCGAAATATTATCTTTGCCGATTCACCCGTGGCTGGCCGAAGCCGATGTACAAACGGTTGCCGACGCGATGAAATCGGCATTGTGATGATTACTGCCCTGCTCAAGGAAGGTAAGTATCAACTTTTTTTCTGTTTATCCGGGGTAAAAACAAGCTCAATTCCATGGCAGGGAAATAAATAGCACATATTTTCTTCGTAGTATTGCTGAAGAATCGCATGCAGATTGATGAGCCGTCCGAATAATTTTTTGAAGGGATTGAGGAGCTTGAAGGAAGACCTGAAAATCAAGCGCTGAGAAAGAATTTTTATCTTGGTCTTGGTGTAATAATCCGGCACCTTTCTGCGAAGCTGGTATTGAGGTTTTACAAAATAATAGAACGAATATAATCCAAAGAAACGCTTGTGCGTATAATCGGAATAGAAATACGGATTGGAAAAGTGCGGCACAAAAATATAAGCCCTTCCATCCGGTTTGAGAACTCGTACAATTTCTTTCATCAGATTCTCGAAATTCTCAATATGCTCAAGAACACTTCTGCAGTGAATCTCATCCACAGAATCGTCCGGCAGAAAAAGCAAGCCGTCTTCCATATCGGCGACAATATCAACATGCGGCAAATCGACTTTATCAATCGTAATTCTGCCGGGTGTTTTCTTTCGTCCGCATCCCAGCTCGATGGATATTTTTTCCCCATCCCTGAGTGCTTTCTCCAAATCGATTTTCATATAACGAGTCATCTGCTAAAGATATCCAATCGAATCGCTCGAATAACCGCTTACGAACGCCGTTCATTTTTCAAATATCAGGATTAATCCTTTTATAAGCTAAAAATTATAAGGAATAATTCCAATTATATCAATCTTATATTAAGCTATAATTCGCCCCGCCGATTAGTTTTATCAGACTAACGATAATCCATCAGCTAATTCAAAAAATCCTTCGGTTCTATTTTAAATCTTTTGATGACTATACGACGGCCCACTATAATAGAGTCACAGATATGACGAAAAGAAATTCAAAACTATCTATTATTATCGTAAGCTGGAACGTGCGGCGGGATTTATGCAATTGTCTTCGTTCGATAGAGGAAAATCCGCCCTCATATGATTATGAAGTGATTGTAGTCGATAATGCGAGTACCGATGGTACGATAGAAACGATCAAAGAGAAATTCCCGAAAATAAAGTTAATTGTCAATAATGAAAACCGGGGTTTTGCCGCAGCAAACAATCTCGCCATTCCGGAATCACAGGGCAAATATATATTATTTCTAAATCCGGATACAATAGTGCATAAAAACGCGCTCGATGTTCTCATCGAATTTATGGATAATAACGATAAAGCCGGAGCATGCGGCCCGAAGCTTTTGAACAGCGACGGCACCATTCAGCCGTCTACAAGGCATTTTCCCGATTTTTATTCCGCCCTGTATCAGAACACGGTCTTTCGCAATATAGGTATTTTCCGCAAGCAATATCAAAGATATCGCATGTCTGATTTCAGCTTCAATGAGCAGGTGAACGTGGATATTCTCATGGGAGCGGCAATAATGACTCGCAGGTCGATTATAGATGAAATCGGCGCAATGGATGAGAATTTTTTTATGTATTACGAAGAGGCTGATTTATGTTATAGAATAATCGCGGCAGGTTGGAACATAGTGTTTGTTCCAAATGCAGCAATTACTCATTTAGGGGGAAGCTCGTCGGATCAAATACCAATAAAAACGCATATGATGAAACTCAAAAGCCTTCTTACTTACTTTAGAAAGCACAAAGGAAGATTTAAAACAGGTATTTATAACTGCATTTTCAAACCGGCGATTATTCTAAGATATGTTTTCAATTTTTTGGTCGGGATTTTTATATATATTTTTGCCGCAATCATATCAAATAAAAAACGCCGCGAAAAACACGCACAAAAAATCAGACTTGCGGCAAAAATGCTCGGAAGGTATTCATGGCAGTTGTTTTTTAAAATGTAAGGCTTTTTCCCTGCTGTAAATACAAATATTTTGCCGACGAAGCTACGTGCCTTTTAATGTCCCTATCATAAAAACATTCGTCGGCCTGAAAAGATGCCGATAACCGGTAAGCCATCGCCATACTCCAATTCGGGACAATGTTTTGAGAAACTTGGCCGATATGCCGCGCAGAACGTGCCCGTCTTTTTGGTATGTACTGAAGCTGAAAGAAATCTTGCCTAGGTCATCGTCAATATTATAAAAATCATTTTTTTTCGAGGCAGAAGCCAGGCTCTGTTCCATGTCGAACTTAATCAAGGGAAAAAGTTTTTTCACGCCTTCGGGGGTAAAACGCCAGTAATCATTGGGATAACCGTGAATCTGCCAGGCAAAAGGAGCGGAAATACAAATTTTGCCGCCGGGCTTTAACAGCGAAGTCAAATTCGCCGCCATTTTGAAAGGATTATCGCAATGTTCGAGAACGCTGAGGCAGAAAATCGAGCCAAACCTTTTTTTGCCGAGTTTTACATCGATTTTATTAAAATCGGCGGTCATATCCAAAACGATATCGACACCGGGACCGTCTTCCATGTCGATACCGATATATTCGCCGCCGCCGGAAAAAAGCGAACGCAAATTCTGGGTCGAGCCGTAATCTTTTGAACCGACTTCGAGATACGGGCCATTGAATATACCCGAATATTTGCGAATAAATGTTAGCTGATTAATATCTCCCACTAATTTTTTACTCCTTTGATGATTAATTCCAGGGGGCCTTATATTCGCCCTTTTCCGCCAGCTCGATTATATATCCGGCGATTTTTACACAGTTAAATTGTTCGTGAATCCGTTTCATCCCGGCATCGGCGATTTTTTTTCTCTGGTCTTCGTGCCCCAGGTACCAATCGGATAATTCGAAAAACTCCTTGATTTCGTCGAAATATTTTATGTGCTCACCATCCTTGTAGAGAAGGTCGGCACCGGGAAATCTCCTTGCCATTACGAAAGTGCCGCAGGCCATATATCTCGTGATTCTATCCGAGTGGCAGAATTTAACCGGGCGGTAAGCATTCACGTTCACACCTATTCGAGCACCGCTTATTGCATATAAAAAATCCAAGCCGCCGATTGTTGGTCTCCCGAAGCAGCCGTAAAGAGAAGAATTTTCCCGGGTGGCCAGTTTCTTTACCAACTCTTCCCTGAAAGTTTCGCTGGTATCGGCATGATGATGCAATTTCCCGATCCATAAGATATCGGTCTTCCATTTTTCCTCGACATCGTATCGATGGTCGATATCCGGGTCGCATAAATTCGGCAGGAAAATGCATAATGGCACACCTGCATCTCGGTAATCCTGCAGCCACTGACCGTCGTTTGTTGCAGTTAATATATCGAGCTCTTTGGCGGTTTCTATCCTGTTTTTTTGCAGTTTAGGCCACGGATCGCCGTCGCTTCCGATAAAAACGGCATTCGGAACTGATTGCCTGGCTCGTATAATAGTATCTGCATTAAGGGCTCTGGCGAAGTTTATATACACAATATCGGGTTGATAATTCTTTAGCTGCTCTGCAAGAACCTCATCAACCCGCTTTTTATAAAAGAACTCGGAAAAAGTTTTGCTTTTGAATGGGCTTATTTGAGAAAGAGCATCACAATAGCTGAAAAAACGAACATCGTGACCTAAACGTATAAAGCCTTTGGCCAATTTGAGTGTTTGATCCGAGAACATTTTAATCGGCTTGTTGCTTAAGTCCGTAATAATACAAATTCGTTTTGCTTTGTTCACTTCAAATCCGGTGTTTCTGAAAGTGTTAGCTGTAAAAATGTCATCGGAAAATATGCTAAATTACGCCCTTTTTCCTGAGACGCCGATATAGCTTACCCAGTTTTCTTCTGAATATGTTTCTGTCTCCGACTTTTTTAATGGCCCATTTTGGAAATTGCTGGACTCTGGATTCTTTATAGGTAATTCCCTGCCACGGTATCTCGCCGCAGCCTCGGATAAATACTGTGCCGTCATAACCACAGAATATATGAGTAACCAAAGACTCGTCGGTCATCATATTTTCAACCGAGTTGTCTTTTATTCCAAAAAGTTTGAAAAACTCGCTTCGCACATAAATGGCATTGGTCTTTGTAACGCATACAAGTTCATAACCTTTGGATTTTGCCAGCTTTGTTAGCGATAAAAGACTGCTGCCCTGCTGCAGGCGAGGATCGGGGGGCTGGACAAACTCGACAGTTTTGTGAATGGTCGGATTAAATTCTATCACAACAACTTTTGGTTTGTACTCTTTGATTGCTTTCCAGACATGATAATCGTTTCCGTCTATATCTATGGAAAGAAGATCAAAATCGGCAGGTATCGCAGTTTTTTTAAGGATGGAATCCAGCCCGTTTTCACTGTCGTAACCAACAAATTCGTTTATCATAACAGCTTTATTATTACCGGCAAAAGTTTGTAACAAATCTTTATACCTTTTGCGATTTCCTTCTATGAGAACCGCCGAGTATCCTTTATCGGTGATAAGACTAAAAGTGTTGCTGCATGCTTTCCCGTCCCAACTGCCGAATTCAACACACCACTTGTCATTGTCTCCCAAAGTTTCCAGAACCTTTTCGATGATTCCGTCCTCGCCGTACTGCGAAGTAACATTACGAGCATAGTCGTTTAACCATAAATCTTTACGATTTGTTGTATTCTGAACAGCCGTTCTATTATTTTGGCTCATTAATATGCTTTCTGTTTGAATATGTTTTGATAATGTCGTTCTCTACATAAAAAAACCAGTCGGGGCAGGCCCTCTTGATGAATTCCTCGAACGCATGCAGTGTCGGATAGTCATTCTCACCGACAAAACATCGGGCGTCGTCGATAAGCAAAACATGCTTTGAAGCCAGCGGATGATTGAGTATGCATTCCATTTCCTGCATTATGGGCGTTTCCAAATCCGCTTTGGCGGTAGAGCCGCCGGAATAGTGGGCGTCGAGCCAGAAAAGACAGGGCTTGTCGATATTTTTCAAAATCTGCGGCAAAATTTCGCCGCTTTGACCATGTAGAATTTGAATATTCGGATAACCGGCAAATCTGCTCCGGGCATTTTGATAATGTATTAAATCAAGCTCAATGGAGTAAATCTGCCCGATATACGGCATTACGGCATAAACCATTTTTCCCTTGTAGGTTCCTGTTTCAATAAATATTTCAGGAGAATATCGCTTGATATATTCGATGACTACTTTTTGCTTTCCCAAATTGGGCATTGGGCCGATGGCGCCGGCTTTTTCCCACTTTCGGAATTTCTTATCGAGCTTCGTTTGTCTGTGCATTCTTGCCAGAGTACCGAACGGGGTCGTTCGCTCGAGAAAATATTTCAAAGGCTCTTTCATATATAACACCAAAAGTTTTTCAGTCGCTGCTTTTAGATATTGTCTGTGCTTCACACTTTTTTAACTTAAAATATTGACGTCCACATCCGGGTTCCGAAGGTCTTTTTTCCGCAACATAGTCAATGTCAAACCTGTAGCCATTTTTGTATTTATCGTTAAGAACTTCGACCGTGTGCTCATCCGTTCCATCATGGTCGTTTCTTGTTGTGGTATTGACCATGTTTACCTGTATGGCGGAAGCACAGAGTTTCTGGAAATATGTGTAATCCGGCAGTTTCTCGCTATTGCTCCTGCACCATCGGCACGGCCAGGATTCGAGCGTATTGGGGCTGAAAAAGTAACCGAAGCGTTTTAATGTAGATCTTTTCCAGCCGGTTTTCTCGAAAACTTTTATCAAAGCGGAGGAAGGACCAAATAATTTTTTCACCAAAGAGCTGCCGTTCATGGAACCATAAATTACCTTTTTTACTAAATCGGTAGTATAGAAAGTACAACAAAGCTCGAATGGATATCTTGTGTGTTGTGTTCGGCCTTGTTTCCAATTGAGTCTGTAAACCGGCTCGCCGGCAACAGAATATTCATCGATAATATCCCCGCCATCTTTCAGGGATTCCGGGCTGAATCTCAAAGTGAAACCGAAAATATTCTCGCCGTACTTTTGAAATATTTGGTCTATAAGCTCGAAATTAACCGTATCGAAGAATACGACGTCGTCTATTCCGAACAGTATGTATTTCGTATCCACATCACTCAATATCCGCATGAAGTCACTATGAAAATCCGTTTCTTTTACAATAACACAATCCGGAAATTTCCTGAATAGTGATTCGTATTCTTCGGTAAACAGCTCAACTTTATAAATGATGTATGTCTTGATAATCTCAGCGGGAAAATATCTGTACAGGCTGTCCAGATAAGCTTCAAGTTGCAGAGGCCTGTTTTTGGTAAATACAATGTTGCTTATCATTTTGTTCATAGACGGATTCAGCTTGCCTTTGCCTATTTTGGATCGTTTTAACCAAATTTTCTTGATCCGGCTCTATCGAGTACCGGAAATTTTCAATTTTTTAGCTCCAATAATACCTCATTTTATTAAGCAGACTTCCTTTTCTAAGGCAGTTTAAAGTATCCTTCTCAAGAAAACTGAGGTATAAAAACATGATACCAACAATTTACTAAACAGATTATTGCCGGTTATTCTACCATCCAGGCCTATAAATTAAAGAAAAAAAGCTTGATTTTTAAACACAAAGATATAAGATGGCGTAACTAAGAATGAATAAGGAGTTTCGTTCTGATGGGCGGTAAGAATAAACCTCTTGTTAGTATTTGTATTCCGCATTGGCAGGTCAGGGAACTGATTACACCCTGCCTTCGCGCAATAAGAAAATTCACACAAAATATCCCGATAGAAGTCATAGTTGTCGATAACGGCTCCAAAGACGAATCGCTGCCGTATTTGAGGTCTCTGTCATGGATAAAGCTGATCGAACGAGGTCAACAAACTCCCGAAAACTGGGTGGAGGCATTTATAACCGCGCTCGATTTGGGTTTCGAAAATAGCTGCGGCAAATACTTTGCAATTATGCACACCGATACTTTTGTCAAGCATCCGCTCTGGCTCGAACGTTTAACCGAACCCATGGATAAGGATCCAAAATGTGCCGCAGTGGGTGCATGGAAGCTGGAATTGCGGCATCCGGTGTACGAATTTACAAAAAAAATTACCGATACGAAGAAAGCGAAATTATGGCTGCGACGTAATTTATTCGGCGACCAGAGTGCAAGGCAGCTAAAGCGTGAATTATGTCCTCGCGATTACTGTGCAATATATCGCGCCGAGCCGATAAGGAAATTCGGCCTTCGTTTCCGGGAGGAAAATCGATGGAGAGGCTATACTGCCGGCGAGCAGATGTATTACCAGCTCAAGGAAAACGGTTATCGCGCCGAGGTCATCGATACGGCAGAGATGATGAAGTATATGGAGCATCTGGCCCATGCTACGGCGGGACTGCGACCGAAACAGAGGCATTTGAATCATCGCCATGCGCAAAAGAAATCTGAGCGAAAACTTCGCCGCTTTTTTGATTCACCCCTGATTAAAGAATTGATGGAAGACGAATCTCTCGATCATGAGCTTGTGGAGACGGCTCTTTAGCGGTTTCCGTACATCGATTCGTAATACTTCAGGTAATCACCTGAGACAACGTTGTCGAGCCATGTTGAGTTTTGCAGGTACCAGTCGATGGTTTTATTTATACCTTCCTCGAAACTTACCGACGGTTTCCATCCAAGTTCATTTATAATTTTGCTCGCGTCTATAGCATATCTTCTGTCGTGGCCCGGTCTGTCTGTAACGTGTTTTATTAGCGAGCCTGATTTGCCCAGACGATTCAGGATTAGGTTAATAACCTCGATATTTGTTTTTTCGTTACATCCGCCGATGTTGTAAATCTCGCCGGGCGGCGCTTTTTGCAGAACCTTAAAAACTGCCGTACAATGGTCGTTTACGTAAAGCCAGTCTCGAATGTACAAGCCGTCGCCGTAAACTGGTAAGTCTTTATCATTCAGGGCGTTGTTAATCATCAGCGGAATCATCTTTTCAGGAAACTGATATTGGCCGTAGTTGTTTGAACATCTGGTAATATTGTACTTCAGATCCCAAGTATGGCCGAAAGCACATACTAAATGATCGGCCGCCGCTTTGCTGGCGGAGTACGGCGAATTAGGGCTTAGCGGCGTGTGTTCGGTGAACTTTCCTTCCGGGCCGAGCGAGCCGTAAACTTCATCCGTCGAGATTTGGACGAAACGCTCCAGCTTCCTATTTCGGGCAACTTCGAGTAAAGTTAGCGTTCCCGTAATATTCGTATCAATAAAAACCTTCGGTTCCATTATCGAACGGTCAACGTGACTCTCGGCGGCGAAATTAACTATTGCATCTATCCGGTACTCATCGATGATTTTCTCGATTAAGCCGCCGTCACAGATGTCGCCTTTTATGAACTTGTGATTCGGATGCTCCATAAATTCGGCGAGATTCTCAAGATTTCCGGCATAAGTAAGTTTATCGAGATTAACCACGAAGTAATCCTTATGCTCGGAAAGCATCATCCGCACAAAATTGCTTCCGATGAAACCCGCACCGCCTGTGACAAGAATCTTTTTCATATATTCCTCAAAAAATGTTCAAGTGGAATTTGCCAATGTTCGATCGGCACACCAGTCAAAGTGGAGATTTTGCCGCAGTTAAAGCGGCTGTTCAGAGGTCTTGCCGCTACAGTTGTGTAGTCGCTTGTTTTACATGGCCGGACGTTAACCTTCATCGAGAGCTTTTCAAATATAAACTGTGCAACTTCGAACCTGCTGGCATACCCGGAGTTTGCAAAGTGGAATATACCGATCGGTTTCAAGCGGAGAAGCTCGCAAACTACTTCGGCGACTGCGGTCGTAGCCGTCGGCGCACCGATTTGGTCGTTGACGACTCTCAATATTTTGCCGCCTTTTGCACGTTGTATCATCTTGGTTATAAAATTACTTCCTGCCGAGCCGTATGTCCACTCCACTCGCAAAATGCAATGTCTGCAACCACTTTTTTCCAGTAGCTGTTCACCCGCTTGCTTTGTTTTGCCGTACGTGCTGATTGGCTCTGTCGGATCAGTCTCGATATAGGGCCTGTCTAATCTGCCGTTAAAAACGAAATCGGTACTAATGTGTAAGACCCATTTGTCAAGCTTCCGGGCAATATCGCCGAGCCGCCCCGCCGCCTCTGCATTAATTTTATATGCCGATTCGGAATTATTTTCGGCTCCATCGACGTCGGTATAAGCGGCACAATTTACAATTATCTGCGAAGTTTCGACGGCCTTTTCCAGTTGCCGGGTATTTGTTATGTCAAATTCGGGTAAGTCGAAAATATTTACCTCAAAATCCTGCTGTTCGCATATTTTGGCAAGGTCCGAGCCAAGCATTCCCCTGCCTCCCAAAATGGAAACGCTGGTGTGGCAGGAAGTCATTTAAAGTCTCCGAAATTTGGAAGTTTGTCCTGTGAAATATTCTTAAGCATCGGATATCCCGAATCTTTGCTCGAAAGAATCGGATTTTTTATGGGCCAGTCGATATTAAGTTCGTGATCGTTCCAGATGACGCCGTGTTCCGTCGCACGACTGTAAAAATCCGTACACTTATATGAAAACATTGCCGTCTCACTGGTTACACAATATCCATGAGCAAAACCCGGCGGTATATATATCTGCCTGTGATTCACGTCGGAGAGCTCTTCGCCGACCCACTGGCCGAAAGTCGGAGAACCCACTCGAATGTCTACGGCAATATCTACAACCCTGCCTGATAAGACCTGAACTAATTTGCCCTGGGATTGCGGGTATTGGTAGTGCAAACCCCTTAGAATTCCTCTTTGTGAAAATGAAACATTGTCCTGTACGAAAGGCCCCTTAATGCCGACACTCTCGTAACGTGTTCTGTGCCAGATTTCCAAAAAGAAACCCCTTTGGTCAGAAAACACATCCGGCTCTAATATAAGTACCCCCGGAATTTTGGTTTCTATAACTTTCATCTTGTTCTTATCGAGTTAACGATTTTCGTATTTTGTTATTGCGGCGGATCCACGAGAACCATCTCATTGGCTTTGTTAAGCGATTCAAATGTTCCCGCATCCGTCCACCAGCCGTCGAGAATATCATAAGCCAGTTGTCCCCTGGCAATATAAGCCTCATTTACATGAGTAATTTCATATTCGCCGCGGGCCGATGGTTTGAGGGTACGTATTATATCGAAAACCGACGGATCGTAAAAATAAACACCGATCACGGCAAAATCCGATTTTGGCCGCTTTGGTTTTTCCTCTATTGCGACAACCTTATCGCCAATAATTTCCACAACGCCGAAACGCTGAGGATTGGATACATGTTTGAGTAATATTCTCGCGCCGTTTTTCTGGTCCATGAATTTGCCGGCATAGCTTTTAATACTGTTTTTGAAAATATTGTCGCCGAGTATGACCACTATTGGCTGGTTATCCGCAAAATTTTCGGCCAGCGATAACGCCTGAGCGATTCCACCGGCCTGATCCTGAACTTTATACGTAAAGCGGCAGCCGAAGTCTTTGCCGGAGCCGAGGAGGTTAACCACGTCGCCCATATGGTCGATACCAGTTACGATAAGGATTTCCTCGATGCCTATCGAGGTCATTTTTTCGATAGGATAAAAAATCATCGGTTTTTGCCCGACCGGCAGCAGATGTTTATTCGTAACCTTGGTCAAAGGCATAAGGCGTGAACCGGTACCGCCGGCAAGTACAACACCCCTTAATTTCATAATCCTTTTCCTTTCAAATTTATCAATATCGCATTTATTCTACGGAAGATGGGAACGGATGTCAACGTCGGCTTATTGTCCACTGTACAAACGGAAACTTTGAAAATTGCTTTTATTAGCCCCTGCTTCGAATTACGTACTTTTTTCATTATACAGCGAGATTTCTGTTTAATGTTATGACTGAGAAATTCGATACCAGTCTATAGCCATTTGGAGACCCTGTTCGAACGTTACGACGGGATTATAACCGATTAGTTTTTGGGCTGCCGATATGTCGGCGAGCGAGTGCTTGACGTCGCCGGGACGCGGCTCCACATGATTCGGCGCTATATTTTTTCCGAGTGAGTCGTTGATCACGGCAATTATTTCATTGACTGTGACCGCTTCGCCGCAGGCGATGTTGATTACCTGCCCCTCAGTGTGTTTGGTTCTTGCCGCCAATAAATTGGCTTCGACAACATTATCAATATATGTAAAGTCGCGGCTCTGTTCGCCGTCACCGTAAATGGTCGGCGGAATGTCATTCAAAATAGATGTCACAAATGCCGGTATTGCGGCGGCGTATTGACTTTTCGGATCCTGATATGGACCAAATACATTGAAATATCTCAATGAAATTGTCTCAAGTCCAAAAACCTGAGCGAACACCGAACAATAATATTCGCCGGTGAGCTTGCCGACCGCATAAGGCGAAAGCGGCGACGGAGGCATTGTTTCAACCTTGGGGAGAATCGGCGTATCACCATAAGCGGAAGAGCTTGCGGCATAAACAAAACGTTTGACCCCGGCGTCCCGTGCGGCTAAAAGCAGCGTGAAGGTTGCGTCAAGACAATGTTTATGCGAAGCGGCGGGATCATCGACGCTGCGGGGAACGGAAGGCAGCGCACCCTGGTGCAAAACGATATCGATATCCTTCATGGCCGTGCGGGCGACATCTTCATCGCCCATGTCGGCCTCGATAAATTCTATGGCATTAAAGATATCGGCGAGATTACTTTTTTTGCCCGTCAGCAGATTATCGATAACCCGCACAAAACAACCATCCGAGACGAGCCTTCTGCAGATGTTGGAGCCTATAAAACCGGCCCCTCCCGTTACGAGATATTTTTCCATTGAGTAGTCCTTGCAATAACCGGAAAATTCACAAAAAATTCGCGAGCGCTCCTGTGGAGAGAAACGCTATATAAAGAATGAATGATACTACTAAAAGCGTTCGGAGGCAAATGGTTTTTTGGTCGTTGATTTTATTTATGTTCAGCGTCGGGCCAATTGTGCTTTTTGATACTTACGGTATGATTTGAATTGTTCGTGGAAATAACCGCCCTTTATAGCCCTTGCGGCAAAAAGTACGCAACCGACAATATTAGCATCCACATCTCTGAGCTCGCGAACGGTTCTCTGGGCGGCGCCTCTGCTTGTAGCGGAAGCATTGAAAATTACAATAGTCGCATCAACGAACCCGGCCAGTATCGTCGCATCACTTACAAGCAGGACCGGCGGACTATCGATAATAATGTTATCGTATTTTTTACGTTGTTCCCGGAGCAGCTCCTCCATCCGTTCGCTGCTGAGCAGTTCGGCCGGATTGGCGGGAATCGGGCCGCAATCAATGAGGTCGAGTCCTTCTATTTCGCTTGACCTTACAGCCTCTTTTGATGTGCACTGATTCATTAGAACGCTGCTAAGACCAAAGTCAAAACCGACCGCCCCGGAACCGGCGGAACGTATCTTCGGGAACAGAATATGCAGGTTAGGCTGCCTGAAATTGCCGTCTATCAGAAGCACTTTTTTACCGGCGGCCACAAATGTAGTGGCAAGATTGACCGCAGTGGAAGTTTTGCCGTCTTCGGCCATGCCGCTCGTTACAAGCAGGGTCTTTGTAGATTCCGTCGAACCCGAGAGTTTCAGGTTAGTGCGGCATCTTCTGTAAGATTCGCTGATAATAGAGTACGGTGCCTTGCGAACAATATGGCATAGATCGAGGCCGCGAACCTGATTATCTTCCGACGAATCCGGAATGACGGCCAAAAGAGGAATCCTGACATACTTGGCGATGTCACTCGGAGTTTTTACAAGGTCGTTTGCCAGCTCAATCAGGAAAGCGAGTCCTATACCGCACAAAAGCCCCAACATCCATCCGCTTGGGAGCCAGAGCCACCATTGCCGGGAAAATACCATTTCCAGCGGTCGCGGAGCATCTCCTACGGACTGCACTTTAGGTGTTTCCGGATCTTTGGCGATCATCTTCCATTTCTCGATCTGCTCCTTGATTTTATCGAGCATTTCGACTCTTTCATCTCTTATTTTCAGCCTCTGGCCATACTGTATGCGGGCTTCGTCGAGGTCTCTCTTTTTTGCCTCGGCGGCAAGGCGGAGATTTTCCAGTTCTTCGAATCTTTGCTGCAGCACGATCAAACTATCTCTTGCATTTTTAAGATTTGCCTTACTTGTCTGTTCGGCGATTTCGTTTTTCCTGAGCTCTCTCTTTTTCTGAATTTCTTCTATCGATTGTCTTATCTGGAGCACTTCCCTGTGATTCTCGCCGAATCTCGTGAGCAGCCCCCTTAGCTCGGCTTCCTGGAAAACAAGCTGCTGAGCGAGAACAATCATGACGGGGTCCTGTTCTATGGCAAATTCAATCTGGTCGTTCATGGGATCTTCGGCTAAACGCTCGAGATTCTGGATATCGGCGCCGAGTTGTTTTATTACCAGATCGAGCTCGGTTTTCTGTAGTTCGAGACTATTCAATGTCAAGGTAATAGTGTGTTGGAAGTTTCGACCGACCGGCATTTCGAGATCGCTTATCCCGGACGCCTGCCGCACATCATTAAGGCTCGTCTCGGCGGCCCTTAATTCCCTCTCTACGTCCGTCTTCTGTTCCTCGAGCTCTTTCAGCCTCTGACCTACTTCTCCTCTCTCTGCAGATCCCCTACTTTTAAGAAACAAATCCAGCATTTTGTTGACAATATCCGCCGCTTCTTTCGCGTCACGACACGTCATCGATATTTCAACAAATTCACTATCACGATGCGCATAAGCGTTAAAATGCTGGTTTAAATATTTCACTGCTTTTCTGACGTTATTATCTCTGCGTCTAAACCAATCCGTCCGTTTGACGTCATCCAGAGCCACCAGATCCTGCAGGGTGCTCTGCTGTTTTATAAGATTGGCTATGGACTGGCGATGATTATATAAAATATCTTTTTGCAGCTGGGCGGTGCCGATGGTCATGGGATCCGTCGGCACAGGCGAGAGGACCTGGATATAAGTTGTGGCGGTGTATTTAGGCGAATATTTCTGTAAAAGTTTCCATATGCCCCCGCCGGCGAAAAGACCCAATATAGTTAAAATAATTATCAGTAAAACATGGCGTCGTAAAATCCCAAGCACCTCTTTAGCCGTAAGCGATGAAGCTTCAGACGACCGGAGCATCGCCGGTGTTGTCAGCTTGTTCGAGGTCATTGGTTTTCCTTCTGCCATTTCAATCTCCGTTTATAATTAAACAATGAAGTAAATATCATATCTCAGATACTACTTCATGCTCTATGTACAAATTATCATGGTGAAACACGCTCTATGGCTCTGGTTATCCTTTCGCGGACTTTTTCCGTCAATACGTCAGAACCGATTTCAAGGGCCATTTTATATGCGGCAAGTGCTTCACCGTTCGCTCCGAGTTTTTCTTTTATCATGCCTTTGTGCTCATATACTTCCGGAGGCACATGGTTTATGCTCCGTTCGCTATATAGCTCCAATGCCGTTTCAACATACCTGGCGGCTTCCAGGTTCTCGCCGTTTTTGTGCAACACATAAGCATAAGTATCCATGATTCCAGGATCATTTGGTTTCGCATCCAATGCCTGTTTGGCATACCGAAGAGCCTCCGAACACCTCTTATTATGCTCAGCCAGCAAGTACGCAAAATTATTCAGAACATTGATATTCTTCGGCATTTCAGCAAGGAGACTTTCGTAATCAGCAACGGCCATATCGATATATTTGTTATCGGAAGTTTGTTCATAAAGCTGTATTAGCGTTTCTACCTTTCTAATGATATAGTTAGCCCTGCCGGGATCACCTGGATCGGCCAAATCGACGCATTTACTTATATAGTTAAGGGCATTAATATAGTCCTTTTTAATATTTATCAAATTAAACATTGTAAAATTGGCCGCAATTGAGTCCGGATTGCTTTCGAGCCTTTGCATGCAATAATCGGATACTTCATCCGCCCCAAGCATTAGAAACATCCTCATCAAGACTTCTGAGGCAAGCGCCTCATTTGTTCCCGTTTTGTCAAGAGCCGTCCGGCAGTATTTCGAAGTATCGGATTTATTTCCATATTTATAATTTGCTTCAGCCATTCTCAAATATGCTATTGGAGCAAAACTTGTATCCAAATATTGTCTGCATTCCTCAAGGGCCTTGTCGGCTTTTCCGGGAATCCATCGCTCTGTGCCGGATTCCCCGGCCCCCATAAGCAGCGCCTTGAGAAATCCGTCCAACGCCGTAGCGTACGTCAAATTTTCCACAAGCTCTTTTGGACTTTGGCCGGGATTCGCCTTACGTATGATTTGACAGGATTTTTGATATAACAGTTCGGCGTCGTCATACCTGCCGGTTTTAAGCGCAAATGCGCCGGCACGATTAAACCATTCCGCATTATCGGGAAATTCATCCATCATATCCCGGTAGAATCTAATCAGCGCTTCTTTCCTGTCGAGCTGAGTATAGATATGTTCAAGCAATAATCTCGCTTCCTGTGGAGCATTCGGGACGGCTATTGTATTTTTCAATTCGGTAATGGCATCTTCATATCTTTTCGCATTCAAATAAGCTCTTGACAGATATACGCGCGTTATAGGGTCGTCCGACAATAATTTGCTCGTTCTAAGATCACTGATTGCTTTGTCGTATTCTGCCAGCTCAATATTAATTTCCCCCTTCAAACACCATGCCGCCGCATTATTTTTTTCACTTAGCAGGCTCTTGTCCGCAAGTTCCAAAGCCGCCTCCGGTAGTCCCTGTTTTAACAGCAGCCACGCTTCTAACAAAAGTAGGCCGGGCTCATCCGGATATTTCTTCTTAATTCTTTGTAATTTGGATTCGGCCTCGTCTATAAGCCCTGTCCTGAGATAAGCCTGTACCTGAGAGAGATTATTTGCCGCGGTGTCTTCGAGTCGTATAAGCTCATTGGAATATTTTTTTACAGATTCCTGATCCACCGTTTTTTCGGCAACCTGAATCAGACCTCTCAGTACCCCTGCGTCTTTAGGATTTTCTTTATATGCCTTCGTTAAGACCTTCCCGGCATCTTCGTAGCGACCAAGCTGAAAATAGTGATTCCAAAGTAATTGATTATCCTGCGATTCGGCCAGGAGTTTCATTGCCTCGTTTTCCATTCCCCTGGTTCTGAAATAATCCGCATAGTAATAAAGCATTCTCTTGTCTTTAGGATCCATTATTTTTGCCTGTTCGAAAGCCGAGCCGGCAATATTTAACAATGCTTCTTTACTGTCTGTGTTTGCCTGTTCGAGCGCCACCTTCATTGCTAATTTTCCGAGTAAAATGGCATTTTCCACACTTGGAGCGGTCTCCAGTATATCCTGCCGGATTGCAATGGCTTTAAGAGGCTCCGCAGAAGCTATGAATTCGGCATAAAGCCCGTGCAATTCAAGATCGTTAATATTGAGCCTGATTGCTCTCTCAAGAGCGCTTCTTGCTTCGGCGACCTGATTCGGCAAAACATTGTCACCGAGATTCCGGTTTCGTATATATAATGCCGTTGCCGCTTTTTTGGCAACAGATCCGTCCAGGGGATTAAGAGAAGCCGCTTTAGCGATGTCATCCATAGATGCAGACTCGCTGCCAAGAGCGGCGTTAATATTGCTTCTGATTAAGTAGCCTTGTGAAAATACGGGTTTTTGTTTCAAGCATTCATCGATTTTTGCGAGTGCTTTCTCAAGCTCACCTTTTGCCGCAGCCAGACGTGATTCGAAAACCATACCTCGGCAATCGTCGAGGTCCTCGTTGCGAGCCGTTTTAATTGCTTCTTCCGCAAGCTCCCAGTTGTTGGTTAGCAGTGCTATTTCAAAAAGGTGCTCAACGGCAAGTTTTACCTGATTGAAAATCCTGTCTCCGGGAGCATGATTCATCGACGCGCCCCGGCTAATGGCGGTTCTTAGCTGTTCGATTGCTTTTTCAGGCATGTCACACTGGCGGTAAAATATGCCGAGGTGTAGGGCCTTATACAACGGATCAGTCAGATTCAGAAGAGTTTTTTCTTCTATATCTTTATATCTTTGCAGCGTGACTTCTTTTGGCACGGGCTCGCGAAGTACCTGCCAGTAAACAAGTGCGGTTATATTTTCCGGGAAATGTTTCAAATATCGAGCGATAAAATCTTCTGCCGGGCCGGCTTTGTCCTGTGCTATATAATTTTTGCAGACACTTATTAATAAGGATTGCTCGACGGCATTCGGCTCGGTCGCCAGGATTTTTTCCGCCAGGTCCGATTCGATTTGTTTATAACGGATCAGTTCCTGTGTCATGTATCGGTCGGAATCGTCCGGTTGTGTATCGGGCTGCCCTGTCTCTTGTAATATCGAGCTGTCTCTTTTTTGCTTTTGCGTTATTTCCGCTTGAGTGTGACGAATCTTAGCCTGTATAAGTGCCAAACGCAGCTTAATTGTCTCAGCGTCGTTGTCGTACCTTTTGGCTAATTCTTTTTCGGCCTCATCAAATTGCATTGCACGAATGTAAGTCTTAATCCGGAGATTTTGGCTTTTTCTGCCGGAGCCGTGATACTCTTCGAATGCGTCAATATGCTGTATAACCTCCATCCATGGATTCAAGTCCATGGCGGCTTCTACGTAATCCAGTCGAGCTTCGGGTTTTACATCCGCAATTCCGGAATATAGCGCGCTAATCAGAAAATCCTTAACGGCACCAATTTCGGGTGTATCTTTGAAAATATTCGCGAGTGTATAGGACAGATATGCGAATTCCATATCTTTAGGCCACGGAGGGGTTGACGGCTTCAAAGCTTTAAGCTGCTCGTATGCCGAATATAATTTTTCCACGGCGGCTTTTTGATTTCCCCGGGCAAGCTCAAGCATCCCCTGCCATTTGACTACGAGTGGTTCCTCCTTGCTGCCAAGAATCTGTTCTATTTCATGTACGGCCTGTTCCATGCTGCTCAGTAAAACCTGAACATCAGACTCTGTTTTTTGTGACTTAGATGCTAATATCTGCTCGAGGTAACAATTCGCCATAAAGGCGTAAAGCTGGAATCGATAAATTATTCTTGTCTGATGTTGGGGCCCTGAAGTGTCCTGAACTTGCGGCAAATCCAGTGCATTTTTTGCTATTTCCAGAGCCTTGAGAATATCTTCCTGCCGTCCGAACATGGAATACCTGCGGTAAAATAAATCTGCCGCATCAATGGCATAGCCAACATTCAGCTCGTCTAAAGATATCGCTTTTTCGATGGTTTCGATCGCGCTGTCGAGATTTTTTTGACACAGGCCCGGCCCGGAATATTTCGAGTAGATTAAATAATACTCTGAAAGTGCGGCAAATATTTCCGCACTGCCGTTAAACCTTTTTGCAAGTGAGATGTAATCCGACTCAAGAGAACGAAGGTTTTCCCTTCGCAACTCTGGGGTGCTGTTTTTAGCGAGCATAAGTTTCAATTGCATAAGATTAATATAAGCTCTCGGATTATTGCCGGCAATCTTAACCGCCTGTTCCAGGATATTCTTAGCCTCTTCGACTGATTTATCTTTTTCCTCGAAATTGCCCAAAGAAGAGAGCATTTCCCCTCTTGCCACAATTGCCCTCGCCAGATGCCAGTATGCGTCAATATTATCTTGATCAAGCTGCTGCGCCTTCCTAATATCCTCGATGGCCTGAGTGAGCATTTCGTCTTTATTTGTCACTGCTCCGGCGCTTGCCATTTCAAGAGAGCTTATCCCCCTGAGCAGATACAAATACGGCCCAAGATATTGTTGTCTCGCAGGTTTTTGCTCGATTCCAGGGACATCCCATTTGGTGATTTCCTCTTTAAGAAGTCCTGCATTCCCGGCAATTTTTATAAATTCAGTTGCTTCTTCGTGAACTTTCTGCCAGGCCCCGCCGGTGCCGCTTTCTGCCAATATTTGAAAGTACCTGAGTTTGCCGTAGCGAGCTTTGGCATTGTCCGGATTGATATTAATCATTTCGTCCCAACATGCCACAATATAAGGCCATTCTTGGGTTTCGAGGTACATATCCAGCATCATGAACAGAACTTCTTCTCTGAGGATGTTGTCTTTGGCCTTCATATACGCCGCTCGAAGATTTCTTTCCGCCTTGTCATAGTAGCGTTGTTTTGCTTGTGGTTCAGTTGCCTGGCGGGCATCATTCAATGCGGCCTGAGCTTCCTGGATAATTTCCGCCGGATCTCTGCCGAGTTGAAAAATCACTAAGATAATAAGTAAAGCGATTGTTGCAAAAACCGCCGAACCTATCAGTGCTACTTTTTTATTCAGCCTCCTCCTCGTCATAATTCAACCTCGTTATATATTTTTATTCTCTGATTTAATACTGTATTTCATGGGCCTGGTATTTCGTAATTTTCCGGTTATTTCATTTATGTAAATCGGGCCAGTGCTCTTTTTCCAAAATAGGTAAAACCACAGATAGAATTTTCTCACTCGCCGCTATCGTTTCATTTTTTTTACCCGGCAGGACGGAGGCCTGATTAAAAGCCAGCTCCACCTTGCTGAAGTACGACGATTTGCCGAAAAGGTTCTTATTTAGAGCTCTTCTGGCTTCTTCTCTGCCGCTGGCATATTCCCCGTTAACTCTAAAAAAATAAAGAACCGGAAACTTGCCGGAATTTCGCCAGAGATTCGCCCCGGAACTGCCGAAAACCAGATATTTTGCCTGAATTTTTCTCTCGAAATCGAGGCCGTTGTCAATTCTCAGTATCACGCTGTCGGAAGCCAGCCGCTGAAAGCCGCCGCCGGCATAGCATTCTTCCGGAACGTGCGGCACTTTGTCCGGGCAATCGTAATAAGTTATAAATAAAAGACACCTTCGATACGGACTGTCTTGCCCTGTATTACAATCTTCCACGATCCAGTTGATGTAGTCTTCTGTCCCAAGCGCTTTGACTACCTCATCGTCGATTTTCCGTTTGTTATGCTGTTCGACTCTAAAAGAAGCTAAACCATTCTCATCAAGCATATTTAAATTTTTCTTCAAAGGTATCGGCTCTTTCTTCAGATATACACCGAGCTTGTTGATGGTAATCGACATGCCTGCACCGGCTGATGCGAGTACTGCCGTGCAAATCAGAAAGGCAGGCTGCATATAAACTCGAATATTGTTTTTTCTGTTTCGCATCATGAATCACCGTTGCGGACCACAATATCTTCCCGGATCACCTCATCTTCGTTAATGAATAAGCTCGACATAAACCATGCGAGAAAACCGTACAAACCGAATGCGAGCGGAAGCATCGCCATTCCGAGCGCATCATGATAAAGACCCTGGGTATATTTGGGATGTATCAGGACATAAATAAGTCCTGTAGCAGTGACTCTTACGATATTGCATGCTATTGCAATCGGTATCGTACTGGCTAAAAGAACGATTCTTTGCCATATCGGCCGATGATGCAAGTATGCCATTGCCACTCCCAAAGCCAGAAAAGCCATTAACAGCCGCATCCCGCTGCAAGCTTCTTCAACGTTAAGTGAAGGTTCCAGGGGCCGGCCTTTATATATCATATCTATAATAACACCTCTTGCCGTAGCCTCCATTCCGGAGACCAGATTCAGAATACCCGCGGCGGCGGTAGCCGCCCATTGCCGCATTGGTATTGTAATTTGTCTGTAAATTCTGCCCGGCAGAGGTACGGCAAATACAAGATAACTAATCGGCAGCCAGGTATATTTTATTAAACGCCATCCCCCCAGAAACAAAACAACAGACCCGAGAGCCGCTATCATAGACAATGCGCGGAAATATGCCCATCCCGAAGGGCTGACTATATTAAAAATATAAAACAAAATCGAGCATATTAAAAAAAACAAACCCATATAGTTAGGTCTGCTCTGAGTATTAAGAATTTCTTTTTTATGCTGGTTTATAAAATACAGGCTGAAAAAAGGTATCAGGAATCCGTGCGACCAGCTACTGTCTGTCACCCACCTGTAAACAATAGTGTTTATTTCCCTGTGAAAAAGATACCAGAATAGTACCGCTGTTACAGATATCTTTACGTAATTATGTGTTCCAAGCTTGGACCATCTCCGTTTGGGCGCAGCCGGTTCCTGCAATTTTGCCCTGATTTTGTGAGCATTTTGCAGTGATGTCTGCCGCATACTACTGCAAAACAAAACTCCGGCAAAATTGAATCTCTCAGAGACCGAAGATATGATATTGCCTACCATACGAATAGCTAAGAATCAAAAAGGATGAAACCGTGGAAAATCACCATCCTGCCCTTTTTGCCTTACTTTTTATCAGAACCAGTTAAGCACCTGCCGCGTCACAGGTTCGGCGCCAACAAAATCTATATCCGCGAAATTACGATCATAAACAAAGCCGAAGCCGTATGTGGCCCTGAAAGCATTTCGCAAAATTGCCCGCCACCTTGCCGTTGCATGAGTGCCGACATTAATTGTGTCATGCGGCTTTATAAAGAAATCAGGCTGCTCTCCGCTGAAAATTTTATCCAAATCCACCATAACGATTTCTTCTTTTTTTCTGCCGATTCTTCTTATCACTTCACAACGTTTCGGCCACGCCAAAGGCCCGAGACCGCCCGCCGCGGCGATGGCCTGTTTTAGAGTCATCGGACGACCTGTGATAGGAATAGGTCCTGTGTTGTTAACATTACCCATTATATAAAATTCACCTACGAGATCGACGGGGACGAAAATAGTATCGCCCGGTTTTATAACAATATTATATCTCGGATCGGTAATTAGTTTTTCTGTCGGTATCTTTATTAGCCGCGTTCTTGTTCCCTGTTCAGTCCATCCGAAATCGGGTGCGGCTACTTGTTCCGGTGGGGTAATGAATTGTTCACCGGGCTGCCTTTGAGTAATCGGCTCCGTCGGCTTTGCCCGGCCGGTCTGCACGAGTACCCATTTTCCGTTTCGGAACACCCATTCCATATTCCCGTTTTCTTTCCTGGTTTCCACCGGTCCGACATCTCCGACCTGCGTGGGAACCCATTTGCCGTTTTTATAAACCCATTCGATATGCCCAGAACTTGCGTCACTCGACGAATTGCCAGGTCCGCTCACGGTAACTGTTCCCGCTGATTGCCCATACACCCCCTGTTGATTCATCGAATTATTGGTCTGTACACCCGGAAGCGTTCGAGGTTCATATGACCTTGATCCGTTCGCGGAGTTTACCTGTCCGGTTGTTCCGGTTTCTCCGCCGGATCTTTCAGCCAAAGTCTTCAGTACTTCCTGTACGCTTGTCGGTTCGTTTATCGAGGTCGTATCGGACATCTCGGACATTTGCCAGATGTTTTGCCGGTTTGTCGTATTCCAATTGCTGTTCTGCAGCAATTGATACCTTTTTCGTATCGCGGCGGATTCCCTGTCCGTTATTAATTCGGATGAAGATATAACAACTCTGCTTTTAGGCCATTGTGATTGATTGTGTGTCCAGGACGGGTTTGTCTGTTGTGCCGGTGTTGGAATTATGTTCTCAGTTGCTTTTTGTGCCCGTCCGCCGAGTCCCGACTTACTGATTGGCTGTGTTTTTCCATCGTCTTTCAAAGGCCGTGACACATATATATAGCTGACGTTAAACTGTCTTGTTCCGCTCGCCATAGCAATCGCATCAGTTAATCTGAAATTATACCGGGGAATAACGTACCTGTTCGGGGCGAGCACACCGTCGCCTAATATAGAAAAAACACGCTGTTGCGAGCTCATCAATGTCACCGTAACCAACGGATTTTTTAATATGGTTGGAGAGAGAATTTGTTTTATCTTTTCTTCGAGCTGTGTCTCGGTCAGATTTACAACCTCGACCACTCCGACTTCCGGTATGGATATTTTTCCGGTTTCGGACACGGGGAAGTCGTTAAACATACGCGTCCCCAGGCCGAAAAGTTCATATATATCAACCCGTATAATATCCCCGGCTCTGAACGTATAATCAACCTCATCCGGCACCGTATCTATCGGTCTTGGTTCTTCTCCTTCCTCCCACGCCACGGGCGTTTCTTCCGCTACTCCGAGAGAATCCAAAATCACATTAACCGCCGGGACGGTGCGGAATCTGCCGACCTGTGTCGGATCGAAAAACTTATTACCGCAACCGGTTAAAATCGCCAAAAGCAGGACGCATAAAGCGAATCTGAAGTAACTAACTCTTTTTTTTAATTTAGTTACCATAATGTACATGCTAAATGATTTCCCGATAACATGATTTAATTACTATTCATCAAAATTCGAAAAAAGCTAAAATCATTCTCCTACGAACAAATTTATCGGTTGAATAACCGGCATGCTTAACTTTTTTTAATCCCCGTAAAAGTAATATTATAAAGGGATTAAATACTTCTCAGATATCTCTCCAAAACCACCGATTTAGTTTTTTTTATCAAAAATACAGGTAACTTTATCGATTTGTACAGTGCAACTCCAAGGTCATAAAGCAGTTACAAATCTGGAAATTTTGTATGATGTGCTTGCTAAGTGTCGGATTGTATTAAATTCCTTCTGCCGTTTTGATATAAGCATTTTCTTAAAATCGGCACGAGGCCGATAATTTTGACTGTTTCAGTATAGTTATTAGTGGTAATATCTGATTCAGATATAATATGGTGCATCTCCGGCAGAATCGTCAATTACAGAAAAATTTATATTTTTATCAGGTTAGTATGAAAATATTTGTTAGAATGTGCGTTCTTTACAATAGAAGACACTACCGAAGTATTTTCAGGAAAATTATTTTAAACTTATTATTTTTGGAGGTAAGCAAATGTTAAATACAAAAATCGAAAGAAAATGTGCCGCAGTGTGTTTTATTCTTTCTTTTGTTTTGATACCGGCACTTCGGGCGCAAGCTCAATCAGATGATCAGTTGTTGAAAACACTCCCGGCGGAAACCATCTTTTGCGTGCGAATTAACAATTTTAATAACACTCTTAATCAAACAGACCAGTTTCTCGCCGGTGCTTCCCCTATGCCGATGGGAGCTTCAATGCTTATAAGAGCGCAGTTGATGGAGCTATTAGGCAGTCCTCAGTTGAATGGTTTAAATATGGATGGTAATTTCAGTGTATTCGGCGTAGCTATGCCGGGACGGGAATCACAGACAAATGACGTGCCGAATATATTCGTCGGCATCCTTACTCCCGTCACGAATTATAAACAGTTCATTGATGGTAATCCTAATTGCGCCCAACCCGACGATAAAGGTGTTTCCAAAATAACGCAAAACGGAACCCCTGTTTTACTGGTCTCTCAGGTTGATAGTTATGCCCTTATGAGCTGGGCGAACGACTATGACAATATGGTAGAATATAAGAAGCTAATGGGAATCGCAACGAGCTCATCTGCAAAGGCGGCAACACTGGCTACAATACTCGACGCCTCTCAAGTGAAACAAGCCGGGGACGAACCAATCTGGGCTTATGTCAATATGCAGCAGGTTTCCAGAAACTTCGGTCCTCTAATCACGGCACAACTAAGTCAGATGAAGGAAATGATGAAGAGCCTCGAAAACAGCGGCCAGGGAGCACAGTTTGCAAGCGCGCAAAACATAATCGGGATGTATGCAACTATAATAGATACACTGCTAAAAGAAACAAAATCCGTGAGTTTAGCTATCAATCCCAAGCCCAATGTCCTGAGCATAAAGAAAACAATCGACACCGTTCCGGGAACAAATATGGCAAAAATGTTTGTTGGAAGTACTTCATCTCAACAGGAAAATAATCTTCTTTCCTATCTGAAAGACGGGGCGTTAATGAATTACGGATGTAATATGGGCTCGCCTCTAATGAGGCAGTTTCAGGTTACCAGTATTGATATATTATCAGCTATGGGCGGCGATTCGATGGATGCCGAGAAAATTGCAAAAATGAAAACCCTTGCAACAAATGTTCTTGATTGTCTGACCGGACCGGTAGCCTATTCGGTATCGATAAACACCGATGGCAAACCGCCCTTTTCGGTTAAGTATGCTATTTCAGTGAAGGATGACAAGAAATTCGATTCTTTAATCAAAGATGCAGTGGAAATGATGACAACCAGCGGTATTCTGGACTTCTATAAAGGCCTTGGGATAGATTCGAGCTTTACTGTAAATAAGGGTGTTGATACTTACAAGGGTGTTTCAATAGATTCGGCGAAACTTACGATGAAATCCACTCAGGGCGGCCCCGAAGCGCAAATGTTGGACACAATGTACGGCGGTGGATTTGATTATCGATGGGGATTGACAAAAGGTCTGTTCGTATGTGCCGTCGGTGGTAATGTGGATTCAAAAATTCGCGAGCTGATCGACGAGGTTCAGGCCGGAGGTACAAAACCGATCGGCGACGAGACGAAAGCGGCTATTGCATTGATTCCCGGAGCGGATAAGGCAGATTTTATGGTAACATTCAATCTTCTGCGATTATATAGAATGATTACGGCGATGGTTCCCATGCCGCTTCCACAAATTAATGCTCCGACAAAAAGCAATATCGTGGTAGCAGGCAAAGGTGCAGACGGTAAATTAGTAGTGGATATTGCGATACCGAAAGAGCACCTGACCGAGATTATGGGCGCTTTTATGATGATGCAACAAATGCAAATGCAGCAGATGCAGCAAAACTAAAAAATCCTGCGTCAACAGACAGAACAAAAACATGCCGGAAGAATAACGGCAGGGAAATACGAAAAAGGCGGCCGGGTTGAACAATTCCGGCCGCCTTTGTTTTTTTAAATAGTCTTTTGATTTATTGAATATCTATTTTTACCAGTCGAGTCTTTGGATTTTTCTGTGAATCGGCGATAAAAATTTCTATTCTGTGAGGAATGACAGCTTTGCCGGATTCAATTTCACCGTAATCATATCCCCGGATTATTATAGATTGTTCCACAGTCAAGCAATCGATCCAGAGAACATCGATTATTGAATTATCCCTGTTTTGATAAAAAACAGCCTTGGGAATGCGAAGAATAGACTCGATATCCGCCCTGCCGCGTCTTTGAATCGGATAGAACCATTTCCCCTGAATTTTGACGGGATTCATATCGATGGTAAAGTCCACAGATTGATCCAATAATCGAACCGGTGCAGTAACAATATTTAATATCGCTTCGGCAAAGCACTGATTGTCAAGCGTATTTTTATTGTTCGTGATGTTCCTGTCACCTTGCAATATCTCGAAATGCCCCTGTGAAAGTCTCCAGACGAAGCCGCCTTGCGGTTCTTTGCCGGCGATTTCCAGGGAATTTGACCAGGGATAAACACTGAATTGTTGCTGTGTCAGGTAAGAACTGCCGTCGGGCTGATAAAATGTCACTACGCAATTGAGCTGTAGTTCGACAGTATCGGTCCATGCATCCAATCCGCCGGTTGCGTTAATCGCCATGACTTCGTATTCTGAGCCTATACGTATCGTATGAAGGTTCGGCTCACGAGCATATACATCCACATCGTCCTGTTGTTTCTGCTGACACCCTGCGAATACAAAAAACGCGGCAAGGATCAAATACATTGTTTTTGACAACCTTGTTCTCATTTCCTCCACCCCTTTAATTTTCTATTTTTCGCATTTCAAATTAGCAAGCTGCTCCATCAGTTCATATCTTCTTGCCGCATCCTGGCTGGCGAGTTTCATCAATTCCGCGGCCGCTTCCGGCTTTGATTGCTGGAGAGTGCGATAACGATTCTCGCCGTAAGCATAATCTTCGAAGTTGGTAGTCGGACTCTTCGAATCAAGCTGTAGTGGATTCTTGCCCTGCTCTATAAGTCTCGGATCGAATCTGTATAAAGGCCAGTGCCCGCAGGAAACGGCTTTCTTCTGCTCCTGATAACCCATAGTCATATTTATCCCGTGAGCAATACAGTGTGCATATGCAATGATCAAGGAAGGTCCCGGATGTGATTCAGCTTCCACGAAGGCTTTGACGGTCTGATTCGTGTTTGCCCCTATCGCTACTTTCGCGACATAAATATTGCCGTAGGTCATAGCCAGAAGACCGAGGTCCTTTTTGGGGGCGGGCTTGCCGCCTGCGGCAAATTTCGCAACCGCCGCTCTCGGGGTTGATTTCGACATCTGACCGCCGGTATTGGAATACACTTCCGTATCCAGAACAAGCACGTTTATATCCGCTCCGCTTGCCAGAACGTGGTCGAGTCCGCCATAACCGATATCATAGGCCCAACCGTCTCCGCCCATCGCCCAGACTGATTTACGAACGAGATGATCAGCTATATCCAACAGACTTCGACATTCGGCACAATCGCTCTTCTGGCACTGCTTTCTGAGCTGGTCAACAAGATTTCTTTGTTGTTCGATTGCTTCCTGGGCCGGATCGTTGGCTATAGCCGCTTCACGTATCTGCCCGGCGAGTTTTTTATCCACACAGCCTTGTTCCGCAACTTTATCCAACAGCCACAAAGCCCGTTCTGTGAATTTGCTGACAGTCAGCCTCATTCCCATTGCAAATTCTGCCGCATCCTCGAACAGGCTGTTGCTCCAGGTCGGGCCCCTGCCGTCTGAACGTTTAGTATAAGGTGTCGTAGGTAAATTTCCGCCGTAGATGGACGAGCAGCCCGTTGCGTTCCCGATATAAATTCTATCTCCGAATAACTGTGTCAGCAGCTTGACGTATGGGGTCTCGCCGCAGCCGGCGCAGGCGCCCGAGTACTCGAACAAAGGTTCGATTAGCTGGCTGCCCTTGACGCTCGCCGTTTTGAAAAGCTTCGGATCGGTATTCGGAATGGCAAGAAAATATTCATAGTTATCTCGCTCATTATCTCTTAGCGGTTCCTGAGTTGCCATATTAATGGCTTTTCGTCCGGTTGGCTTTTTGTCCTTATCTTTTTCCTGTGCCGGACAGGACTGCACGCACGCACCGCAGCCGGTACAATCTTCCGGCGCGACCTGGACCGTGAACTTCATACCTGCAAAATCTTTACCCTTTGCATCGATGCTCTTGAAAGTCTTGGGGGCACCTTCGGCATATTTCGGATCGAAAGCTTTAATACGGATTGTGGCATGAGGGCAGACGAACGAGCATGTCCCGCACTGTATGCAGACTTCTGGCTCCCAAACAGGGATATTGACGGCGATGTTACGTTTCTCATATTTAGTCGTTCCCGTCGGAAACTTGCCGTCGTCCGGCATTTTGCTTACCGGCAGCATGTCACCGTGGAACGCCATAAGCTCGGCAGTTACTTCTTTTACGAAGTCGGGTGCGTCATCGGGAACCATCTGCCTCATTTTTATATTGCTTGTCACTTTGCCCGGAACCTTGACTTCGTAGATTTTGTCGATAGCGGCATCGACTGCCGCGTTGTTCATATCAACAATTTTCTGACCTTTTTTGCCGTAGGTCTTCTGGATTGCATCCTTAATGGCATCTATGGCGGTTTCGAGCTTTATGATATTGCTTATCTTGAAAAACGCCGTCTGCATAATAACATTTATTCTGGCTCCGAGCCCAAGCTCCTGGGCAATATCAATCGCGTCGATAACGTAGAATTTCAGCTTCTTATCGATTATCTGCTTTTGTACTTCACCCGGCAGGGTATCCCAGACTTCATCCGGGCCGTGAGTGCTGGTCAACAGGAAAGTCGCCCCTTCGCGCGCCGGGCTCAGCATATCAAACTGCTCGAGGAACGCCGGATTATGACAGGCGATAAAATCGGCTTTGCTTACAAGGTACGGCCGGCGAATTAGCTTTTTGCCGAACCGAAGGTGAGATACGGTCACCGCGCCGGCTTTCTTCGAGTCGTAAACGAAATAGGCCTGTGCGTAATTATCCGTTTGTTCGCCGATGATTTTTATCGAGTTCCTGTTCGCCCCTACGGTACCGTCGGAACCGAGTCCGTAAAACAATCCCGAGAAAAATCCCTCGTCGGAAACGTCGAAAGATTCATCGACCTCGAGGCTCGTATTAGTGACATCCTCGATAATTCCGACGGTAAATTCGTATTTTGGTTTGTCTTTATCGAGATTATCGAAAACGGCTTTAACCATTGCCGGTGTGAAGTCTTTGGAACCAAGGCCGTATCGACCGCCTACAATTATCGGATAATCCTCAAACGGCGCCTCACCTTTGCCCATCGCCTCTCCTACTGCGGTTCTTATATTCAGATACAAAGGCTCGCCGATAGAACCCGGCTCTTTTGTCCTGTCAAGAACGGCAATTTTTCTGGTAGTTTCAGGTAATGCGGCGATAAAATGCTCGGTGCTGAACGGATGGAACAACCGCACTTTAACGACACCGACTTTTTCTCCTTGTGCGGCTAAATGTTCGATAGTTTCGTGTGCCGTATCGGCAGCTGAGCCCATAACAACTATGACTTTTTCGGCGTCCGAAGCGCCTACATAATCGAAAAGATGGTATTGCCTGCCTACTAACTTGGCGAATTTATCCATAGTCTCCTGAACGATTTGCGGTGCGGCAAGATAATATTTGTTTACCGTTTCTCTGCCCTGAAAATAGACGTCGGGATTCTGGGCTGTGCCGCTAATCAACGGTCTGTCCGGTGACAAACCACGAGCCTTGTGTCTGGCAACCAACTTATCGTCAATTATCGCCCGCATATCGTCCATTGTCAGCTCTTCGACCTTTTGCACCTCGTGGCTTGTGCGGAAGCCGTCGAAAAAGTGCAGATATGGCAGACTCGAAGCCAGCGCCGACTGCTGAGCTATGAGTGCCATATCCATAACTTCCTGAACATTGCAGGAAACAAGCTGCGCGAAACCGGTTTCCCGGCATGTCATCACATCGGAATGGTCGCCGAAAATAGAAAGTGCCTGGCAGGCTAAGGAACGAGCAGAAATATGAAATACTGTTGGTAAAAGCTCCCCTGCAATCTTATACATACTGGGTATCATTAATAAAAGCCCCTGGGAAGCTGTGAAAGTCGTGGTTAATGCACCGGCCGCTAACGCACCGTGTACGGCCGCCGCGGCGCCTCCTTCCGATTGCATTTCTGTAACGGAAGGAACCGTGCCCCAAATATTGGTCTCGCCTTTGGCTGTTTTCGCATCAGCAATTTCACCCATACCCGAGCTTGGAGTAATCGGATATATTGCAATAACTTCATTCGTTGCGTGCGCCACATAAGAGGCCGCACTATTACCGTCAATTGTAACTATCTTACGCTTCATTATTTCTCCATTTTCTATAAAATATGAACAACAAACAACTTACCTTCAAATCAATCCCTATTACCCCCTTTCAAACTGCCTTTTTAGCGGTAATATTCTCTAATGCATCAGGCAAACAAGAATGCCTGTTTTTTCATGTCTGCCCCGCAAAAAGAGCATTTATACAATTTTTAATCGGATTTAGCAATACAAAATTTATGGAAACTCAATTATGAGGACCAACGACAGTCAAAACGTTCATATAAGATGTGATTGCTTATCTGAATCTGCTGGAACTTATTGTTCAAAACCGAAGAAATCGAGCCATTGTTTGGTTTCACTCTCGCTCAGGCCGCCGCGTTTTGCACCGGGTTCTTGTTTTGGCTTTTTTTTACTCAACTGCTTATTGATTTTTAGCCAGAACTCATCCGATTTTACCGAAACCGCCTTTCTGGCGCGGGCAGCTTTTCGCAATCTTCTGTCGCTGCTGACAATTACAAGCCTTTTCGGCGCGGTACTCGCTCTTATCTTATCCTCGATTATGGTGTCGGTGTCCGTTCCAAGTCCTGCAAAAGTAATCTCGATACCCCCTATGTTGTCGAATCCGCTCTTATCTCGCGGCCCTGTACCGTCAAAAATAATTTCGCCGGTCTGGCCGATCAATTCCAGATAACTGCCTATCATTACACACAACTGAACATCACCAACAGGTGCTATAAGTTCATCAAGCTTAGGAAGTGCGTGTAACAGATTATGGCCGTCAATTAAGTACATAATTTGCGATTCGCGGTTATTTGCATATTCCTGCGAATCGCATTCCCCTATTTAAGCTTCGAATCTTACTTCGCCGCCGACAATCGTCATCTCGGCTTTTCCTTTTACCTCCAGGCCATGATAAGGGCAGTTTCTGCTCTTCGAGAGAAATGAATTCGTATCTATTTTATATTCTTTCTCCGGATTTATGATTGTAATATCGGCCTGTTTTCCAATACCGAGCGTGCCTTTATCGATTCCTATTATTCCGGCGGGTTTTGCCGTCATTAATCGAATCAAGCCGGGCCAGTCCAAAATACCGGGTTCGATAAGAGCCTTGACATAAAGAGCCAAAGCGCATTCCAGGCTCGCAATACCGAACGGTGCGGTGAGAAATTCCAGTTCCTTCTCGCTTTGCAAGTGAGGTGCATGGTCAGTGGCCAATGCATCTACAAGCCCTTCAGCAATCGCCTGTTTTAGAGCATCCACATCTTTCTTGCTTCGCAGGGGAGGATTGACTTTATAGTTCGTGTCATAGTCGGCACAAGATTCCTCGGTCAGCAGCAAATGATGCGGCGTTACTTCGCAGGTAATCGGCAGAGATTCTTTCTTGGCGGCCCTGATAAGCTCGATTGAACCGGCCGTGGATACATGCTGTGCATGATAGCGAATACGCCCCGGCGGTATTTTTTTGATAAGCTGAATGTCCCGCCATAGAATTGCTTCTTCCGCAAGCGGATCAATCCCCGGTAATCCGAGAATTGTCGAGTAATATCCGGCATTCATCACACCTTTACCGGCAATACGGTCGTCCTGGCAATGCTGGGCTATTACGATATTGAACATACCGGCATATTTCAGAGCCCTGAGCATAACAGCCGGGTCCTGGACGCCGTTACCGTCGTCGGTAAAGCCGACGGCGCCGGCTTCGGCCATGAATCCCATTTCGGCAAGCTCGACACCGGCAAGTCCCTTTGTAATGGCGCCCATCGTGTAAACGTGAGTTTTCCTGGCCTGTCTGGCTTTTCGATGTATATATTCGATGTCCGTTTCGTTTTCAATTACCGGATTCGTGTTCGGCATACAAACGACCGAGGTGAATCCCGCCGCTACTGCCGCGGCCGAACCGCTCGCTATCGTCTCTTCCTCTTCGTCGCCGGGCTCGCGGAAATGCACATGAATATCGATCAGGCCGGGAACAACAAGCTTATCCTTAGCATCGATGACTCGTAGTGATGTTTCGGCGGCGTGTTTTTCTATTTTATCTACCTGAGCTATCTTTCCCTGTGCGACAAGTACATCGCAAACGGAATCGATGCCGTTCGCCGGGTCAATCACGCGGCCGTTTTTTATCAACAGTTCGGTATTCATAACTTTTGTTCCCTTACGGGTGATATCATGTTCTATTTTTGTTCGACGTTGTTCAAAAGATACTGCTTCGCCGCCTGAAGCACCGTATCACGTCCGTTCACAAGGTCCTTTGCGCTTTGAGTGACAGGCACATCGGGGATAAGCCCGATATGTTCTATGGGCCTGTCGAGAAAACCGGTATATGCTTTTACCGGGAATCTGACTTTGTATAAACCATTTTTCAATTCATAGGTTGTTTTTCCTGAAGATGCCCCGGCAGTTGCTCGGCCGAAAAGCTTCGCTCTGTTGTTTGCGACAAACCAGGAGGCCCATCCTTCGCCGGCGCTGATGCAGCGACTATCGATCAACACGGCCATCGGTCCTTTATATCGTGGTCTCTGCGGATCCTGTGAATCCTTATCAAGAGCAAAATTCAAATGCGCAATATTCGAATCGAATCCCCCGCCGCTGTTGCCGCGTATATCTATAATAATTCCATGTGCATCCTGCAACTGCTCCACCGCCTTATCGAGCAATGATATTAAATTACTCTGAATGCGGCGAACATATATATAACCTATGTTATCATCGAGCATTTTCCATGAAATCTCTCCGGAATCTTCTATGCCGCTTTTCGGAACCGGCAAACGAGGCAGATATCTGACACCAAGCGTTACCGGAAGCTCAAAATTATATTCCCGTCCATCGGTATCAATCGCCTTTAACCTGACAATAGAATCTTTTTCTTCCTGGCGAGCAAAGAAATGATACGCATGGTAACGCAGATAACGTTCGCTGGAATA
>JAFGBG010000035.1 GCA_016933295.1 Sedimentisphaerales bacterium | reverse complement strand
TACTAAAAACGGGACCGCCGTACCGACGGGATTGCCCCAATCGAAAGCAGACTGCCACTCGTGAATCTCACGCCATCTCGCGGCATGCTCGCTGACACTTATAACAAAAGTATGAGTAAGATTTGTCAAATGAAAAGGATTGAATACAATCACAGCGATAAAAGCAACAAAGGCCGCCGCGACTGTATGAATAATACCATTCCATCCTATTGAGGCAAGGTTCTTTTTAGAACAAATCAGAACAATATCTAAAACAATCAATAGAATGGTAAACAACAGAACCGAAACCGTCAGGCCGGTTTTTATAATTATTAATAACAGAAAAGGCCAGGCGAAAACGTTATATAAAATCGCCGTCAATGCCATATTGCATCTTATCATCAAATGCAAACCGATAAACGGCACGAGCATGATGAATACGTAGATATATCCGCCGTGAACATTGCACCAAAAAACCGTTACGGGAACAAGGAGCCATATAAATAACACATTTTTATATGTCGTCAGAACCAGTATAAGCAAAAAGACAGCCACGAGCATGTTGGAAAAACCGGCGGGACGAACATCGAGAAAGCTGCGACCAATAAACATTGCAAAGCAGGCGAAAACCGCCGCCAAGGCCGGATTGACACCAAGTAATCGAGAGGTGAAATATACACAAATCACAGTAATAATATAGATTGCGAATTTCCAATAGACCAGGGCATTGGATGTAAAACTTACTCCATCGGCATAGGAGGATTTAGGTACTAAGGTATAGAAAATCTCATGTGTCAACCAGTTCTGATTAATCCAGCCGGTGGGATGGATACGTTTAATCGTCGAAAGATCCAATTTCGGCAAAAGAAGGCGAGCTAACCAGCCCACTTCCTTTTTTGCTTCCTGCATGTCAAGATCAATCTCTTCCGGTGGAACATCAACCATGAGTTTGGCCCAAGTCGGCCAGGTCTTTATTTCATCCAGGGTAGGACCGGCATGATGCGAATTGGCGCTGAAAGGCTCAACGGTATTAACCCCATGATTGATAAAGTGCCGCCCACAGGCCATAGCCACCCATGTATCGCCGGCCGCGACCATACGCGTACAGGAATGAAAGGCAAAAATAAACATCCCTATCCATCCCAATTGTATTAGCCATCGCGACAGGTTAAGCCCTGTAGCTGTAGAGAATGTTTCGATTCCAATTATTATCGAAAAAATACCGAACAAAATTGGCAATAGTTGAGATGATTGACAAATGAGCAAAAGTCCGATTAAAAACAACAGCCAGCCGTATATAATACATAGTAATCTTATGATATGCCGAGGCTTTATAAGGAGGATTATTCCGACTATAAAACAAATGACAATGAGGGGCATTCCCACTACAATATAATTTAATGCCTCAAGTCCAACTTGCCATAATCTCATTAAGACAATGAATATGAGCGCTAATCCGGACAAAAGAGAGACAATACCATATACAAGGCAAAGCCAGCGAAAGAAGCTGAAACGCTCTAACAGAAAAAGTATTTTCGTGACACCGGTTAAAAGAAGCAGCCAACCTAATACACCTAATACGGTACCTGGGCCGTAGGAAATCGGTAAGATAATGCCAAGAATTACCGCGAATACAATAACCGGCATTTCCAAAATTAATTGTATAACTCTACAAGATGATCTTTTTCCATCAATTGTGTCTATTGATTCAGCCATTCTTGAAGTCTGTCTAATCCCTTTGTAATCTGTTCGAGTGAACAAGCAAAGCTCAAACGCACATTGTTATCGCAACCAAACGGCAAACCCGGCACTAAAGCGACGTTGGCCTGTTCCAAAAGGGCCTGCGCAAAGTCCATACTGCCGCTAATCCTGGCGCCATTAATATTTCGGCCATAATGGCTTGAAACATCAGGGAAACAATAAAAAGCTCCCGTCGGCTCGGGGCATTCCACACCCTCGATCTTATTGAGCCGGTCGGCCATATATTTACCGCGGCGCTCGAATTCCTGCCGCATCTTTTCTATCGCTTCATTCGCCGGTTCACCAAGGGCCGCAATCGCCGCATACTGACCGAAGGTAACCGGATTCGAGGTCATGTGTGATTGAAGCCGGCCCATGGCTTTAATCACATTAAGCGGCCCGGCAGTATAGCCAAGACGCCAGCCGGTCATTGAAAAAGTCTTGCTGAAACCGTTCAAAGTCAGGGTTCTGTTATACGCATCCTCACTCAGAGCGGCGAAACTAATAAATTCTGTTTTACCGTATATGAGCTTTTCATATATCTCATCCGAAATGACACATATTTGAGTCCCTTCGAGAACCTTGGCGAGGGCTTTCAGCTCATCGGGAGTGTAGGTAAATCCCCCGGGATTATTCGGCGAATTCAGAACCAGCATCGCGGTCTTTTCGGTAATGGCACCCTTCAATTGAGCCGGGGTAACTTTATAGCCGGTACTTTTATCGGTCTGAATAATTTTTGCCGTAGCGTCGGCAAGTTTTATCGTCTCCGGATAAGTAACCCAGTAGGGAGTCGGCAAAATTACCTCATCGCCCGGATCGAGCACAGCCTGCATGGCCTCATAAACCGAGTGTTTACCGCCGATATTGACTATTATCTGGTCGGGACTGTATTTAAGACCGTTTTCCTTCTGGAGTTTATCGGCAATAACAGCTCTCAATTCGACGATTCCCGCCGCCGATGTATATTTCGTTTTTCCGGCCTTTAATGCTTCGATAGCCGCATTTTTTATATATTCAGGGGTGTCAAAATCCGGTGCACCCGCCCCGAAACCCACAACATCCACTCCCTGAGCTTTCAATTCCTGCGCGCGTGAAGTAACGGCAATCGTCGCCGAGGCCGGAACATTTTGAACTCGTTTACTTATCTTCATATCCATTTTCCTTTCTTTTCACTTATTATTTTGTGCATCATTAAATACAAAAATGTAAATCCGGTCAAGAAAATTGGTATATTCCAGATTATTGACAACAATATTTTCCGATTTAATAGAAGATAAACGCTGTCGTGAAATATATTGACAATATAAGGAACAACTGCTAATTTTCCCATTATGGTTCGCTTCATTCAAATTGCGGCATTGATTTGTCTTTATTCCTGGCTGGCCGGGTGTATCCCACCGGATGAAGATTCCTTAACGAACGGCACAAAAATTCAAGATCTCGCCCCAAAATATAATGACGGCAACGGGGCGGAAAATCAACTACAGACAATTAATTTTGACATGCATATTTATGAAGTACCGGCCGATAACATCGACAAAATAGATGAGATTAGAAGAACTCTGGACATAAAACAGTTTCGATACAACAACCGGCTCGCTTTCAGCAACAACTTTTTTTCAGTCTATTTCGGCAAACTGAATCAATGGAATATAATCTCCGATTTATTAATTAACGCCGGAGCTGAACGAAGATCGAGAACATCGCTTTTAATGCCGGACGGCCAAACCAAGGATTTTACTGTCGCAGGTTTTGATTATCCTTTAACGGTGTTTTACACCTCAAGCTACGGCTTAAAAGAAGGTGCCCGCGTAGGGCCGGGTTTTCTTACAATGCGAATCAAAGTAGGAAATTCGCCGTCATTAAGAGACGCCGCCGAAGTTACAATTTATCCCGTCTTCACGATCCCTATCGGAACAAGCATCCCGGAATTAGATACCCAAATAAAAACCCGCGAATTTCCTTTTACGGCGGCGGCATTCGGATTGAACATGAATCCGGGCGATTTTATTTTTTTGTCACCGGAAAAATACGTCGAGGATCAATCGACTTTAGGCTACATATTCTTCAACAACCCACGAGGAAACATGTTCTTTGAAAAAGATAAACGTAAACCTCCCGAGCTTAAACCATCCTTCAGGGTATATATGCTCACTTGCACTGGAATCAACAATTAACCGCCTTATGTCCGATCCAACAGTTACATTAATCAAATGTGATGATTATAGCCGCCCTAAAATCTCCGACGCGATAAAAAATCTGCTTTCTCTTCTCGGCGGTCTCGAAAAATTCGTCCGCCCGGGAGATAAAGTCCTGCTCAAGCCGAACTTCATAGCGCCGAAATCACGCCACCACGCAACCCAGACCGATCCGGCAATTATCATCGAGACGGCCCGGCTGTTAATAGACTTCGGGGCCAAACCTTTCGTCGCAGATTCGCCGGCATGGAGCGACGTGCATGAGTGTATCGGGAAACTAAAACTTGAGGAGCCGCTCAGAAAATTGTCGGTACCGGTAAAACAGCTCGACAAGCCGAAAAAATGCAGAATCGGCGCCGGGAAAACCGCCGTAATGATAAGCACGGTTGCGCTCGAGGCCGATGTAATCATTAATCTGCCCAAATTCAAATCGCACCAGCAGCTTCTCGCCACCTTCGCAGTTAAAAACATGTTCGGCTGTGTCAGCGGCAAAAGAAAGGCACTGATGCACTTTAAAAAAGGGAAAAAGGCAGATGTTTTTTGCCGTATGCTCATCGATATATATCAATTTCTCAATCCCGCCCTGAATATTATCGATGCCGTAACGGTAATGGACGGCCCGGGCCCCATTAACGGCAGAGCAAGACCTCTCGGCTGGCTCCTCGCAGGAACAGATCCAATTGCCTGCGAAACTGTTTGCGCCCGATTGGTCGGAATCGAACCGGAAACCTTGCCGATGATTAAAACGGCAAAAAACATCGGTTTCGGCTGCTCGAATCCGTCAAAAATCAATATTAAAGGCGATAATTTTCCAGAGCCGGCATGTACGGATTTTCAACTGCCGAAGCTTATTCCAATAAGATTTTCTCTGCCGCATGTCTGTAAGAGCGTCTGCAAACAGGGATTGTTAATTGCAAAAACACTAATGAAAAAAATGTCCTCCCGAGATATTTCCGGGTGAATGTATTTAAGCATTACCTGCTTATAATCCGATTTTTTATAAGATAACCCGTTTAAGCAAAAGAATATCTTATGACAGAACAATCCAGACAGAAAAGCTACCAGGCATCGAAGAAAAGACGAAAAATCATAATTCGGCTGATCGTTGTGCTTTTAATATGTGCGGCAGTTTTTGCCATAACTGCACATCTGAATTGCAGAAATTTTTGGACGAGTCGGTATTCACGTAATTATAACGACCCGAATTTTGATGCAATCGATAAAACAAACTGGGCCCAGCGTCTGGACTTTCCGGGCCTGCCGAACTTTCACAAGGTCTCGGACGAATTGTACCGCGGTGCGCAGCCGACAACAGAAGGTATGAAGCAATTGAAAGAGCTGGGCATTAAAACCGTCGTCAACCTGCGATCCCTTCACTCGGACCGCGACGAGCTTGGTGATACTAAATTAGGTTACGAACATATTAAAATGACGACAATCAGCCCGGAAGATAAAGATGTGATACGCTTTTTAGAAATTGTCACCGACAGCAACTGTACGCCGGTATTCGTTCACTGCCAGCACGGCTCAGATAGAACAGGGATAATGTGCGCGATTTATCGAATCGCAGTCCAGGGCTGGACCAAAGACGAAGCTATTATGGAAATGACTAAAGGTGACTTCGGATTTCACAAAATCTGGATGAACCTTGTGGATTATGTCCAGGAACTTGATATCGGCGAAATCAAGAAAAGTGCCGGCTTAGAATAACAGGTTACTTTTCATGCTGAAAAGAGAAGATGATTTCTCTGCCGTCGAATACAGGGCCGTCCTGACAACACATCTTATACACGGTCTCGTTTGAACCGGGAACTTTGCATTCAATCGCACAGCTCTGGCACAGCCCGATACCACAGGCCATTCTGCGTTCCATACTGATCTGGCAATCGATGTTTTTGCTGGCGGCAATTTCGGCGACTTTAGCCAGCATTGCTTCAGGCCCACAACTGTAAATAATAATATCCTCAGCTGCGGCATCCGAATTATCCAGCCACTCGATAAGACAGTCGGTGATAAAACCCTGATATCCGGATGTGCCGTCATCGGTGGCCACAATTGATTCAATGCCAAATTGAGCAAATTCACGCAATGAAAATCCCAGTTGCTGAGATATTTCGTCCATCCTTCCTTCAAAAGGTAATGCCGTCTTCGTTTTCGCTCCGGCAAAAGCCGTGACTTCTATATCCTTGTAGTCGGATGACAGAACTTTCGCCAAATGCTGCAAAGGTGGAGTCCCCATTCCACCCGCAACTAACAGCGCATATTTCTTACCTTCCGGAATCCGGAAGCCGTTGCCTAAAGGCCCGATGACACTAAGCGAATCTCCGGCCGACAATGTTGTCATTCGCAAAGACGCAGGTCCGACGACACAATACATTAAATCCGCTGTAGTTTTGTCTCCATGTACGGCGACGTCGGTGAAACTGAAAGGTCTTCTAAGCAAAACGCTGCGCCCGGAGGTATCGAGCAGTTCCGGCGGTATCTTTTCGGGCGATGGCAATGCAACGGCGGATAAATCGAATTCGGCGAATTGCCCCGGCGCGAAACCGGCAAACGCCTTCGCGCCGTCTCCCGAAAACATAAACCTCAGCTTGTAGAAACTCGACCCTATCTGTTTATTGGCAGATACGACCGCGGTAAAAACTCCCCTGCCTGATTCAGATGTTTCCGACATATCCACTAACGATCCTCTCACAACAAATCATTAAAAACCTTAACACCGTCAACGACCCTGCAGACGTGAACGGCATATTTATCGGCAAAAGCGGGCCGGCTTCGAGGATAGCCCGATTCAACAGCTTTTCTAATCGCATCAACGCTTTCAGGCCGTACCAAAGCTCCGGATGCCCCTTTATCGCCGCCGCCGAGCATTCGCTCGCCCAGAGCACCCGGTACTGTTCGTACGATGTCACACATCGTTTCCAGCTCCGGCCCTGATATTTTATATTCATCGCGAAGCCCTATGCCGTCCTGGCGGAATATCCGCCCTACCGTGACAATATCGCCGGACTTCCACGCTTCGAGCATTTCATAGAACCGCCGCTGTGCGGCAAAAACATACTTCAATCTATCACACAAATTCGGGTGACTTTTGCCGAGCTGGGCGATGATTTTATCGTAAACTTTTTGCTCTTTTATATCGGCCAGACAGGAAATGTCATAACCTCCCTTTTGCAGAATCGAGACCAGCTCCTCGCATTCACTCCGGCGAATTTTGTAAGTCGATTTTTCCAGACCGGGTCTTTCCGTTCCGGTATCCATCACGACGATTCGAAAATCTTCGGCTTTTTCGCCGAGCGATACGTAATCGACGGACCTTTTCCCCGGATTGTAATATGTCCCCATACCCTCGCGAGCGAACAGTATCATAATCTGGTCGAGCTTGCCGCACGGCGAGCCGATATAGTCGTTCTCGACCGCCTGGGCCAGATCTACAATATCCATCTGGTCTTCCATCTTGATATTGTTGGCTTCAAACAGTGAGAGAATCAGGTTCAGGCTCAAAGACGCCGAGCGGCTCATGCCGCCGCCGGGAATATTGCCGTAGATGACACCGTCTATGCCCCGAGTGAGCTTGTGACCTTCGCGCCGTAGAATGTAATCTACGCCGTATGGAAACCGCCCCCAGGTATGCGCAGTTTTCTCTGATTTCGGATCGGGAACATCCCCGAGCGTAAACTCGATAACACCGTCACCGGGAAAATTGCCGCTAAAGAGCCTGACTTTATCTGTTCCGTTGGGCTTATACGCCATCCAGATGAACCTGTCCGTGCCGACGCCGAACAGTTCGGTTCCGTTATAGTCGCCGTGCTCGACGCCAAGGCAGAATCGCGACGATGTCCGCCTGACTTTGCCGCCCTTGATATCGATACCGTTTTGCCGGGCAAGGGCTGTTAATTTTTCAACCATTTCCTTATCAAGAGAGCTTACTGACATTTTTTATCCCTTGTTTAATTTCTCTAATGTTCGCAATAAACCGCCATTACCAGAAGATTATATAAAGTAAAATAGTCAAAATCGTGACAAATATACCGAAATATATCGATCCCTTCGACCAGCTCAATTCGATCTTAGTTTGCTCCGGCAACTTTATAGCCTCTTTGAGAGGATTAACCAGAGTCATTACTGCAAGAACAGCCGCGATTGAGCCGACAGTAATGGCCATCCTGTTTAGAAACGCTATATCAGACCAGCCGAAGAACAGTATTCCATAAATAATCGGGCTGAGAATCAGGCCTACAACACCACAATTCCTCGGCGCTTTTTTGACAAACATGCCGAACAGGAAAATCGTCAACACGCCCGGTGATATAAATCCCTGGAACTCCTGAATGAATGCGAACGCCCCTTTAAACTTGGGATCTGCAAGCACAGGCGCGATTATACATCCGATGACGACTCCGATTGGTATGCAGCTTCGGCCCACCCATATCAGCGTCTTCTGTGCGGCATTTTTGCTGAACCATTCCCTGTAAATATCCATTGTGAAAATCGTAGATGCCGCGTTCAACATTGACGCCAGCGAGCTAATCACCGCTCCCATCAGAGCGGCCAGGACAAATCCGCGAATACCGTTTGGTGTAAGATATCGAATTAACAGTGGAAATGCACCGTCGTAGTCATAGCCAACCAACTCTCGTTTTTTCTCAATATCAGGAGCTTTACCGGAAAGTTTTTCCAGCACCTGTTTCCACTTCGGCAAGTTTCCATGCGTCGCTAAAGCCACCGCTTCAGAATTCAAATCAGTAATACTCAATTGTTTCTGCTCTTCTACTGGTTTTACTGCATTCTCCTCGACGTCTCGCGCAAAATACTTGTCTCTTTCGACAAAAACAGGCATTAACTGACTTCGTATTTGTTCCAAACTCGCATCTGGAGAAATTTGCACACCAATTACAGCTGCATTGAAAGCAAGGATTTCTTTAATCTTCTCAGGGTGTAGCTCAGCAAAGTCACCGTTGAACGGAATTACCATTTTCGCCTGAGCCGGTGTTGATTTAACCTGCTCGAAAGCCTCCAGGACAGGCTTATTAAGGGTTTTCTGGTTCATTGCGTCTTCCTGCATTTTAGGTCCGTACAGTGTAAACGCGATAATTCCGGGAATGCATACGACAAAGGGGATAATCAGCTTCAGAAAAGCTGCAAAAACCACACCCCGCTGTCCCTCGCGAAGCGAATGGGCGCCGAGAGTTCTCTGCATAATATACTGGTTCAGGCCCCAGTAGTAGAAGTTCGGAATCCAGATACCCAACAGCAGCGCCGTCCACGGCAAAAACGTGCTTGTTCGCGGCAAAACCATGTGCATATTCGCATCTTTAAGCGCCATGAATTTTTCGCTGAACGTAGCCCCGTCACCCAGGCCGAGTGACGTATTTACCGCCGCGGCGTCGATTCCTTCGAAACCGCCGGGCTTGTCCAGTGCCATAAACGAAAGCACCATAATCACCGCCCCGCCGACTATCAGGGCCGAGCCCTGAATCAAATCCGCCCATGCACAGGCCTTTAAGCCGCCGGCGGCAACATAAATACCGGCAAGAATTCCCACAAACCATGACAACGTTGTAATATTGATTGGTATTCCCATTAATTTGTCGGCGAATAAAGGATTTAACGCCTTGGCCCCGAGATAAATAACCGTCGGGATTGTCACACCGGCATAAATAATCACCATTAGAAGCGACATAACCAGACGAGAGGTGTGATTGAAGCGGTACTCGAGATACTCCGGTATTGTAAATATTCCGCTCTTAAGAAACTTGGGCAGGAAGAAAAACGCAACTACAATCAGCGTAATCGCCGCTATCCATTCGTAGCTGGCGACCGCAAGTCCGATAGATTTCATCGCCGCCTGACCGGACATTCCCACGAACTGTTCTGCGGAAATATTCGCCGCAATCAGTGAAAATCCTATCAACCACCATTTAAGCCCGCGACCGGCCAGGAAATAATCCTCGCTGGTTTCTTCCCTGCGGCTCTTGAACAGGCCTACGGTAATAACACAAATGAAAAATACCGCCAAAATCCCGATGTCTAATCCGCTTAATTCCATGAGTGGACTCCTTAATTAAAACCTTCCCTGCCTAAAACCTTTCCTTGCCCGTTTATGCGAATTCTATTTACTTCACTGCTCTGAAAAAACATCAAACTGAAATTATAAATACTTTGCCGCAATCTGCAACAAAATATAAATCTCGGAATATTTACATATTTTTCAATCGGATCGCTAAAAACGCGCGATTATTCGGCGTTCAGCGTGTCAAGGGTATCGATTACCACCGGAATATGTGTATATGCCGGGCCGCCGCCCATCATTACAGCCACAGACGCCGCTTCGAGAATCTGTTGTCTCGTCGCCCCCGCTTCGAAACATTTTTTTACGTGTAGCCTGATGCAATGTGAACAATTCGCCGCAACTGCTATACCAACGGCGATAAATTCCTTTTCCAACGTGGTTATGGAGCCCTCGGCCATCACCTTTGAGAACAATCCGCCGAAGCCGTTTATCATGTTGGGTGTTTGTTCCTTCATTTTTACTGCGTCTTTTGCAAACTTCTCGAAGAATTCCTTGATTTCCTGTGACATCTTCATTACTACCTTTCAAAAAACTTCATATTTTCTTAAACGCATCCGGCAGGGAATCGATGATATCAGTTGTAATCATCCCTATCTGCCCTAATTTTTCCGCCGCGATATCACCGGCCAGGCCGTGCACATAAACACCCAGAACAGCGGCATCGAAGTCACTTAATCCCTGGCCGAGCAAAGCCGTTATCACACCTGTCAGGACATCTCCCGAACCGGCTGTGGCCATACCCGGATTGCCGGTTTTATTTATAAATACATTTTCGCCTTCGGTGACAACAGTTCCGGCTCCCTTTAGCGCAACGACAGTACGGGTATTCTTCGCCAATTGTAATGCCTGCTGCTGCCTCTGCTCGGGCAGCGGCTCGCGAAACAGTCCCGACCATAATCTTTTCATCTCTCCCGGGTGCGGCGTCAAAATCACCTTCGCTTCGAGCCTGTCGGGCCAGTTCTTTATACCGGCTAAATTATTCAGCCCGTCTGCATCGACTACAAGCTTTAAGCCTTCCTGTTCGAGCAGTATTTCCAGAACAGAGCGAAGGGCGCCACTGATTCCGACACCGGGTCCGAAAGCGACTGCGTCGTTTTGGCCGACCGCTTCCAGAATAATATTAATAGCCTTGGCGGAAATTCTGCCTGAGCTGTCTTCCGGCAACAGGATAGTCGTAAACGACGGCTCTATCGAAGCGACTATCGGCAGGACGCTTTTAGGCGTCGCCACCCGCACAAGACCGGCTCCGGCACGCAGGGCGCTACGACCGGCAAGGGCCGCCGCCCCGCTCATACCGACACTTCCGGCAATAATACAGACCTTTCCGAAATCGCCCTTGTGAGCATCAATCGCTCTCGGCTTCAGCTTTGGAATGTTTTCTATTAGTCTCATAAAACCTCATTTCGAGCGGTATATTACAATCATTACAGGATATGGTCAATAAAAGATTTGACTGGCTAGAATGAAGGCTTATAATCATTATATAAAGTGAGAAATTTTTATCGAATGAGCAGCTAATGAGACGAAAAAATACATAATAGAGGATCGAGGGGAAGTGAATTACCGATATAGCAGATGCTAACCAAAAATATCAGAAAAAGGTAGAATTATATAAAAAAAGAACCGATTGCATTTCCGATTTTAAGTATATTATATACCCATTGTGGGATTTAAAAATTATGAAAAAGCTTTCAAGATGGATGCCGTCCAGGCCTGTTTATAAAACGCCTCCTTGGGCCTACCCATTTATTATATTACTACTTGCCGGCGCTATAGCACTCCTTTTTTTCATCGGGTATTGTCTATACAAGATTCCAGAACTTCTTCTTGTGATTCTATTTGTTGTGTTCTTATTCTGGCAACATATAGAGAAGTTTCGGTATAGCATGCGAAATTGGGCTCAGAGCCGATCAGGTGAAAATATCTGCTCGTTTGTCCGTGCGTTCGATTTTCGTCATACCGATACTTGGATACTCCGTGCCGTTTACGAAGAATTGGGTATGTATCTTGAGATAGATGGGCGCCCGTTTCCTGTCCGAGCGGATGACCGTTGGGAGGAAGACTTACAAATTGATCCAGATGATATGGAATGGGATATTTTTCCCGACATTGCCCACCGCGCATGTCGATCTATAGAAAATACTGAGCAGAATCCTTTCTATGACAGGGTCAAGACTGTAAGGGACTTAGTAAATTTCCTTGAGCATCAACCAAAACTACAAAGTAGAAAACAAATCAATTGAGTTTCATTTGCCTGTTCCAAAATCAACGGCAATATATCTTAAACTTCATGACTGTTTTCGATTTTTCTGTTTATTAACGTGGCAGTTACGGCGGCGGAAAAGCCGTTGTCGATATTAACGACGGTCACGCCTGAAGCGCAGCTATTTAGCATCGTCAAAAGTGCCGAAAGTCCGCCGAAGCTGGCGCCGTATCCAATACTGGTCGGAACCGCTATCACGGGACAGCTCACCATTCCCCCAAGCACGCTGGCTAAGGCCCCTTCCATACCCGCTACGACAATAATGACATTGGCATTCTGTAATTTCGGCAGATGATTGAAGAGCCTGTGCAGGCCAGCTACACCCACATCGCTAATCAATTCCGTTCGCTGGCCCATAATCTCAGCGGTTACTTTTGCTTCGTATGCAACCGGTAAATCCGACGTTCCGGCGGTTACTATAGGCAAAACGCTTTTGGATGCGGCAAGATCTTTCTGTTCCAACACTATCGCTTTAGCCAATTTTTCGTAACGGGCTTGTGGGAATTTATTTTTCTCGGCCAGAGCCTCGAAAACTTCCGGCTCGGCACGGGTGGCCAGGACATTGTTTCCCCTGGAAGCGAGACTCTCGAATATTCGAACAATCTGTTCGGGGGTTTTGCCTGGGCAATAAATCACTTCCGGAAAGCCGCGCCGAATCTGCCTGTGATGGTCAACACACGCAAAGCCCAAATCCTCGAACGGCAGGTGGCGAAGCTTCTCAATCGCCTCGTCAATCTCGACCTTGCCGTTTTTAACCTGCTCCAATAAATTTTTTATCTGTTCAGCCTGAATCTCTAACCCCTTATCTTTCGTCTATTGTCCTTCGCTCAGCCTGTCGCTTTCGGTTCAAGGGTCAAATCGGCAAAAAGCCCGGCCTTGAATTTATAATACGCCAAAGAGGCTACCATAACGGCGTTGTCGGTGCAATACTGTTTTGGAGCGGCTAAAAGTTTTCTCGCTGGTGTTGTCGAATCACAGAACTGCTGCAATGCCTGCCGCAATGTGCTGTTGGCCGCAACGCCACCGCCAAGGAGAATTGTTTTCGCCCCGATTTTGTCGGCGGCACGCTTTGTTTTTTTAACCAAAACATCTATCACCGCCGCCTGGAAAGAAGCCGCGATATCGGCGATTTCCTGCTCGCTCATGGAATCGACCTTATCCTCGCCTTTCATATCCTGACCGCGGCAGTAATACAGCACGGCCGTTTTTAAGCCGCTAAATGAAAAATCAAGCGAATCCGGCCCGAGCATCGAACGGGGAAAGTCGATTGCCCTGGGATTACCATTTTTTGCCGCTTTTTCTATACTCGGTCCGCCGGGATAAGGCAGCCCCAGGATTGTTGCTACCTTGTCGAAAGCTTCGCCTGCGGCGTCATCAATTGTCGAGCCTAACAACGTCAGCTCTAAAGACGACTGGCAATCGAAAAGCGAGGTATGCCCGCCGGAAACAATCAGGGCAACCGCAGGAAGCTCCAAATTCTCTTCGGACAACATTGCCGACTGAAGATGGGCGTGCAAATGATTGATTGCAATCAGAGGCTTTTCCCAGGCGAAACTGAGAGTCTTTGCGGCGGTAACTCCGACAACCAGGGCAATAGTCAGACCCGGCTGATTCGCTACGGCAACGGCGGAAATATCGTCTCTGCCTACACCGGCCTGCTCCATCGCTTCGGCAATAACCTGGTAAATTTTCTCGATATGGGCGCGGGAAGCAATCTCCGGGACAACTCCGCCGTATTTCTCATGCAGCTTTGTCTGCGAGGCCACTATCGACGATTTGATTATCTTGCCGTCCGCCACTACCGCCGCGGCGGTTTCATCGCAACTGGTCTCGATACCGAGAATATTAACGGATTCATCTTTCATAGCCGAAGATGTTAGCCGGATTAGCAGCAGATGTCAATGTTTGAGGAAACTTCGGCAAATCGGACTATATAAAAATACGCAGATTTTCTTGCCGGGCAGACTATAAATCTGTATGCTAATTAAAGTGAGAGTTTTTAATCGAAACGGCCGGGTATTTGGATTTATCATCAATGTCGGAAATGGTTACAATTTATAAAGCACAACCAGAAAACGTTTCAGAGATTATGCAGTTACTTGAGAGCAGAGGTTTTCACCCGGTCGTCGTGGATGATGCAGGTAAAATGGGAAACTATGGATTTCATCAGGTAAGAATCGCCGTACCTCAGACCGAACGTGATACGGCGGCAAATATCATTGAACAGTTCGAGCAACAAAACCATTCGCGAATATCCGGGCTTGTAAAAACCACAAATAAAATTCTTCTAATTGCTGTCGCCCTGCTCGTTATGGCTACTATCGCGGTTTTTTTCGATGAACAGGGCAAATGGTCCTTCCTCGCCTGGATATTAATTGTCGCTTTTGTCGGTGTCGTTCTTATCCGATCGGCATGGGGCGGCAAATCCCACAATCCGGAAAAATAGGCCGGCTCATCCGGCGAATTTATGCCACGGCGGCGGTCTCCTCCTCTTCGCCGAAGCGAACGCTGATTTTCTTACTCACGCCGCGAACCTGCATCGTTATCCCGAACAATACATCGGCAATGCTCATCGTTCGTTTGGCATGGGTAATTACGACGAACTGAGATTCCTTCTGAAATTCCCTGAGCAGCATATTGAACCGCTCGTTATTCGCCTCATCCAAAGCGGCGTCAACCTCGTCGAGGAAACAGAACGGTGAAGGCTTTGTCTTGAAAACCGAAAAAAGCAGCGCCAACGCCGTCATGGATTTTTCGCCGCCGCTCAGCAGGGATATGCTCCTTGTCTCTTTGCCGGGCGGCTTGGCAATAACTTCTATACCTGCTTCGAGAATATCTTCCGAGTCTTCGAGCATAATATCCGCTTTTCCTCCGCCGAAGAGCTTGCGGAAAATCTCCTGGAAATGCACGCGTATCTGGTCGAACGTCTCCTGGAACTTATCCCTGCTCTTTTTATTAAGACGGTTGATTAGCTGCTGCAATTGCGCCCTGCTGCTGTTGAGGTCCTGAACCTGCTCGCTCAAAAATTCGTGCCGCTGTTCGAGGCTTTCCTGCTCTTCAATCGCATCGACATTGACATTACCGAGTCTTTCGATTTTGCTCCGAAGCTCTGCGATCTCCTGCTTTACCTGTTCCCAGTCAACTTCCTGCCGGGTGTAATCCTTATAAGCCTCGGCCAGGTCTATCTGCAGCTGCTCTCGCACCCTCTCGATCAAATCCTGCTGCTTTACCTGTAATTGTCCCAATTCGACCCGAAGCTCGCCGATCAACTGCTCGGCCTGTTCTTTCTCGTCACGTTTCAGCCGGAGCTGATCTTCCGCCTGTTTTCGCCGGGCCAGCATATCCTCGATTTCTTCCTGCAACAACCGGCTGCTTTCCTGGCTCTTTTCCTTTTCTACAAACAGCTCCGAGACGCCCGCCTCACAGGTCAGGATGTCCCTCTGGGCGGTTTTTTCCTGCTCTATGCAATCCTGTATTTCATCCTGTGCCGCCTGGGCTGCGGTGAGGTTTTCATGCATTTGCCTGTGAAGGTTGTCGATGATTTGTTTCGAAGCCTTGCTTTGTTCGGTGATTTGTCCAAGCGAAATTTTCAATTCGGTAAGTTTATTATCCAGAACCTGTCTTTGCTGCTTACGCTCGGCATATTTCGCTTCGAGAAGCTCTATCTGAGTCGTTCGCTGGTCGTTTACTTCCTCAAGCTCCTGCAGCTTCTGCTTTGATTCGTATTCCTTCCGGACCGACTGGTCTATCTGCTCGGCCAGCAGGTCGATTTCACTGGTTAGCAAAGGCTCTTCCTCGCGCAGGCGCCTGATATTCTGCTCGATAACACTGAGCTTCGAGCCGACCTGCATTTTTTCGGTATTGGCCTCGTAAACGGAGGTCCGCAGGTCCTTGCATAACTTCTCAAGATGTGCGTTCGTCTGATTGTTTCTCTCAATCCTGCTTTCAAGTTCGGCTATTTCGGAGCCGATTCCGGCAATAGTTTCCTCCAACTGGTTCAGCCGGCTCCTGCGTGAAATCAAGCCGGTCGCCTTACCCATAGGCCCGAGTTTAATGATTCCGTCACTATCCAGTAGTTCGCCGTTTAAAGTAACAAACCGGTATCGGCCCGGAACCCTTTCGGCGAGTTCGGCCGCATCCTGTAAAGAATTCACAACGAGTGTTCTGCCGAGCAGCTTCCAAACCAAAGGTCCGTATTTGTCGTCAAATCTTACAAACTCGACGAGCCTTCCCTTTACCGAAGGAAAAACCGTCCAGTCCGTGTCGTCCGCAAAAGGCTCGATTTTATCAAGGCACAGGAAATCGACCCTGCCGTCGAGTTTCTCTATCGCTCCGATATCGGCCAGCATTTTTTCGGTGTCGTTAACAAGCAACGCATCTGTCTGCCCCTCGAGAGCCGCCTCAACGGCGCTGGCATATTCAATATCCGTCGAAACCTTTTCTGCAAGCATTCCTTCGATATAATCGTACCCGCCGAGGTCGTTGCAATTCTGCAAAATACTTTTAACCCCGCTCTTTAGCCCCTCGCATCTTTTTTCCATATCCGCCAGTATCGAAAGCTCGCTGCCGAGAGCGCTTCGAGTCTCTTTACTATGGGCCAGACGTTTGTTGTCCGCCGCTAAGGAATTGCCGATTTCCTCGCTCTCTTTGCGTTTTGCCTCCAGGCTATCCTTTAATTCGCCCAGCACCTTTTCGATGTCACCCGAACGGGCTTCGTGCCGGGCTTTTTCCGTAAGAAGCTCCTCCAGCTCAGCGCGTGCAACCTGAGCGCGACCGGCCAGGCGATCTTTCTGATTCGTCAGATTATTACGATAAACGGAAATACTCTGAACTTCGTTATGAAGCTGGGCGGTCCTTCTGACAATATCTATAATACCGGATTTTTCGTCTTCGAGAGTAGCCTCCAGCGACGCACATTCGGCGTTAATTAGCTGGAGCTCTTTTTGTATCCGTTCGTTCTCCTCGTTTTTCTCTTCGAGCAATTTTTCACAATTTGCCAGAGTTTTCCTGTATTCGGCGGAGTTTTCCTCGAAGAGACTCTTCTGCTCCTGCAATTTTTCGACCTTCGCTTCGGCGGATTTCTTCCTTTGCTGCAATTCGGTCACTCTCGATCGCAAAAAATCAATCCGCTGTATCTGCTGCTCGATCCTGCTCCTGACCGAGACAAGGCTGTTACCGGCGTGATTCAGCTTATGCTCTGTTTCTATTATCTCTTCGCCGAGCCGGCTTATCTCGCTGTCCTGCCTGGTCACTTCCACCGACAGAAGCTCGGAACGTTCGGCTTCTTTCGCATGCACTGTTTCTTTTTCCGCTAATTGCGTGCGATTCTTGTCATATTCGACAAGAGAATAATTGACCTGCAAATCTTTGAGCCTTTGCGTATATTGCAGATAATTTCTGGCCTTGCCCGCCTGGAGCTTTACGCTCCTGAGCCTTTTTGCGACCTCGCCGAGAATATCGGCCAGTCTCAAAAGGTTTTGCTCTGTGCGTTCGAGCTTACGCAGGGCCTCTTTCTTATGCGCTTTATACTTGCTTATACCGGCGGCCTCCTCGAAAATAAATCTTCTGTCCGTCTTCGAGGCACTGACAAGATGGTCAACCTGGCCCTGTTCGAGAATGGAATAGGCTTTCGTTCCTATCCCCGTGTCCATAATCAGCTCCCGGACATCTTTCAAGCGGCAGATTTTATTGTTGATTCGATATTCACTTTCGCCGCTTTTATAGATTTTTCGTGTGATTTGCACTTCTTCGGCGTCAACGGGCAACTGCCGCCTTCCGACACCATCCGGATTCGACAAAAAAAGGCTTACTTCCGCGGCACCAAGAGGTTTTCTGCCGGTACTTCCGCTGAATATAACATCAGCCATCTGTCCGCTTCGAAGGCTTTTGACACTCTGCTCCCCGAGCACCCATTTGACCGCATCGACGACGTTACTTTTCCCGCAGCCGTTCGGCCCGACAATAGCGGTAATCGGCGAATCGAAAACAAACTCAGTCTTGTCGGCAAAGCTTTTAAATCCATTCAGTACAATTCTTTCAAGTCTCATTTATCATCCTGTTATTAACGTCCGGTAACTATTAACATAATACATATATGGTATTTTTACATAAATACGCAATATTGTTATCGGCCGAGGATTGTCTATTTCTTGACATTTAAGCCGATTTTTGGCAAGGGACCTGCATGAAATTCCGCGTTAATCGCTCCTTTGTCGGACATCTTCTTCAAAAGAGCAATTATTTCAGCGTACGAAACACCCAAACCTCCCCGACCAGTCCGGCCTTCCGTTACCGACTCCATGCAAAATGTTCTTACAATATCACCGAGGTCATAAGAGCTTTTCGCCTGAGTTATTACCCCTGTCCGCTTCGGGTGTGACCGTATCAATAAGACATTTTCCTGTCCGGCAGCCGCATTTATCGTCAATTGCCCATCGGGAGACTGAACAAAGATGTCGCGATTACAATATATAGGCGCCCCGAACAATACTATTCGCGGCTGTCCGCTCCGGGTAACAAAAATCGTCTTTCGCTCGCTTCGCCCAATTTGTTCCAGAAAAAAGCTGCGATCGATAATCTCACTGGTTACGGCAAAATCATCCAGTTTTCGCAACTGCTCGTATGCCGCTATTCGAATATTCATATCTTCGTCGCCCAGCATCGCGCGAGCGACAGAAGAGGCGGCTTCCGAGCCGGCATTTGTGACCAAGGCATCCAAAGCCTGCAATCTGTAAGCAGAGCGTCTATCCAAAGCTATCTGCCTTAGTGTCTGCAAGCCGGTGTTATTGCCGAGACTAAGCATACATCTGGCCGCCCGCAGCCGGACCCGCTCGTCAGATTCGTTCAGCAAACTCACCAATCCGGCAAGAGATCCGTTGCCGATAGCCTCAAGAGCATTTTCAATCTCGTCGGATTCCGGAGAAATAGCAAGCTGACGGATTAACATATCTATTCTCGCCCTATTCGCTTCAGGTGTATCGTAAAGATACATTTCTCTGATAATTGAAATAAATTTCCCCTTTTGTTCCTGATATTTGGCCGGTACAGTAACCTCAATCCGACCTCGCAAAACGGCCCTCGCTACGTCACGACCGAAGCGTCCGTTCAAACGATTACGAATATCATTGGTCAACTCAAAATCGGGTTTTTTCAAAACCAGCCCGACTTTATATTCGGTAAGGCATTTGCCGCCCCCCAGTATATATCCGGTTCTTTTATCAATATTGCGAGTATCTATTTTGTCAGTAAAAACAGGTCCTTCCACATCGGCCAAAACATCGGTAGTAATACCAAAGCTGCCTTTAATCTTCATTTCGGCGGGAAAAAGCCATCCACCTTCCAGGGAAGTTGTTTGCGTGCCGGGCAATGCACTTACAACGACATCAAAATACCTGTCTTTTGCGTCTATAACGGGCATCACAGCTTCTATCAAAACTACCGCGGTATCGGTACTGTCTAAAAGTTTATCCGCCGTAGAAAGTGTATTATTCGGCACTTCTTTCATCATATACCGGATGAGATAATTTCTGATCTGCGAAGGACATTCCATCGAACCTGTCCCTTTCAGCCCGCCAACAAGGCCGTAACCCTCTATGGAAACTGCTTCAGGGTAAATTACATCAACCAACGATCCTATCCGAGTATTTAAATCCATCCGGACCTGATTATTTTCAGGGGCATTACAACCCGGCAGAAAAATAATCACCTGTAATACCATTATCACAAATAGTCTATAATGTTTGATAATACCCATCCCGCTTAATACCTTAAATAAAGCCAAAGAAAAGATTTAGAACCTGTTAAACATACTACGTATTCTTTTTTATATCGTCAAGATTAATCCGGCATTTTTCATTCGCCGATTATCTGGCAAATTACCGTCCTCGCTCTGGCCCTCGTATCGAAATCAACCAAGATAATCTGCTGCCAGGTTCCGAGCGTTAATCTTCCCCCTACAATCGGCACGGCCAGAGACGGTCCCAGCAGCGATGCCCTGACATGGGAATGGCCGTTGTCATCATGCCAGGTCTCTTCGTGCTCGTACCTCGCATTCTCCGGGGCGATTTTCTCAAAACATGCCGCTATGTCGTAATTAACCAGCCCCGGCTCATACTCGGTCGTGGTAATTCCCGCCGTTGAGCCGACATTAAAAAGCGTCACAATCCCGTCCCGTATTCCGGAGCCGGAAACCTCCTCGATAACCATCTCCGTTATATTCACTACGTCACAATCACCTTTTGTTTTTAATCTGATTTCCCTGGTCTTAACCATTCGCAATACACTTCATCAAAAGTCGTAATCTTTCATATTTACTGTTGCGTACCAACTATTGTTAACCTACTTAGTGCGTCCGTGGATTTTAACCGGCGGCAGCCCGCTCGAAGGTATGGCTGCCGGAACCTATATTTTCTACGGAAATATAATTTCCGTCGTCTTTGCCGGTTACATTCTCGCCGTCAACCTTTATCACGGCACCGGTTGAGCCGCACTTCGGAATACAGACTTCGGCGGTGATATTATCCGGAATTGTCAAATTAAGCAGAAACCGTTCTGAGCTTCTATTCCAATCGATAGTAATCTCGCCCCGGTCGGTCGGCAAGGTGCCGGAAGCACTGCTTAGCTTCTGTTCGAAATCCAGGGGCCTGATTCGGATTTTTTCGTGCTGAGGCTCCAGCGGCAGAATTCCCAGTATATATTGCTGAATTCCCAGCAAACCCGCAACCCCCCAGGGATGTGACATACTCTGGCCGTTTGTAAGAGCATCCCAGCATTCCCACGTGGCGGTCCCTCCCAGAGAAACAGTTTTGGCCCAGCCGTCCCAGTCCGTATTTGTGTACAGCTCGATCAAATGAGGCCCCTGCTCGGCCCGCCCGATGGATTCGGGCAACCATCGTACCGTCACCATCCCGACGCTCATCTGTCGTTCCTTTATCGCCGCTACCACGGCCTCGATATTAGCTTCGGGAACAATCCCCATCGCCATAGGAAACATGTTGGCGTGCTGGGAAACATGCGAGCTTTGAGATTGATCGGCATAGAGACCATCGATATAAACACCCTGAGCATTGATTAATCGGGAGTTGATTGCGCTCTTCATATCGTTCGCCATTTTTCGATAGGTGTCACAATCGGCCGTATTACCAAGCACTCCGGCGATTTTCGAGATGATATCGAAATCTATATAAGCATAGGCATCGATTACTGTGCGTGATTCGGTAGAGACATCATAACCGTATCTCATATGTGCCGGCCAGTCGATAATACCGTACCTGTACGAGCCGCCGCCCCCGGCAAGATTATGAATCAATCCCGTCGTCTCATTCCTGTAGGCATTCACGTAATCCGCGATCTTTTTCAGCCTGTCATAATTATCATTCAAAAATTCTTTATTGCCGCTTAGCATGTAATAATCCCATACCCAGACAAGATAAGACTGGGTGTAGTCGGGAATATCCCGAGCTCCGTCCGAATTAGGATACACGGCATTTAATCTGCCGTCCGGCCAGTACTGGTCCTGCGAGTCGAGAAATTCGAGCATTACCCGCAAATTCATGGCCCTGTCACCCATTGTTGTCATAGCGGGAACACCCTGAGCCCAGCTATCGCCCAGAAAACCGCCCTTTTCTCGTGTCGGAGTATCCACAAATTCCTCCTGCGCGCCGACGATAAGCGAATGCTTCATAAGCTCCCAGACCTTATTCAGCATATCATTCGAAGAGCTAAATCTCGAACGCGAAGGATCGAGCTCGTAATGCCGGCAGGTGAATCCGACGTTTTCGGTAGTGAGCACATTAGGCGAATTGTCAACCTGGAAATATCTCATTCCCAGATAGACTTTCGACTCGAAAACCGCCGGACCACCGTCAAGAATGAAATAATAGCTCATGTCGGTATTCTGAGTCGTTCGTGTTGAAACAGTGCCGTCATCTTCCAGGGTGTAACCGCCACGCATATTTACCGTAGTTCCGGCGGTTCCTCCGGAGAAGGTAATTCTGGGAGTCCCTGGATAAACTTTTCCCAAATCTATCACATATTTTCCTGTGCCGAGCTCGGTAACGGAAACCGGTGTGATTTCCTCCTCGATAAGCCGGGTCAAATCGCTCTGGAGATTCTCCGTCCAGGGCGAGACAGGCGGAGCACCGATTACTGCCGCCGCCGGCCAGGAAGAATCATCGTAATCGAGCTTATTCCAATCGGGGATGATTTTGCCGGCATCGATTTTTTCTATGTAACCTACTCCCTCGCCGTTTCTCCGCCGCTGTCCGGTTGCCCAGGCTTCTGCCTGTTTGTGCTTCCATGTTTCGTCCGTACCGACGACTGTGGAGGTAGAATCGCCGTATTCGATTACCGCCTTCAGGAGAAACCCCCGGCTGCCGGTGGCCCGTCCCTGACCTCCTCCGAACCAGTGAGTCAAACAGGCAAAGGCATTTTCCCGGCCGGCGATAAATACATCACTGACATCGTAGGCGTTATAATATTGGTATTGCGGGTAATGGTAGGCAAGGCCTTTGCCGATGAGCGTGCCGTTGATATATAATTCGTAATTGTGGCAAGCGGTGACATATACGACGGCTCGTTTGATTTTTTTTGCCGGGAGAGTGATTTTTTTTCGGAAAAAGGTATAGTCGTCGGCATCCCTTGTATCACGTTTGATCCAGGATGCTCCGGAGAAGTCGTCGCTGGTGAATAATCCCGTATCAAAAACAGCCGCCGCAGAATACGGCCCGGCGTTGCCGTCTTTGTCCCAGGTTCGCACCTTCCAGTAATATCTCGTCGCCGGTTCGAGAGAATTGCCGCCGTAAAAGATGTAGTTTTGCTTTCCGGAGCTTATCCTGCCGCTGTCCCACAAATCGCCCTTGTCGGCATTGAGATTTTTCGTGCTGGAAGCCACAATTATTTGATAAGCCGTCTGGATTTCATCGTCATCGGGGTCGTTCACATACCAGCCGAAATACGGTTTCGCTTCGGTTCCGACAGGATTCGTCTTGTCGCAGCATCTCAAATTGTCCGGAGCTTCCGGTGAAAGCGCAAAAATCTGCCGGAGCGGCATAGCCAACAATAACAAGCAGAAAAAAACAACTCTCAGGTTCGCAGGTAAAGCAATATTTGTTTTCATGGCTACTCCTTGCTTCGTTTATGAGGTAAAATCATTTTTAAATGTAACTGTTTCGGAGCGATATTATAAAGAACCGTCCGTTTTTTGGCAACGATTGAATTACAATCCCGCCGGAATTGCAAAAATCTCTCGAATCCGTATCAAATGTCGAACATTATTGCTGGATTATTCTTTAAAAAAACTTATCATTTGACAGTGTAAAGCTCGGGTTTTTAGCAATGAATAAAACAACGCAATTTTTTAGGAGTATGAAAATCATGAAATGTGCGGCCAGAATTATTTTAATTTCTCTTTTTGTTTTTACACGAGGCTCATACGCAAATATCACCGTTCACATGATCGGCGATTCGACAATGGCGAACAAACCCAATCCTCAAACGAATCCGGAACGCGGCTGGGGCCAGATGCTGCCGCTGTTCTTCGATGAAAACGTCACGGTAAAAAACGCTTCGGTCAACGGACGCAGCACCAAAAGCTTTATCGACGAAGGCAGATGGGACGCCGTCCTCAAAGAACTCAAGCCAGGCGATTATGTCTTCATTCAATTCGGACACAACGACCAGAAAAACAAAGATCCGAAAAGATACACAAATCCCTACAGCGGCTACAGGCGAAACCTTATCAAGTATGTCAACGACAGCAGGGCCAAAGGTGCAATCCCGGTATTGTTCAGCTCGATCGTCCGCCGCAATTTCAACGAATCCGGCGTCTTGGAGGACACACATGGAGCTTATCCGTTCATAGCCGGGGATGTCGCCGAAAAGCTGAATGTTCCATTCGTGGATATGCAGCTAAAGTCGGAGGACCTCGTTCTTTCGCTGGGGCAGGAAAAATCCAAGGAAATTTACATGTGGATAGAGCCAGGCAAATACGAAATGTATCCGCAGGGAAAACAGGACAACACCCATTTCACTGAAAAAGGTGCCACCGAAATGGCGCGGCTCGCGGTCGAAGGATTAAAGGAAAATAAACTTCAATTAACAAAATTTCTAAAAGAGCCGGCGGGTAAATAATAGCAAGCGATATAAAATAAGCCCCCGGAATATCCGGGGGCTTGAATTGAAATTTTCTCTTATTTTTGTATAAGACTCGAGTTTTTGCCGCACTTCAGCCTTATAGATTATAAACTATATATCCCGCAGCAACTCCGTCATCCACTACAGGTTTTTTGCCGGACTGGTCTTTAGGAACACCGAGATAAACTGTCATTACCGTGCTGTTGCCGCTCGAGTCAACCACCTCGAAAGTGACTCCATATACTCTGCCGTTCCCGCCCCCCTGCCTTTCCGAACGCACCTCGAATGAACTCGGGCCGAGAATAACAATATCATCGACCGTGCTGCCGTCGCCGTTGCCTTTGGCGTCTTCCGGCTCATCACTGTATATCGATAAAATCACACAGGACCCGTCTATATCCAGCTCTCCGTCCCGGTCGTCAACGACACTCAGAACAAGGTCGGAAAGATTGAACGTATGATATTTGTGGTTCGGCGGCCACAGCTCGGACATTCCGCCGACCACCACCTCAGGCGGTGTATTATCTTCGTCTTCCGTCAGGGATATTACGACATTGTCAACGGTTACCGTCGTGAAGACTTCATCTTCGTCGTCGTGACTGAGTGCAAACTGAAGCTTAACGTCCTGTCCGGCAAACGACGACACATCATATTCGACCGGCGTATGAAATATTACATGAAGTACCCCTATCACCAAATCATCATTGACCCAATGTTCGTCGACATATTCGTTGAGAAGCAAATTTCCGGGAACGGATTGATTTTCCACCTCGGTGCTGGTAATGCTGAAAATCGTCTCGCTCTGCGTCAGGCCCGCGCCGTGCAACAATACGGCGGTCAAAGTATCGGTTTCAGGTTCGTATTTCGTCCAGTTGTAAACCTCAGTAGTAATATCGAAAGAGAGTTTATCTGGATTGGCGGGCATCGAAAATTCCTGAGACAGCCGGCTTTCCACAACATCGCCGCCGTCCGGATTAGGATACGACGTTAAAAAAGCAAAGGAATTTGGAAAAGGCCAGTTCGATCCAATGGGAAAATCTACCGGATTCAACAGTACCGCCGCCTGGCCGTACCAGAGGACTGCGTCGGTATCAACCGGTTCGGTTGTCCAGCCGGATAAGTCGGAGTCAAATGTGCCGTTTTGAAGTCCCTGCCCGACAGCCGTAAGACAAAAACCGGCCGCGGCGAACGCGCATAAAATTATTAGCTTTTTCATAGTTTTTCCTTTCCTTCAAGGTTAACCAACGAATGAAATTTCTCCTCTTTATAAGATTGAAAGACCACCGTTAATTTTGAATGGTCATTATTTTTTAGATCATTACCGGGATAAAAATTATACATTTTCACCTGGAATATTTCAATATATAAATTCTCAAGTTTTCATATTTTAATACCCGCCGCAAAACCTTCCCTCGGCGTATAAGTTTCAAAAACATCGAAATAGACAAAAAAAGCGGCAAAAAAACCTGAAACCGCCGAAAAGCAAAAACGTGATAAAACTTGCAAAATCAATATGGCAATGTTAAAAACAAGGTAATTATGACATCTTCCGGCTTGCATAAAGAATCCGCCGGGATAAAATAGCATTGTTTTAACATTGTAAATACATTACGTTGAAAGGAGGCATAATATGGCGGAAGATATTGTTGGAACGGTCGAGGATTTCTTTGCACACCCGGTTGTCGCCGGTATAAAGCTGAGCGGCACATTAAAGGTAGGCGATAAAATCCGCATCAAAGGACACACCACAGATATAGAATTGGATGTCGTTTCGATGCAAATAGATAATGCCAACGTCACGGAAGCAAAGGCCGGTGATTCCATCGGCATAAAGGTCACCGACCGCTGCCGCGCCGGAGACCATGTCTATAAGATTACAGAATAATCCGGCCGACGGCCGCATTTTTCGTAAATAGTTATGCGTTCGTGGTTTGTGGATGTTGAATCGACTTTTCACTTTTGATTTATGAACTTTTACCTCGCGTCTCGTTACTAAACACTGACCGCTGTACGCTGTGTTTGTTTTTTTAAGACAATATGCGGCAAATCCAGGGCCATACGAAAAAAAATGCAACTAAAGCAAACGCAATAGTGGTTACTAAAATCGCTAATATCTTCTTTTTGTCAACTCCGATTCCAACAGCCCCGACAGCAAGCGAAGCGAAAATACAACAGACGATAAACGGTGCTCCAAGCACCACAAGGGGGCTGCTTCACGTCGGCTCAATGATCTCCATCAGGATTGCCGTCCCTATTCCCAACCCAAGCAGCAACGCCGATATTTTCCCCAATATCATAACCGGCCCCTATTCTCTGTCTCCTGCCTCAATATGATTTGATGCAGGCGGATATCTGAATCACCTATTTCAAAAACTCTACTCCAGCAAGGCCACAACACACCATATCAGGGCCTCCTGGCCGTGGGCATCGCCGTTTCTCGTGGGCCGATTCAGGTAATATTGAAGATCGTTAAGTTTACTGGTCCCCACACACACGCCCGAAAGATTGCCTTTGTCGTCCACGCGCTCCGTTAAGGCCAGCCAGCCCTTACGCGCAGCCTGAGCATAAGCCTTGTCCTTGAGCCGGCCGTCTTTAACGCCCTGAATCATGGCAAAGGTGAACATGGCCGTCCCGGAACTTTCCTTAAAGGATTCGGGATGGTCGATCAACTGGTGCCACATACCGTCGTCCCCCTGGTACTTCAGAAGGGAAGACATCATCTTGAGATAACCCTGCATAATACGTTCGTATTTCGGATGGTCTTTTGGCAGCACACTGAGCAGTTCGGTCATACCTCCGGCCACCCAGCCGTTGCCGCGTCCCCAGAAGAACGGAACCGCAGGCTCGTGATAGAACAGACCGTTCGGACGCTGCAGCTTGTCCAGATATGCCTCCATTTCCAGGGCCGCCCTATCCAGATACACCTTATCGCCGGTGGCCCGGTAGGCCTGGACCTGTAGAATCGTAATCATGTACATATCGTCGATCCAGAAACGGGTCTCGCCGGACAGGCCGTTGGCATCCGGAAATTCCCACTGGCGGTCCGCTAACATCTTACCCATCTCCAGATATCGCTTGTCTTTAGTCTGAATGTACAGCTCCAGCGGTACAATACCGAATATCGTATGATCCACATGACGTTCCATGGAGATGAGCCGCCTGCCTTCTTCGGTCAGCATATTTCCGAACTGTCCTATCACCTTGTCCATGAGCTCCTTATCCTTAGTCAGTTTCGCATACTTAGCCATATAGACCCACATGGAGTCTTCACAGTAATGCACGGCCCTGCGAGTGATGCGCAGCCGCGGCAGAATATTTTCAGCTAACTTTTTGCCGATATCCTCCGGCGTTTTGCCCTCAGGCCATGTTGTCAATTCCTCAGGCCGGTTGAGGCCCTGAGAACACCCGACTAATAGAATCAATCCGATAAACACTCCTGCCGTCAATGACTTAAAATGTGTGCGCATATTCGTCCTTCCTTTCAAAATAGCCTGCTATCGTTTTAGCAACACACTTTACCCCGTGATCCCTATGACGTCAAGCAGGGATTCCACACCCAGAGTATCTGTCCGCTCTCCACCAAACGCTGACCGCTGTACGCTGACTGCTAAAAGCTGACCGCTAACCGCTGATTGCTTTTTCCCTCTTTTACCTTCTTACTTTATACTTATGATCTCGTCTTTCATCCTTCGTCCATCCTCCATCATGTATTGTCCCTAAAAGCTGAACGCTGACCACTACATGCTATCCCTTGTAGAAGCCCTACGGCGAACGCTAAATCAAACGGGGTCTGTCCCTATTAGACCTAAGAACTCTTTAGAACTATTAGAACTACCACTGAACCCCAGCCAGCCATTCTAATCCCTTTTTGATGTTGTCCCGAACGGCCGCTTCTGTAGCATCCCGGCCAGCTGTGTGGAGCCCGCCGGTCATGTAATCGGGAACATTATGGGTATTTGAAGTGACTATCTCCTCCTCGGCAAGGATGGATTCCCGATCGGCCTTGCTGAGGCGCCATATAGTTACTAATGTGCAAACGGCGGCTCCTTTGTACGCTTGATACCACTCCATACCCTCTGGCCACGCGTAGATAGACGCAGGCGACTCCAGCCGCATTACTATTATGTCCAGAACTAGATTGCTTGCTGCGTCCGGCTGTCCCAACTCGAACACATAGAAATTCTCGATGCATTGGGTAGTTGCTTTGTCAAATGCATTTAAAAAAGATAGCGGAGCTTGGCCCATAACGTTCACACTGATGCTCTCCGCATGGAGGGTTGTGACGTCTAAGCTGTCAGGAACCATTTTCTCCGGTCTGACACCCGGAGAGCAACCTCCGACTACGATTAGGCACAGGCCGTTCAAAGCCATTACCAAACCCGAGACATATCGGTTCATTTCCATTTTATACGCATCCTTTCATGACATTCAAGATCACCTCGAATAGTGGGCACACAGATGCTGCCACATGTTACATTGAGCTCTTTGCCGGAAAAGAGCCTAACAACCGCCAGATGAGATTGGCTTTGGCGCTAGCCTTCTTTTTTTGCGCTTTGTCAAGCCAAGCAGGTATGAGACCGGCGCTGCTATAAGAACCCGTCGCAATGTTCTTCCAGATTAGCTTGCCTTTTTCCCGGTTGACGAGCATAGCTGTCCCTGTGATGCTGTAACTTGTGGACAGTGCTTTGTGTTTGCTCTCGATATTATTAATCATTAGAACAAAGAATGCATGACAATTGTCTGGAGCCAAGCCACACAGTTGTTCGGGGCTCATACTTAAGATCTCTTCCCCCAAGATAGCGGTAATCGCTGGCCATCTCTCAACGGTCTCAACGCGATATCCACTGTACTCAACAATCGCGTATGCCAATTGCTCACCCAAATCGCTAAGATCGGCGCTGTTAAAGTCGACGGTCCGATCCAATCTAGCATCAAGAACGGGCATTATATGAATGACACTGACTTTAGGATCGAGATAAGCGGGATCAAAGTGCAAGGCAGGTCTTCTTGGAGGAGTGCTGTTGCATCCAGTGAGGAGAAACAAAGCAACTACCGCCATGTTTGACATGTATATCATTCTACGTGGAGATATCATCTGTTGCTCCTTTCTAACTGACAAGAAAAATAAAGGTACCTGGTACTTTTTTCGATTCTACAACGCCCATTTCTTTGCCGAAAAACTCGCATTTTAACATCGATCTTCCGTCGCTTTTTCAAAGATGGGAGTTATTCCGGGGACAGCTTACCTATTTCCAATAGTAGAAAAAGCTCCCCGAATACTTTCTTTTATAAAACCGTCTATGGCCAAAAAAACTAGCATCTATTCCCCTTGCCGTTGTGTCGCTTCCTCAAAGTTGTTGATGCATATAATTATTAATTATCTTTGTTAAATCCATAAAAATATTTAGAAATCATACAATTTTTTTTAGTTTTTCGATATTGTGGTAACTACGTAATTTTGGCAAAAAAACAGCTATTAGCTATTAGCTGTTAGCTTTCAGCATTTAGCGAAATACGAGCCACAAATCCCGAATCACGAACTACGAGCGACGAAATACGAGCCACAAGCCACGAATCACGTAAAAACTGCCATCCCACAGGGCTAACAGCTAACGACCAACGGCTATAAACCAGCGTTCAGCTTTCAGCGGTCAGCGTTCGCCGTAAGGCATCTCAAAGGGAATACGAAGCCAATTTTTGATAGCGGTTAGCGTATAGCGAATAGCGTACAGCTTCATAAGTGCTTATTGATAATTAGATATAAGATCGATGAGTCGTAAGACAAGCTGCGGCAAAGACTTATGTCGCTATGTGTTTTCCTGAACGGCGGTTGAAAAAACGAACCCAATCCTTCGACAAGCTCAGGACACGTTTACCGGTCTTTGGCCGAACTGTCGGAGGGTACAGCGTCAGAGCCACTGACCATCACCTCGGCCACAATATAACCAGCCGCTTGGCCGATTGCCCTGCCTTCCACGGTGAAAGTTCCACGCAGCCCCGCTGCCACTAATTTCTATAATTTCTCTCTTACCATTTTTTCAATGAATCATGACATCGACTTCCCGAAGTTGCCGGTGACGCCAATGCTCAATCCCGAATCTTCTGGCCAGCGTGTGCTCGTGTCTCCTGATGTACTTTCTATATGTACGATTATCGCTGATATTAATGAGAAAAGCAATGAAGGAGGCTCTCATGCTTTGAGTCGTTCGGCAAGATCTCATAAAATAAGCCGTTGAGTTCAGGGGATTGTACATATCGAGAAAATTTAAAGTAGCCTCTGTTAACTCCTGAAGGGAGAGTTTCCTGGGTTTGAATGTAAAAAGAGGATATGGGTCCTCAAGCCAGTAATGATCATTAATAAGCCTGCCTTCCTGCTTGAATCTTTCATATAGTCTTGTCCCGGGAAACGGCGTCAGAGGTTTTACAGAGGCGGCATCTATTGTCGATTCAGAGATAAACCCGGCCAGTCTGAGCAGGCTGTCCCTGGTGTCGAAATCGGTCCCGTAAATAAAGGATGCCAAAACTGCAATGCCATGGTCATGTATCCTTTTTATTACGTCTTTGTACGATCCTGCTCCCTTTTTCAGATTTTGCCTTTTGTTAGCCGCTCTCAGAAAATCTTCGTTCAGTGATTCGAAACCGATATAGAAAGCTTTGGCCCCGCTCTCCTGAGCCAATCTTAATAATTCGCAGTTGTCCGCGATGTTTATCGAAGCCTGACCAATCCAGTGCAGACCATATTCTCCGAGCAATTCGAATAGTTTAACGGCCCTCCGTTCCGCCTTACTTCCAACACCCAATATGTTGTCATCAACGAGAAGAACGTTTTTTGTTCTCAGCGATTCCAGCTCTTTTTTTATTATCTCAAGGGGCTTATATTTGTATTCGCCCCCATACAACCTCGTAACCGAGCAAAACTCGCAGTCAAAAGGACAGCCTCTGGAGGTCTGCAGAGAATCGAAAAAGTACCTGCTTTTAAATAAATCTCTCCTTGGGACCTCTGATTGTGCCAGATTGAATGTCTCCGGCCTGTACACTTTCTTTAGTCTGCCCCTCTCGAAATCTTCGAGCAATTCTTCCCAGACGTTTTCACCATTGCCTGCGACGACGGCATCCGCATATCGACCTGCCTCTTCGGGCACGACCGAAGGATGAATTCCTCCGAGAACAGTCGGAACTCCCTTTGCTCTGAACTCCGCACACAACCGGTAAGCCCTTCGGGCGGTTATTGTGTTTGCAGTGACGGCGACAAGGTCCGCATCACTGTGAATCGCCTGCTTAACATTTTCATCTACTATTGTTACATCATATCTCTCGGGAATATAAGATGCATTAGTAGCCAGGCCGAGAGGTGGAACTATACTTCCTCCCCCCATAGGATTCCTCGGACTAATCAATAAAACTTTCTTATTTCCCATGTTCTCTTACATCAAAAAATGTACCCCCTATGGGGCAGGCGGACACCTTTCCTTTTAATCAGACTGTTTTCGGCAACCACCAAGTTTCTATTAAATCTTGAATTGAGCACCATGAGGCCATATTTCCGACTCCGGCCGATCAAACTGAAGAAACTCGACCGGGGCACCATTAACAACAATGAAAGCAATTGTCACACCTTCAGTGGGGCTGTTTGGCTCGATGATCACGTTCTTGCCGGCAATTGCTGCTTCGATGTTGTCAACAACAAAAGCTATATGGGGAACTTTTTTCACCAACTCCGGCAATGGGCAATCGGAATCGAAATTTATCCACTCAATGCCGTATGGATTTTTATAATACCCGGATGCGGTCATCTTGTATTCGGGGCTGTAGTCTTCCTTAGGTAGAGGCTTATTAGTAGGAATTCCAATATGATGATATCGAAGTTTTTCCATTTCATTTCTCCGACCCAACAATGGTTACATCGCTGTATAAAACGCCAAAGCTTGTCCCCGCACGTCTCTGGCGGGGGACAAACTGTGTCTTTCAATATAACAGGTTCCCGTTGCTTATTCTATATTTGCGCCGACAATAGCGGCCATCTGCATCATGTTAACCGTCTGGCCTTCTTT
>JAFGBG010000270.1 GCA_016933295.1 Sedimentisphaerales bacterium | reverse complement strand
GCAGGTGCTGTTGTAGCAGATGTTCTTTTAAAATTAAAAGAGATTGCAGAGCCGGGAGTAACTACCGCTTGGTTGGATCATGTTGCTTCTCGTATGGCTGCCGAAGCAGGGGCAGAGGTTTTGTTTAAGGGAGTTCGTTCTCCCCTGTCTAAAATCCCGTTTCCGGGAGCTATTTGTGCCTCGTTGAACGAAGAGGTTGTACATGGGATACCCTCTGAGAAAACGAGACTCAAAGACGGGGATATTCTCAGTATCGATTTCGGCGTCAGACTCGATGGCTATTGTGCGGACGCTGCAATTACGATAGCTGTTGGTGATATTTCCGAACATAAGCGCAGTTTGATTGATTTAACCAAGCATATTCTTGAGACTGCAATATCGAAATCAGCGCCGTCTGTTAGATGGTCTCAGGTTGCGGCCGAAATGCAGGAAATTGCCGAATCGGCGGGATTTTCGGTGGTTAAAGACTTTGTCGGACATGGTATCGGCAGAGAAATGCACGAAGAGCCGAGAGTGCCGAATTTTGTCAGCAGGGAATTGCTGGCAAACGACATTGTTTTGACTGAGGGAATGGTATTGGCCGTTGAGCCTATGGTTAACGCTGGTTCGAGTGCCGTGCGTACCTTGAAAAACGGATGGACGGTGGTAACCAGAGATGGTAAGTGTTCGGCCCATTACGAACATACGATTGCAATAGTTGAAAACGGTTGTGAAGTATTGACTATGGAAAGTCGGTGACTCGCGTCTGATGACGCAATTAAGGGTCATACGTCGATAAATGAAAATGGCAAAGAAGGACACAATAAGATTACAGGCTACGGTGACCGATGCTTTGCCGAACGCGATGTTTAAAGTAGAGCTTGAGAACGGTCATAAGGTTCTGGCGCATGTTTCGGGTAAAATGAGAATGAATTTTATTCGGATTTTGCCGGGCGATACGGTTATTGTCGAAATGTCGCCTTACGATTTGAACAGGGGCCGAATAGTTCTCCGGAATTGAAGAAGCTCGAATAATATATTGGAAAGATGTCTTAGAAAAGTTGACTGAGGCGATAAATCGGGTATGAACAAATGAAGGTTAGAAGTTCAGTAAAACGTATTTGTGAGAATTGTAAAGTAGTTCGCCGCAAAGGCGTTGTTCGGGTGATTTGTTCCAATCCCCGGCACAAACAACGCCAGGGGTAATCGGATTAGCAATGTTGATTACAGATTATAGACTATTTAGGTGAAGATAAAGAGCTAAAAAGGAGCTGATATGCCACGTATTGTCGGTGTCGATATTCCCAACGACAAATCGATATGGATTTCACTAACCTATATTGTTGGTATAGGTAAACGGACTTCCGAGCAGATTTTAAAGGAGGCCGGGATAGAAAAAAGCACGAGAGCAAGTAAACTTACCGAAGACGAATTGAGTAATATAACTCAGATTATAGATCGTAATTATGTCGTTGAAGGGCAGCTTCGGAGGCAAGTTTCTCAAAATATATCGCGTTTGCGGGATATAGCTTGTTACAGAGGAATTCGTCACAGAAGAGGGCTTCCTGTTCGTGGTCAATGTACTCAAAGTAATGCTCGGACTCGAAAAGGCCCCAGAAAAACTGTTGCGGGCAAAAAGGGTGTGAAAGAAAAACGCTAAACTAATTAATTTCAGATAAAAAGGTGTTAAAAGAGAATGGCAAAGAGGACAAAACGGAAAGTTAGAAAAAGTGTCGTCAAAGCTATTGTGCATATAAAAGCGACATTCAATAATACATTGATTACGGTTACGGATATGGATGGAAATACGGTCTGTTCCGGTTCGACCGGTTGCGTTGGTTTTAAAGGCTCTCGTAAGAGCACACCTTTTGCCGCACAAAGAGCTGCTCAACGGTGCGCAAATGCTGCAATGCGAAATGGAGTGCGGGAAGTTGAGATCAGGGTTAAAGGGCCTGGTTCGGGCCGAGAATCCGCCATATCGGCTTTACAGCAGGCCGGTTTGCGTATTGCCTCCATAGAAGACGTTACTCCTCTGCCGCATAATGGCTGCAGGCCGCCAAAAAGAAGAAGGGTTTAAACTGTTCTATAACCAAAAAGTTTTTGGAGATTGATAAGACAAATGGGACGTTATTTAGGATCATCATGTAAACATTGTCGTCGCGAAGGGGTTAAACTCATGCTAAAGGGCATCAGGTGTGAGACGGCCAAATGTCCTGTCGAGAAAAAACAGCGAAATTTGGCTCCCGGTATGCATGGCTGGCGTAGAGGCAGAGCGAGTGAATTTGGTGTTCGGTTGCGAGAAAAGCAGAAGATTAAAAGGTATTACGGTATCCTGGAACGGCAGTTTATGAGATGTTATCGTCAGGCAGAGCGAGGGAAAGGTAATACCGGCGAAGCGTTGTTACAGTTATTAGAGAGACGCTTGGATAATGTTGTATATAAGCTTAATTTTGCGCCGTCGCGTAAAGCGGCGAGACAACTTATTTCTCACGGTCATATATATGTAAACGGTCGTAAGGTTGATATTAGTGATTATACGATAAAAATCGGGGATAAAATCACTATAAAGGGATCCCAAAAAAGCATTAAAAAAATTAAAGAGCAATTAGAGAGCAACCCGAATTTCACGACACAGGGCTGGCTGCAATTGTCCAGGGAAAAACCTGAGGCCACTATTGTTGCATTGCCTTCCCGCGAGGATGTCCAGATCCCCGTGGAAGAACAACTGGTTGTTGAATTCTGTTCGAGATAAGTAAGGATTTTTGTGTTTTTTATTATTGAGTTTCGGCGAGAACTGATTATGCGGTATATTGCATAACGGAAGGAATGGCTGGCTCAAAAAAATATAGAGGAGATTTATATGCGTGTTACATGGCGTGGTTTAGAACTGCCTACTCGTGTTGAAAAGGACACGATGGTATCGAGCGAAAAATATGGCCGTTTCTTTATCGAGCCTTTTGAGCGTGGTTTTGGTACTACCATCGGAAACAGCCTGAGACGCATATTGCTTTCCTCTTTGGAAGGTAGCGCCGTCACATCTGTCAGAATTTCAGGTGTAAATCACGAATTCAGCTCGATAAAAGGAGTGATGGAGGACGTCACCGATATTATCTTGAATATAAAGAGTCTTATCATTAGGCTCAATGGCCAGGGACCGAAAATAATGAATATTTCGGCGAAAAAAGCTGGCGTTGTAACTGCCGCCGATATTGTTGCTGATCCGGCAATCGAGGTAATAAACAAAGATTTATTGTTGGCAACCTTAACCGAAGATGTGAATTTTGAAGTGGAAATGGTTGTTGAAAACGGACGCGGTTATATGCCGGCTTCCGAGAGAATTGAGGATGCGGACAGGTTTGATCAGGAAATTGGACGGATAATACTCGATGCCGTTTATTCTCCGGTTACAAGAGTTCGATACACAACAGAAAACACGCGTGTAGGGCAGCGGACCAATTACGACAAACTTATTCTGGAAATTTGGACAAATGGAACTGTTACACCTGAAATGGCTTTGGTTGAAGCTGCAAAGATTTTACGAAAACACGTCAATCCTTTTGTTCAGTATTTCGAGCTTGGGGAAGAAACGGCGACCTCTTCTCAGATTAGTGATGAGGTAGAATCGGAAGAACAGGCAGTGAATGAGGAATTAGCGCAGAAGCTGGCCATGCCGATTCAGGAATTGGAGCTATCGGTAAGGGCCAGCAATTGTCTTGAGTCGGCTAAAACGGAAACCGTGGGGGATTTAGTTAAGATGACAGAGGCCGATTTGTTGAAGATTCGAAGTTTCGGCAAGACCTCTTTACGTGAAATTAAAAGGAAACTTGCCGATATAGGTTTATCTTTAGGCATGACCGATATTAGTATTTAAGATCATAATAGGAAAATGGTTCAGGTAATATTGCCTGATAAGAGGATTTTAGTGATATGCGTCATAAAGTAGCAGGACGTAAATTAAGTCGAACAAAAGAACATCGTCTGGCGATGAGGCGGAATCTGGTTGCTTCACTGATTCAGCATGAGACTATCTCGACTACGATGGAAAAAGCCAAAGAAGTGAAACCTTTTGCCGAGAAGCTTATTACATTGGCAAAAAAAGGTACTTTACCGGCGAGACGCCGTGCCATATCTTTACTGGGCAATCGTGATATCGTAGAATACGAAGATGGTAAGGAAACAAAAAAGGGGACCGTGATTGGAAAGTTATTTAGTGAAATCGGACCTAGATACCTTGATAGACCAGGCGGATACACACGGATTATCCGATTATCTTTACGAAGGTTGGGTGATAATGGCCAGCTTGTTTTACTCCAGCTTGTAGGTAATGAAGAAGAAGCCGAAAAAGAGACGAAAACCACTCGTAAAAAGCGATTCGGTAAGAAAACAAAAAAACCTGCCAAGTCTGAACAGGCTTTAGAAGTTCAAGAAGCTGTGGAAAACGAGGAAACTGCCGATGTTCAGGATTCTAGCGATATTGAAGAACCTGAAGAAACTCAGGATAATGAAGAGCAGGCCGACAAAAATCAGTAATCAACATAACAGCGAGATTACTTAATAATGAATGCGGACGATTGCTTGTTTTGTGAGATGATTGAGGGAATGATTCCTGTCACGAAGGTTTACGAAGATGAAGTTGTTCTTGCCTTTCTGGATATCGGGCCGATAAGCGATGGCCATACTTTGGTAATTCCGAAGCATCATTATGAGCAATTGCATGATTGTCCGGCGGAGCTTTTAGCGCAGGTTGCTTCCCGTCTTGGTAAAATTGCCGGTGCAGTGGCAAATGCCATGAATTTTGATGGTTATAATGTTTTATGCAATAATGGAAGAGCGGCAGGTCAGGTGATCGAGCATTTGCATTTTCATATAATTGGCCGCAAAATAAATGACGGCGTTTTCAATCGTTGGCCTTCTTACAAATATCAGGAGGGCCGGATTGAAGAAATTGCTGCTCGTATTATTGAGAATTTTTGATTTATTTCTTTAGGTTATTGATAAAGGGAATAATTTCTGTTATTTTCTATATGTTTTTATAATTATCTTGAGAGTATGGGAAATTTTTCTTTATAATCTCAGTTTAGTTTATTACTATTAAGATTGATTACCGCGGGGTAGAGCAGTCTGGTAGCTCGTCGGGCCCATAACCCGGAGGTCGGAGGTTCGAATCCTCCCCCCGCTATTAACGTAAGTAAGGCAGTCGCAAGGACTTAGATGTGACTGCCT
>JAFGBG010000269.1 GCA_016933295.1 Sedimentisphaerales bacterium | reverse complement strand
CTTCTGTCGATATACTGACGGATTTTCTGGTCTTCGACAAGAAAATCACCGTAATTGGCCTTGGGAGCAAACCATGTACTCTGCCAGCCAAGTGTTACGCCCGTTCTAAAACCTATTGGTGATATTTTCTGTCCCATAATTTCGATTATTGTATATTATATTTCTTTTTTGTTATATTTGCGTCACTGTTATATGTATATGGCAGGCTTTCTTACGAATAGGATGCGCTCTGCCTCTATCTTTTGCTATCCATCTTTTTGTGCCGATACGTATTCCGGCATCATCAACACGCGCCGAGCAGACAAATAAATTATCAACGTCGGCCTGCTGCTCATCAGCATCCGCAACGGCACTTTTTAAAACTTTGTCCATCATTGCAGCGGCACGTTTGCCGGTAAACTTCAGAATATCCATTGCATCCTGAACACTTCTGCCGGTTATTAACTCCGCTACCAAACGCGCTTTTCGCGCCGATATAGGAGCGTAACGATAAGAAGAACGCCAATCAACCAATTCACTGACATCGACAGACAAAGCTGAAGCAAGCCGACGAATATCATCTGCATTCGGTTGCGGCTTAAAAAGGCCTTTTTGCCAGTTCTTAACAGCGGCCAAAGCTTCTTTGCGATTACGTCCGGCTTTGATTAGATGACCGGCTAACTGTTCCGAATTCATCTGTTGTTTCCGGCTGAGCTCTTTTAATTTATCAACACTTAACATACTATATTTCTCATAACTGGCAAACCAACTACAAGGCTGTCCACCAATAAATCACGTTCGACTATAAACTACTTTATTTTCTTGCTCGAATGCCCCCTAAATGTCCTTGTTAATGAAAATTCGCCGAGTTTGTGCCCGACCATATCCTCAGTTACAAAGACCTTATTAAATATTTTGCCGTTATGAACAAGAAATGTCATACCCACAAACTCGGGCACTATCGTACATTTCCTCGCCCATGTCTTTATCGGCTCATGCGAACCGGCAGCCGTTTGTTTATTAACCTTAATAAACAGCTTCTCATCAACAAACGGTCCTTTTTTAAGAGATCTTCCCATTTCTCGTATCTCATATCCTGTGCTTTACTCGCACAAATAAACACTATATATTCAATTGCTTTTGTCGTTTACTTTTTCGTCTTCGTATAATCCTCTTGTTGTTCGGATTTCTTGGATTCCTCGTTTTTCCGCCTTTTGCCGGCACACCGGTAGGCGAACATGGATGTCTGCCGCCGTTGGCCCTGCCTTCTCCGCCGCCCATCGGATGAGCAACAGGATTCATAGCTTTGCCCCTTACATGAGGCCTTATTCCCATGTGCCGTTTTCTACCGGCCTTGCCAATCCTGATATTCTGGAAATCAGGATTACTTAATCTTCCGATTGTAGCGCGGCATTCCTTGCGAATCATTCGCATTTCACCGCTCGGCAGTATAATAGTTACCCAATCACCTTCCTTAGCGACAATTCTTGCCGCATTACCGGCTCCCCTGACGAGCTTGCCCCCCTGCCCGGCTCTCATCTCGACATTGTGAATCTCAAGCCCGGCGGGAATTACCGACAACGGCATTGCATTACCAATCTTCGGCTCACAGTTTAATCCGCTTTCAATAAGATCTCCTGCTTTTAAACCAAGCGGAGCCAATATATACCGCTTTTCGCCGTCGGCGTAATGTAAAAGTGATATAAAACAATTCCTATTAGGGTCGTATTCGATCGTTGCCACTTTAGCAGGGATATTATCTTTATTACGCTTAAAATCAATTATACGATAAATTCTTCTCGCGCCGCCGCCCCTAAACCGAGTTGTTGTAATGCCGTAATGATTCCTGCCGCCATTCTTTTTAATCCGCTTACAAAGCGACTTCTCCGGCTTCGTTGTAGTCAGTTCGGAATAATCATTTACCGAACTGTTTCTTCGTCCAGCACTTGTAGGTTTATAAATTCGAATACCCATAACTCGTATCTCACATTTAGAATAAATCTATATGAAATTCCGGATCCAAAAATACGATAGCTTTTTTCCAGCTCGCAGTTTGTCCGAAAGTTCTGCCTCTACGGCGATATTTGCCCGGACGGTTGGCTGTTCTGACCTTAAGCACTTTGACACTATATATTTTTTCCACAGCGTTCTTTATCTGGGCTTTATTGGCCTTTTTATTCACTTCGAAACAATATGCGCCTTTTGTATTTGCAAAATGCATTCCCTGCTCAGTGACTAAAGGCCTAATTATAATATTATAGTCATCCACACCAATACCCGCTAATTTTCCCTGACCTGATCTTTATCTATAATGGACAGAAATGCCTTTTTAGTGAACAGCATTTTACGATACCTGCATATCTCGCCGGCATTCAATTCGTTTACCGGCATAACAGCTACCCTTGGGACATTCTGGGCCGATTTATAGACATTGGTATCCGCAGCGCTGATCGCCACAAGGCAGCCACGGTCGATATTTAGTTTATCCAAAACATTTATAAAATCATTTGTTCGTGGTTTCTCGAAGCTAAGCTCATCAACCACTACTACATTATTACTTAAAAGCTTTGCCAGCAAAGCCGAATCCCTGGCTAATCTCTTCTGCTTTTTCGGCATACGTTTGCCAAAATCCCTGGTACTCTTTGCAAATGTAACTCCGCCGCCGACCCGTTTTCCGGTTCTTATGTTACCGACGCGTGCATTGCCGGTACCTTTCTGTCTGAAAAGCTTTTTGTCCGAACCTGCCACCATACTTCTGCTTTTAGTTGCAGCCGTTCCAACCCGCTTATTGGCATGATACATAACAATGGCCTGTTTTAGTAACGGGTATCGGACAGAACCACCTAAAGCAGCTTCATCTACTTTTAAGCTCTCGATTTCCTGTCCGTCTTTATTATAAACTGCCAAATTAATCATATTCCAAATTTCTCGTGTTTATTTCTTGGCGATTCCTTTTTTCGAGCTTCGAATAATACAATAACCACCGGCGGGTCCCGGTACGGAACCTTTAACAATTAACAAGTTTTTCTCCTCGTCTATTTCTACCAATTGATGATTTTTGGTTGTAACACGGCAGTGACCTAAATGACCGGACATCCTCTTGCCTTTTTTAGGACCCGCACCATGGCCGGCGTTACTGGCAAAACTCGATATCGAACCGGGAGCTCTGTGTTTTCTCTCCGTACCATGCGAAGCGGGAAATCCCCCAAAACCATGGCGTTTCATAACTCCGGCAAATCCTTTACCTTTACTTGTGCCTGTTACATCAACAAATTTCTCTTCGGCAAAAATCGAAACTGTAATCGGCTCTCCAATCTCGTATTGCAGTTTGATATCATCAGGCAACCGCATCTCTCTGACATATTTCTTCGGATTGGTTTTTGCCCTTTTGGAATGCCCCACTTCCGGCTTTTTTCTGCATGAAGGCTTTATATCCTCGAAACCATACTGTATAGCGTTATAACCGTCGCTTTCGATGGTTTTCACCTGCATAACCACACACGGACCGGCCTGAATGACTGTAACAGGCAATAAATTGCCTGTTTCATCATAAATCTGTGTCATCCCAACTTTTTTTCCCAATAACATTACCATTACTGCCGTTTCCTATTCATAGCCTGCCATATTTTATCAGGCTTTAATTCTCACAAAAACACCCGCCGGTACAACCAAGCGGTTCAAAACCTCAACTGTACGTGCATTGGCTTCATGTATATCAATCAGTCGTTTATGAGTCCGTAACTCAAACTGTTCCCTTGATTTTTTATCTATGTGAGGACTTCTTAAAACAGTATATCTTTCTACCCGTGTAGGTAATGGAACCGGACCGCTGACACGGGCGTTCGTTTTACGAGCATGTTCCACAATTTCTTTCGCAGATGCATCAAGAGTTCTCGGATCATAGGATTCCATCTTGATTCTAATTCTTTCTGTTTCAGCAGCCATAATTATCCCCTGCACTAATGCAGTCTGCCCGGTGCTTTTGCCGGCCCAATATTATATCTTTACAAGTAGATATAAAAAAGATACTCACATACAGTATCAGCTTAAATTATTCAATTTAAATCCCTGAAAATTTCTTCCTTTTTTTATTAGGAATCCCGTTTCTTGCCGGAACTTACCTTATCTTGGGATTTACAAATACTCCAGTATATAAACTGAATGAATATTAACTTATTTTACAAGAGCTATAAACTTTCCTATCAGCATATAGTTTATCCACTATGCGCTGAATCTTAATCATTCTGGTATTGGCAGGAAAGGCATTATCTCACAATTTTTGATTACTTACTTTCCATATCCACTTTTGTAATCAAAACCACACTGTCAAATTCGCCTTCCTTAAAGAGTTGGGGGTTAACCCATCTCAGGATACAAAAGCACCTTTTAGGTTCCTATTTATACCCCTAAAAAGTCAATCAACCATCCCTGACAATATATCGTTATGACTTGCCACAGCCCAACTTAACATTCGCAAAGTCGTCCTTGACAATGCTCGCTACGGCTGAAAATTTCCAAAAATATCAGATAAATATAAAACTGTCAATAAAATGTTATAGTTTTTTTAAAAAATTAAAAAAAACTGCTCTTTCAAAAAATTATTTGTTGGGCAATCTGCTCCGGAACTTTCTCATAGCTCAATGGCTCCATGGTAAAAGTTCCCCGACCGGCAGTCATGCCTCTGATTTCACTTGAATAACCAAACATTTCCGCGAGAGGGGCTTTGGCGTCAATTACCTGCATATTCCCATGTATTCGGCAGTCCGTGATCATACCCCTCTTTGCAAGTAAATTACCTTGAATCACACCAAAATTGGCCTGCGGCACAACTACCTGAAGCCTCATTATCGGCTCAAGCAAAATCGGCCCGGCATCTTTAGTCAGTTTTCCTATCGCAATCGAGGCTGCCTGTTCAAAAGCTAAACCCGATGAATCTACAGAATGAAAAGAGCCTCCAATTAACGTAACCTTCACCCCAATAACAGGATAACCCGCTAATACTCCACTGCTTAAAGCATCTTTGCAACCCCTTTCAACATCAGGGATATATTCTCTCGGAACCTCATCACCAGGTGCGTTAGAAGAAAACTCAATATCGCTTTTCCAATGACCATCCTCAGTCAATAACGGCTCGACCTGCAATATAACATGCCCATACTGCCCATGCCCTCCCGTTTGACGGACGAATTTTCCTTCCGCCTGGACTGACTTCGTAATAGTTTCCTTATAAGCGACTCTCGGCTTGCCGATCCTTATATCAACTCCCTTTTCTCTGACCAACTTATGCTGTAAGACTTCCAAATGTAATTCACCCATTCCGCTTATAATGGTTTGCCCTGTTTCACCATCTACCCTACATCCAAACGTAGGATCTTCTCGCCTCAGCGATACAAGTGCTTCGGCAAGTTTTACACGTTCAGCAGCAGTCCGAGGCTCTATCGACATATTAACAACCGTCTGAGGAAAAGTTATACTCGGCAAACAAACAGGTTTCTTGGGATCACAAATTGTATCACCGGTAAGTGTCTGTTTTAGACCAACAACTGCAACAATATCTCCGGCACTCACGGAATCCAGAACTTTTCGTTCTTTAGCGTGCATCTCGAATATCCTGGTAATATTTTCCCGCCGATTCCGATTTGAATTCAGGATTCTGCTGCCGGATTTTAGTCGACCCTGGTATATTCTTAAAAAGTACAAATCGCCGTGTACATCACTCGTAATTTTGAACGCAAGCCCAACCAAACTGCCGTTGGGATCGCACTTTATCGATATCTGCTTATCTATATCATTCGGCTTGTGGCCTATAAGAACAGGTTTATCCAAAGGAGAAGGCAAATAATCCACAACACCATCGAGCAGCCTCTGAACACCTATATACTTCAAAGCAGAGCCAACAAAAACCGGATGAAGCTTATTTGCTAAAGTTCCCGCCCTGATTGCCGTGGTTATCATTTCCTTTTCGATCGTCTTATCATGGACATATGCATCCATAAGTACTTCATCATGTTCGGCGGAAAGTTCTATCATGCGGCTCCTGTATTGACGAGCAGTCTCTTGAAGTTCGGCAGGAATTTCCTTCTCTTCAAAAACCGCCCCCATTTTTTCAGTTTTATAAAAAACCGCCTTCATATTAACTAAATCTATTATCCCCTGGAATGAATCTTCAGCACCTATAGGAATTTGTACTACTATCGGATTTGCAAGTAATTTATCACGGATACTATCCACGGTCATCTCAAAATCGGCGCCTACCTTATCCATTTTATTCACAAAGCAAAGGCATGGTAAATTATATTTTTGCCCCTGTCTCCAGACTGTCTCACTCTGGGCCTGCACACCTTCGCTCCCGTCAAATACAGCAACCGCGCCATCAAGAACACGCAATGACCTTTCAACTTCTGCCGTAAAATCAATATGCCCCGGTGTATCGATTAGATTAATCTCAATACCTTTCCAGAAACATTTTGTAGCAGCGGAGGTGATTGTGATTCCCCTTTGTTGCTCTTCCTCCATAAAATCCATTACGGCAGTACCGTTGTGAACCTCGCCCATCTTATAAGTCTTGCCCGTATAATACAATATACGCTCGGTAACAGTTGTTTTACCGGCGTCAATATGAGCCATAATTCCAATATTACGTAACTTCGCTAATACGCTCATGTCATAACCATCGAGCCACACTAAACTGCTCTATTTAAAAATAATGGGCCATAAGAAACGAGTAAAAAAAACTGCCACGGTTATTATTCGTAAATTCACCGTGGCAGTAGTAAATAAAAGTTATTACCAGGCAAAATGTGCAAAAGCCTTGTTCGCCTCGGCCATTCTGTGTACATTCTCCCTGGTCGTCATTGCTCCACCCTGCTCGTTATAAGCATCCAACAATTCCGCCGCAAGACGTTGATGCATCGGTTTGCCTTTCTTGGACCTGGCAGAGGCTAATATCCATCTAAAAGCGAGTGATTGCTGGCGTTTCGCGTTGACCTGCATAGGTACCTGATAACTGGCCCCTCCAATTCGCTTGCTTCGTACTTCAATCAACGGTTTAACGTTGTTGATTGCCTTCTCAAATACCTCAAGGGCTTCGGCATCCTGAATTTTTTCGCCAATAATCTCCATAGCATCATAAAATAACTGCTGCGCAGTACTTTTTTTACCGTCCAACATCAGACAGTTAATAAACTTAGAGACTAACTTACTATTATACCTCGGATCAGCTTGTAATTGCTGACTTGAAGCAGTAAACCTTTTCATTCTAAATTCCCGGTTTTAGACCTTAAATTCTATAATAAAAGCACGAAAAAACCTCTATTTTGACTTTTTCGCACCGTACTTACTTCTTCCCTGTTTTCGATTAGAGACACCGGCACAATCCAGGACTCCACGAACGATATGGTAACGCACACCAGGTAAATCTCTTACTCGGCCACCTCTAATAACAACTGTGCTATGCTCCTGAAGATTATGATCGATACCAGGTATATAGGCTGTTACTTCTTTGCCGTTGGTAAGCCTGACACGAGCGATTTTTCGTAAAGCGGAATTCGGCTTCTTAGGCGTCTGTGTCCTCACGATTAAACAAACACCTCGTTTCTGCGGGGATCCACTGATATCGGATACACGCTTGTGGCCCTTTGACTTGGCCCTTGGACGCCTGACTAACTGATGTATAGTTGGCATAATTTCTAAAGTTCCATACCCTTTTTAAACAGTCTCTAATTATTGATAAAACGGGTGACTATTGTATCATTAACTTTAAAAATTCCAACATATTTTATGCTTTGATTCCATTTTTTTTCATAAAATGTTAAAAAAAGGGGATGTTTACTTAAAAAAACCCTGATTTATTGAATATCCGCCCTTGCAAGTCGAATAAAGCCGGTACCTGCTACTGGAAACAGCCTCTTTTCTGATTATCAATTTACCTCCCTAAAAAGCCGTTTAACATAAAATATCCGGCAGTATTTTCTTTGACAGACAATAAGCAAACTGATAAATTTCCAATGATAGAAGCATTCGAGATGGAGCAGGGGCAGGTGAAATCATTTTATTAAACAATAGTCTTATCTAAAAAGGCAGGAATAAAAGGATTTAATGTACCTGATTTTTGGAAATCGATAATGAACACTATAAGTACTATTTTAAACAAGCTTACACAGTTTTTCTCAGAAATATCCTTAAAACTGGGATTGGAAAATTGGCAGTTATTGACAATAATCTTAGCAGTCGTAGCCGTGCTGATATTAATACTCAGATATCAACGCAGGACGAAAATAAAATCGATACAATTTTCCAAGACTCATAAACGCCCCGATACTATCGGTGCCAGGTTAACCACACAGGGAAAGACTCATGCCGGAATTAAAAACGGAAAAAGCAATAAAAATAACAAGAACCAATCGCCGGCTCTCATCTATAAAAAAATAAGAAAACATAAAAGCTGGAAAAAAACCATAAAAGAATTGAGAGAAATAACAGAACAAACTCGACACCTCAAACAAGAAAACATCAAGCTCAAAGAAACAGAAAAACAGCCCGAGCAAAAGACTGCCGAACAAACAACCGACATCGAAAACCATCAACAAGACGTAATTGAAAACGGGCAACCCAACATAAATACCACACAGAAAATCGAACAGACAAATATAACCGGACAACAAATCGCCGAACAAATAACAGACAATAGCTACAATCACAAAACCGAGACCGCCGTTCAGGCAGAACCAGACGAACAGACCCAACAGGTAGAAAACAAAAGCGAACAAACCGACAATGATAATGATAAACAACAACCACTGCAGCAAGCCGCCGGAGAAGAAACCTCAGAAAACAAAATAAAAGACGAACAGAGCGGCACTAAAACGAAGCAATTAGAGGATTCGATGGATACTATAGATGCTGATAATCAGCAACAAAAGGAAAATACCGAAAACAAACAAGAGAATAAAGAAAACGAACCCACAAATTATAAACTAATCACCTTTAAAGAACAATCTCAAGAAATTGAATCCGATCACTACGAGCAGGCTATAGAGCCAATAGAAGAAGATATCGAGGATAACCAAGCAACAAAACAAAACGCAGTGCCATTAGATGTTAAGGAACTCATGGCCATCGCGGAGTTAGCAAAACGTCTGAGCGGCAGAAAACAACAACACCAAAGCGGCTGACACCGTTTTCCACTTACCCCCATTCATATAAAGACGATTTTCAAATTTCCCATTTATCATGGGAAATTGCAATCAAATACGTGGATTAGACGGTGTCATTCGATTCCCAATGCTTCCCTGACCGCAGCTTCGGCTTTTGCTTCAGCCTCTTTTGCCTCTCTGATTTCCGCCGCCTCTTCAAATTCTTTCGGAAGCGGAGCTTCGACCAGATGTTTGACCTTTATATCCAAATGTGGCTTAAAAGCCGTACCAGCGGGTATCAGGTGGCCGAGAATTACATTTTCCTTCAAACCATGAAGTTCATCTATCTTGCCTGCCAAAGAAGCCTCGGTAAGAACCTTTGTTGTTTCCTGAAAACTGGCCGCCGCGATAAAGCTCTCCGACCATAGTGAAGCCTTCGTGATTCCCAGAAGTAAAGTCTTGGCGGTAGCAGGTCTTGGCTTTTTACCCATGGCGCCGTTTCCGCCGATACTTTTAATCTTCTCATTTGCACCGGCCAGTTCCTCTTTGGTGACGATCTGACCTATCTCTAAATCTGTTACATCGCCGAGATCACTAATCTTCAGGCTATTTGTTAACTGTTCGTTCTCTTTTTTGAATACAAACCTATCAGCAACCTCACCGGGCAAAAATGAGCTATCGCCCACGGATTCAATCTCCACTTTTCGCATCATCTGAGAACATATAATTTCAATATGTTTATCATTAATACTAACATTTTGAGATCGGTAAACATTTTGAATTTCCGTCGTCAAATATCTCTGTAAGGCCTCTTCACCCTTGATTCTGAGAATATCGTGCGGCACTAACGGCCCATCCGTAAGAGCATCGCCCGCTTCGGCATGGTCGCCGGTATGAACATTAAGATGCCTATCTCGCGGAACATGGTGCTCCTTTTCCATACCGCTCTCACTTCGGACTATAATCGTCATCTTACCCTTGCGTTTGTCGCTTCTCAATTCGACACGGCCACTGATTTCCGCCATAGCGGCAGGATCTTTGGGTTTTCTTGCTTCAAATACCTCCGTGACTCGCGGCAGACCTCCAGTTATATCCTGTGTCCCGCCGGTAGCTCTGGGTTGATGGGCAAGCAATTGACCGGCTTGAACACTCTGGCCCTCGGTGACCTCTATTCTTGCACCCGCCGGGAGATAATGAACATCAAGTATCTTACTGTCTTTGTCCTCGATAATAATCTGCGGGTGTTTATCACCTTTATGCTCGATAACCACCGGTTTTCCGGCCTGTCCCTTTCTTTCCTCTTCAATACCAATTGTCTCACCTTCGATGATATCGACAAAACGAATAAGTCCTGGAACTTCCGCCAGAATTGGCGTACGGTGCGGATCCCAGCCAAATAACGGTACTCCGGTTTTAACTTTACTGTTGTCCTCAACGAAGACGGTGGCGCCATACGGCACTTTGAAACGATCAAGCTCTCTGTCTTTTGCATCCAGGATAGCTATTTCGCCGTTCCTCTTGAGGGCAATAACCGATATTTCGCCGTCATCCTTCTTAATTTCAACCGCATTAATATCGCGATAAAGAACCTTTCCGGAATGTGTCGCTCGTTGTTCTCTTTCAAGAATAGCTCTTGACGCAACACCGCCGGTATGGAATGTTCTTAACGTCAACTGTGTTCCAGGCTCACCTATCGACTGTGCAGCTATAATACCGACAGCCGAACCTTCCTCTACCAATTGCCCCGTGCTCATATCCCAGCCGTAACACTTCGCGCAAACTCCAAACGGACTGTCACATGTCAGAGGGCTTCTGACTCTGATGGCATCCAGACCCAAAGCCTCGATCTTTGCGGCAGCTTCGTTATTTATTACTTCATTTTCACGAACGATCATCTCATCGGTTATCGGATTACGAATATTATCTCTTGCGGTTCTGCCGATAATAAGCTGAGACAGCGGAACATCAACAGACTCTGCTCTTGGAGGGCTGACCGCACTCTTTGTAATACCCTGTAAAGTCTGGCAGTCACGCTCAATAACAATCACATTCTGTGCCACATCGATAAGTTTACGAGTAAGATAACCCGAATTAGCCGTCTTTAATGCCGTATCAGCAAGACCTTTACGTGCCCCATGAGTTGAGCTAAAATATTCAAGAACGGTCAAACCTTCACGGAAATTTGATTTAATAGGTGTCTCAATAATCTCACCGCTCGGCTTGGCCATTAATGCTCTCATACCGGCAAGCTGCTGAATCTGATCAACACTTCCTCGTGCACCCGAATCACTCATAAGATATATCGGATTCAGATACGGATAGCCATCGGCCGTGGTATCTTCTTTAAGACCGCGCATCATTTCATTCGTAACTGCAACTCGTGCATTTGTCCATGCATCAACAACCTGATTATATCTCTCACCCTCGGTTAAAACCCCGTCGTTGTAATTTTTGTAAATTTTGCCAACTTTCTTTTCCGTTTCTTCGATAATTTCCTGTTTTCTCGGTGGTATCTTGAGATCCGTAATACCGAAGCTAAGCCCTGCAAGTGTGGCATATCTGAAACCGAGACTTTTTATCTGATCCAGTAAAACTACAGTCTCTGAAGCACCTGCATATTCGTAACAATCACTAATCACCCGGCTCAATTTCCTCTGAGACATTATCATATTATAAAACGGCATTCCCTCCGGAAGTATATCGTTAAATATGCATCGACCGACCGTTGTTTGAACGACGCCCGAAGTAGAAATTCCAGATTCGCCTATTACCTTGACATCACCGCCGAGCCGAACCACAATTGAAGTATGTAAACCGATTTTTCCCATATCAAAGGCCATCATTGCCTCGTAAGGGTCTCTGAACAGCCTCTTTTGGCCGGTGTCCGGAAGCGCGCGGGATTCTGCATAGGTAAGATAATAATTCCCCATCACCATATCCTGAGATGGTCCAACCATAGGGGAGCCGTTTGCCGGAGAGAAAATATTAGAAGTAGTCATCATTAAAATATGAGTCTCAGCCTGCGCTTCAACGCTTAACGGCAAATGCACCGCCATCTGGTCGCCGTCGAAGTCGGCATTGAAACCCTTGCAGGCAAGCGGATGCAACATAATGGCATTACCTTCGACCAAAACCGGTTCGAAAGCCTGAATACCCATTCTATGGAGCGTAGGAGCCCGGTTAAGCAAAACGGGATGCTGATGGATAACTTCTTCAAGGATATCCCAGACCTGCTCGTCACGTCGCTCGATCATTCTTTTGGCACTTTTTATAGTATCGGCTAATCCATGCTGCTTGAGTTTGCGGATGATAAAAGGCTGGTATAATTCGAGTGCAATTTTTTTCGGTAAACCACATTGATAAAGTTTAAGCTCAGGTCCTACAACAATAACCGAACGGGCCGAGTAATCCACTCGCTTACCAAGCAGGTTTTCGCGGAAACGCCCCTGCTTGCCCTTAATCATATCCGTCAATGACTTCAAGGGCCGATTATTGCTGCCTAAAACAGACCTTCGGCAGCGCCCGTTATCAAGCAGAGAATCCACAGCCTGCTGAAGCATCCGTTTTTCATTCCGGATAATAACCTCAGGAGCGTTGAGGTCCATCAGTTTTTTCAACCTGTTGTTTCGATTGATAATTCTCCTGTATAAGTCATTCAAATCACTTGTGGCGAAATTATCCCTCTCAAGCAAAACCAAAGGTCTCAAATCCGGCGGAATCACCGGTATAACTTCAAGTACCATCCAGCTTGCTTTATTACTGCTGTTCCTAACCTGGTTGATTATTTTCAGCCGCTTCGTTAAATCCTTAACTTTCTGCTTGCTGTTGGTTTTGGTTATGGCCTGTTTAAGTTCATTCGCGATCTGCTCAAGATCGAGATTCTCCAGTAAAGCCTTGATGGCTTCAGCCCCCATAGCCGATTTAAAAGATTTGCCGTATTTGTTTGTCGCGTCTCTGTACTCTTCCTCACTAAGCAACTGTCCCGCTTTTAACGGAGTCTGGCCCGGATCGGTAACGACATATTCCTGAAAATAAATAATCTTCTCGAGGTCGGCGCTTTTCATTGCCAAAAGGTTGCCCAATCTGTTTGGAATAGCCTTAAAAAACCAAATGTGAACAACCGGCGCCGCGAGATTAATATGCCCCATACGTTTTCTTCGAACTCGGCTATGCGTAACCTTGACTCCGCACCGGTCGCAAATAATACCCTTGAATTTCGTACCTTTATATTTTCCACAGGCACATTCCCAGTCACGTTCGGGCCCAAAAATTCGCTCACAGAACAGGCCGTCTTTTTCCGGGCGATATGTACGATAGTTAATGGTCTCCGGCTTTCGTACCTCACCAAAGGACCAGCTCCTAATATCATTAGGACTGGCCAATGAAATCTTCACTGAGCCGTAATCATTAATGCGGTCGTAAATACTTCCTAACATTTATAAGCCCCTTACCAATGACTATAGACAGTCGGCAGTTAAATAATTATTCACTTAGAGAGCGGAACTTCCGAGGCGTTTCTTTTCAAGCTGAATATTAAGCCCAAGCCCCCTTATTTCATTACATAATACATCAAAAGACAATGGAGTTCCTGCTTCAAGCGTATTTTGTCCCTTGACCATCGATTCATATATTTTTGTCCGTCCCTCAACATCATCGCTTTTTACGGTAAGCATTTCCTGCAGCGTATAAGCGGCGCCGTATCCTTCGAGGGCCCAAACTTCCATTTCCCCAAACCGCTGTCCGCCGGTTCTGGCCTTGCCGCCCAACGGTTGTTGTGTAATCAGGCTGTATGGCCCAGTAGCTCTGGCATGAATCTTATCATCAACAAGGTGATGCAGCTTCATCATATAGATGTACCCAATGGTTGCCTTTTGATCAAACGGCTCGCCCGTCCTGCCGTCATACAACTGAGTCTTCAAAATGTCCGGAATATTAACAAAAAACTCATCAGCCGGCGGAATTTGTCTATTTTCCTGAAGTTCGGCTTTTCGCTTTTCCATAAGCTCATTTGCTTCTTGGGTTAATCTCTGGATATCATCTTCGGTAGCACCGTCAAAAACCGGTGTAACTGCATTAAATCCGAGAACTTTAGCAACCCAGCCGAGATGTGTTTCGAGAATCTGACCGACATTCATTCGGCTCGGCACACCAAGAGGATTCAACAATATATCGAGACTTGTACCGTCTTCGAGAAATGGCATATCCTCTTCAGGCATAATCTTGGCAATAACTCCCTTATTGCCATGGCGACCGGCCATCTTGTCGCCTATTGATAACGTCCTTTTAATCGCCACATACACTTTTACCATTTGCAGTACACCGCTGGGTAACTCGTCGCCGTGCTTCAAATTGGCAATTCTTTGTTTCTTTTCTTCCTGGAGTTCGGTTATCCTGCTCCAGAATTTATCAACTATCTTTTGTACATTATCTCGAAGAGAAGCCGGTTTTACCCACTTTATATTGAAGTTTTCAATTTGCTCGTAAATAACTTCGTTGTCAGAGCTGGCACCGACTTTTTGCCGCGTAGATGGATCCACAATGTTGACTTCAACCTTGCTATGGATTGCTTCCATCATCTGCCTGAATAAAGCACATTCCTTTGCCTTCATCTGCTTTTCATATTCTTTGATCTGAACTGCAAGCGCCTTTTTTTGCTCGTCCGTACCGGCTCCGCGTCTGGTGAACCGCTCGGTCTTTATTACTACTCCTTCGTAGCCGCTCGGCAGCTCAAGCGAATCGTTCTTAACATCCTCACCGGCTCTGCCGAATATAGCATGAAGAAGTTTTTCCTCAGGTGTCAGTTCCGTCTTGCTCTTAGGAACAACTTTACCCACCAGAATGTCGCCGGGGCACACTCTTGTACCCTCTCGAATCACTCCGTTTTCATCGAGGTTCCTCAATGCCTTTTCGCTGACGTTGGGGATATCGCAGGTGAACTCTTCCTTGCCAAGACGTGTTTCACGAACTTCAGCAGTAAATTCGTCTATATGTATGCTCGTGAAGCTGTCATTCTTACATAGCTTCTCACTAACAATTATAGCATCTTCAAAGTTAAATCCATCAAAAGAAACGAATCCTACAAGAATATTTTTACCAAGAGCCAGAACACCATCGGCGGTTCCGCCGCCGTCAGCGATAATCTGTCCGGCTTTTACTTTCTCGTCAAGCTGAACTATCGGTTTTTGATTTAGGCAGGTTCTTTCATTCAAACCAACAAATTTTTCAAGATTATATTCATCAGTGTGATTAATAACAATTTTCGTTGCGTCCACCGAAGTAACCGTGCCGCTGTTTTCGGCTCGAATCACCATACTGGAGTTTTGACCAACAACATTTTCCATACCGGTCCCAACCAGAGGCGGTTCCGTCCTCAGTAATGGTACGGCCTGACGCTGCATATTCGAACCCATTAACGCCCGGTTTGCATCGTCATGCTCCAAAAATGGAATCAATGAAGCCGAAACACCAACAATCTGCTTCGGCGAAATATCAACGTAATCCACTTCCGTGTGTGCAACATGCGCCAGTTCGCCGGATTTTCTCGCGAGAACCAAACCTTCCGGAATTTTGCCGCTCTGTGGATCCACTGTGCTCGGCGGAGCAAAAACCGTCTTCATCTCCTCATCCGCACGTAAATAATCCACTTCTTCGAGAACCTTGCCATTCTTGACTTTTCGGTATGGAGTCTGCAAAAATCCGTACTCATCAATCGAGGAAAATATCGCCAACGAAGCGATCAAGCCGATATTCGTCCCTTCGGGTGTTTCTATCGGGCATATTCTGCCATAATGACTTATGTGGACATCACGAACTTCAAAACCCGCTCGTCTTCTGTTTAATCCCCCCGGCCCGAGAGCTGAAAGACGTCTTTCATGAGTTAACTGGCTCAGGGCATTAGTCTGGTCAACGACCTGACTCAATTCTCCACGACCAAAGAAATAATTGATGCTGCTTGAAACACTCTTGGAATTCACCAAATCGGCAATATGTATGGAATCCTCAGAGTCTCGCTTCATGCTCATGCGCTCCTGGACGGTTCTGCGCAGTTTCAACAATCCCTTCCTGATTTCATCCGCCGCAAGCTCATCTATCGTACGTAATCTTCTGTTGCCCAAGTGGTCGATATCATCAACCTCGCCGCGATCGTTACGCAAAGCAACAATGTACTTCATTGTGTTGAGAAAGTCATCCGGCCGAAGCGTCATTTCATTTTCGTCTATTGCCTGATTGAACTTACGATTCAATCTGAACCTGCCGACATTGCCAAGACGATAACGATTGGAATCAAAAAATTTCTCCGCAAAGAAAGCTTGAGCTTTTTCTTCGTTGGGCGGATTGCCGGGTCTTAACCTCATGTAAAATTTCAATAACGCCTGTGTATGACTCTGGCAATCATCCTCCGCAAGGGTATTTAAAATTATAGTATCCCGAACCTCTCTTATTACTTCGATTTTTTCCGACGACTTTTTGGAGGTCTTGGATTTCGTTTTTTTCTTGGAACCATGGTCATTCGAAGGCTCATACGCAGCTTGGACCAAAGAAAGCTTATCGCTGATTTGCGAGCCGGCATCCACGATAATTTCGCCGGATTCTTTATCGACAATCGGCTCGACAGCCCACATATTAGGCGTCAGTTTGTCAACCGGGACAAGTTCCGTCTGGTAAAACGCCCTAAGAATCTGTTCGGTAGTTCCATAGTCGGGGCTTGTCGCTCGCAGAAAAACTGTCGCCGGTATCTTACTGGACTGGTCGATTCTAACAACCAAGATATCCTTGTTTGTAACACTTATCTCGATCCAGCTACCTCTTTCGGGTATTATTCTGCCGCCGTGAAGCACCCTGTCGCCTTCTTTACTCTCAATAAGGAAATCAACACCCGGACTTCTGTGTAACTGACTAACTATAACGCGCACGGCACCATTAATAATAAACTCACCGCCGCCAATCATAACCGGTATTTCACCAAGGTACATAGCCTGTTCGGCCAAATCCTCACCCTCTTGGGTTCGAAGTCTGCACCAGATCTTCATTGGATAACCATACGTCAATCTTAACTGACGGCATTGTAAAGGCGTATAATGTGGTTTTTCCAGCTCGTAGTAAAGGTATTCCAGAAGCATTTTCTTATCATAGCTCTCGATAGGAAATGTCTCCTGAAAAAGTGCCTCGAGTCCGATCGGCTTTCTTCTCGTTGGTGCTGCGTCTCTTTGTAAGAAACCATCGTAGCTCTTTCTCTGTATAGCTACGAGATTCGGAATCTCAACAGCATCCGGGAGTCTGCCAAAACTACGAACGGTTTTTTCGGCATCATTTTTACGCATTAGTAATCTCCAGCCTCAAACATCCCTATTGCTTTGTAGGAACAAAACTGTGCAACCGCCGTTACTATCGCAGACTGAGTAACGGCAAACACCTGCTCAGCTCACATTTATCCTAATTCAACTACTGCGCCTACGGCTTCAAGCTGTTTTTGAACAGCTTCGGCTTCTTCCTTGCTGAGTCCTTCTTTTATCGGTTTGGGAAGACTGTCAACCAGGTCTTTGGCTTCCTTCAAACCCAATCCGGTAATAGATTTGACTTCTTTTATAACCTGAATCTTTTTCTCTCCGAATTCTTTAAGAATTACATTAAAGCTGGTCTTTTCAGCCGCTTCCTCAGATTGTGACTGAGCGGCAGGCCCGGCCATTACAACAGCTCCTCCCGCGGCAGGCTCGATACCGTATTCTTCCTTTAGATAGTCACCCAACTCTTTGGCTTGTATCAAAGTCAGAGCAACAATTTTGTCACCAAGCTTTTTTATGTCGCTGCTCCATTTCTTGTCCTTGGCTGTTTCTTTAGTTTCTGTTGTCTCTTTAGTTTCTTTCTCTTGTTCTGACATTACCATTAACTCCTATCACATAACGCCTGGTGGTAGCCGAAACTCCGCCGTTTCGTTTAACCCCCTTAATAAAGACAGGGACAGCCACTCAAGCAAATTAATATTCTGCTTTTACGCCGCCTGTTTTCCCTCACCTTCTGCTATTTTCTCTATACAGCCCGCAATTATCCCCGCGGGAGCACCTATTGAACCGGCCAGCTTCCGTCCGACAGACTGCGACAACATAACAATTTCACCTAACAACTCCATCCTTGTCGGCATTTTCGAAAGTGACTCTGCGCCTTTCGCATCCAAAGTCGAACCCTCAAGAAACGCTCCTTTGATTTCTATGAGTGGAATCTTTTTCGTCCATTCGGTTAATTCCTTAGCAACTTCAACGATGCTGTCGCCGCCATAAACTATGGCACAAGGACCTCGAAAAAGTTCCGTCGCAGTATCCATTTTGTTGTTGGAAAGGGCCTTTCTAAACAGGGAATTTTTTACTACTGATAATTTAATGCCTTTTTCTTTAAGCTCTCCCCTGATCACATTGTTATCAACTCCGCCGAGTCCCTTGATACTTACTACAAGGAAGTCCCCGATATTATCATCTGTGATTTTCTTTTCCAGTTCCGACTGTAGTAATGCTTTTACGTATTTGCTCATTTTTCGTTTCTCGAATCAATTATTTTAGAATAAACAACGATATTCAGTAATTAACCACTATGCCGGGGCTCATCGTCGCAGATATACTCATTTTCTTAATATAGGTCCCCTTTGCAGATACCGGTTTTATTTTTTTAATATGTGAAACAAATGCCTCGATATTATCCACCAGCTTTTGAGTCTCGAAACTCTGCTTTCCGACCACTACGTGAACGTTTCCACCGACATCGTTCCTGAACTCAACCTTACCGGCGGCAAATTCGGCCACGGCAGTTTTAACATCATTCGTTACCGTACCGTTTTTGGGAGAAGGCATTTTTCCCTGCGGCCCAAGAACACGCCCGAGCTTGCCGACTTTACCCATTACTTTCGGTGAGGCAATTGCAACATCGAAATTCATCCAGCCGTCGGATATCTTTTTTATCAGGTCGTCGCAACCGGCTTCCACAGCTCCGGCCTTTTTAGCCGCTTCTGCATCCGAGTCCTCACAGAATGCGATAACCGTCTTCTGCTTTCCAATCCCGTGAGGAAGGGATAATGAGCCTCGCACAGCCTGATCAGCCTGTTTAGAATCGATACCCAGGTGCAGTACACATTCTATGCTCTGGTCGAACTTGACAGACTTAAAAGATTTTACCTTTTCGATAGCTTCCGTCAGACTTAGGGCTTCTTTAACAGATTGTTGCGATTCTTTTTTGTATCTTTTACTTCTGACTCGCATAAATAATATCTCACATTGCGTATGATTGTTTTACAAGTAATTAACCACTTATTTCTATGCCCATGCTCCGGGCAGTACCTCTGATTATCTTCTCCGCCTGCTCTATGTCGTACGCGTTCAAATCCTTGAACTTTGTCTCGGCAATTTTCCGTACCTGCTCCGCACTAACCGTTCCGACCTTCTCTCTGTTTGGCACGCCGCTGCCTTTTGCAATTTCCGCCGCCTGCTTAAGTAAAACGGCCGCCGGCGGACTCTTGACCTCAAAAGTAAAGCTTTTATCCATAAAAACGGTTATCACAACCGGCACTATTGTCCCGTTAAGATCCCTTGTTCTCTCGTTGAACTGCGAAACAAATTGACCTATGTTGACGCCGTGCTGACCCAAAGCCGGTCCTATAGGCGGAGCCGGTGTCGCCTTTCCGCCCGGCGCCTGTAATTTAATTTTTACTGCAACTTCTTTAGCCATTCTTTACCTTCAATCCACTGTTTCTCTTCAATATATCTTTATTTAATAATCACCCAAAACGCTACAATTTCTCGATTTGCCAGTATTCTATATCCAGCGGTGTGCTCCGGCCGAAAATCGTAACTATCACTTTCACTATCCCTCGCTCTGAATCAATCGAATCGACTACACCCTCAAAATTCTCAAATGCACCTTCCCGGATTCTAATCATATCTCCTTTGGCAAACTCAACTTTAATACTCGGAGCTTCTTCGGGCTTTTCCGCCTCCATAAGCATTTTCGCCACATCTGTATCACGCATAGGAGTTGGAATACCTTCTGTTCCGATAAAATCGCCTACTCCGGTAGTTCCCTTGATCATAAACCAGGCCTTTTCCGGCACTCTGCCGTCCTCGGTCGATTCCATTTCCATAAAAACATAACCAGGATACAGCTTACGTTTATGGACCGTTTGTTTATTACCGCGAATACGTTTTATTCGCTCGACAGGAACTTCAATCCTGCCGATAATATCATCCAAGCCCTCTCTTTTAACCTTTTGTATAAGAGTATCCTTAACCTGGGCTTCTTTATTCGCCGCAACTCTTAATACATACCACTGCATATTAACACCTTATTTTATATCTCTTTCACGAGAGACGATATTAACCGAACAGCCAATTGAAGAATATTTGAAAGCTAAGGTCTGAGAATCCGAGAAGTATAGCCATAATAATAACGACAACAATAACAATTAGTGTCGAGACAGCTATCTCTTGCCTGCTCGACCAGCTTACTTTTTTCATTTCACTCTCGGCGGCAATCATAAAATCTGCTACCTTGTGCTTATTGGACAACCAGAAAATTAATAAGGCCAGAATAATAAACAATCCAACGGGAACCATCGTGGCTATCCACATTGTTGTTTTATTACTCAGATTCAACGACGCTTCCAGTTCCTTGTAGAGCTGCAAACAACCCAACCCGACAATTATGGCCGCGGTAAATGCACTACACAACCTCGTATATTTGCCCTGTCCGCGTTTATATATATCCAAAAACATATTAACTCCATAATTTCTGAAGCGTAATAAACCGTTTCGCTTCAAAGCAGGCCAGGAGGGAATCGAACCCCCAACCTTCGGTTTTGGAGACCGACGCTCTGCCAATTGAGCTACTGGCCTGTAAAATCGGTTGT
>JAFGBG010000268.1 GCA_016933295.1 Sedimentisphaerales bacterium | reverse complement strand
CGGTTGTCCCGCTAGGGGCACCGCCGGGTAGCTAAGTCGGGAAAGGATAACCGCTGAAAGCATCTAAGTGGGAAGCCCCCTCCAAGACGAGGATTCCATCCCGTTCCCTTCGGGGTTCGGGTGAAGAGCCCTGGAAGACTACCAGGTTGATAGGCCGGGTGTGTAAGATACGAAATTATTTCAGCTAACCGGTACTAACGCTCGATTACTTGACCATATCAATCCTTGGTTGAACAAAAATGCAAAAGAGCATAAGTGCACAGGAACGCAAGTATATTTTTTATTGTGCGCTTATGACTTATGTTCTGACGAAGGCAATGCTCATATTCGCATCTGCATAGCTTTGTAAAGTTAAAGATCAATTTGATTTTGTCCCGAATATTCGGGATAATACAAGCTTCCTGGTGACTATACGTACGGGGAAACGCCTGTTCCCATTCCGAACACAGAAGCTAAGCTCGTGCGGCCGATGGTAGTCTTTTGGGCGAGAGTAGGTCATCGCCAGGATTTATAAGCCCTGTGCCGTAGCCGGTGCAGGGCTTTCCTTTTGCGCATATTTACTCTATTCGGGTGCATGAATCCTTAAACATTGACTTAGCGGTGCGGAGATGTTAAAATAGGAAAAAATAATTATAGGGCTTAGATTATGAGACAATTCCTTATTTCGCTGACATTTGCAGTTTTTTTCATTCCAGTAATCCATGCAGACGTGTCTGCTCAGGTGGTCATAAATGAGATTCATTACCATCCGGACATTAACACCGAGCCTGTTGAATTTATAGAGCTCCATAATCCTTCCGCCGGGCCGGTGGATATTTCGGGCTGGTATTTCAGCGGGATAACTTATGTTTTTCCCGCCGGATCGACGATAGCGGCGGGCGGCTATGTCATCGTTAGTGAAAATCAAAAAGAGCTTCTGATTAAATTCCACAAAACATCTTTCGGTCCTTTTGAGGGCAAGCTGAGCAATGAAGGCGAACATATTGTTCTATATAACGCCGCGGGCGAAACGATTGACGAAGTGGATTATGGCAGTGATTTCCCATGGCCGATATCAGCCAACGGCGAAGGCGCATCCATGGAGCTGCTAAATCCATCTCTGGATAACGACCTGTCCGGAAGCTGGCGCAGCTCCGGCTATAATGAGAATGTGAACCGTCCGGAATCGGCGTTTGGAACTCCTACGCCGGGTGCCCGAAACAGCGTATATACAACAAACGTTCCGCCTCAGATTCGCCAGGTAAACCATGAACCCAAACAACCGCTGTCGAATCAGCAGACTGTAATTACGGCAAAAGTTACCGATTCCGACGGAGTAAAAGATGTCGTATTAAAATATCAGGTGGTTCTGCCGGGTTCTTATATCCCCGCCTATCTGCCTGTAACACCTATATCGTCTCTGATTTCAAATCCGTCTCAAAGCCAGCGGATTAATCCGAACTTTGAGAATCCGGCCAATTGGAGCCAGTTAGAGATGGTTGATGATGGAACAGGTCGGGACGCCGTTGCCGGAGATGATATTTATACTGCCGTAATTCCCGGGCAAATAAATCGAACACTCATGCGTTATCGCATTGAAGCAGAAGACAATTCAGGCGAGATTATCCGGGTGCCGTATGCCGATGACCCTTCGTTGAATTTCGCATATTATGTGTATGATGGTGTGCCGGATTATGTGGCAGGCAGGGATTCAGTGCATCCCGATGGACCGGGCCATGTCTATAGCTCTGAAATCCTGACTTCGCTTCCGGTTTACACCCTGATTACTCGCGCCCAGGATTTTTATCAATGCAACGGATACAGCCCATCCGACCGAATAGGCCAAAGCAGCACGAATCTCAATTACCAATATGCGGGCAGAGTCTATAACTGGGAGGGAGCATTTGTTTATGAAGGCAAGGTTTACGACCACATTGGTTACCGCCTGCGTGGCGGCAACGGACGATATAATTATGCCGAACAAGGTTTCAATAATGCCGGTAAGCGTTCCATGAAGTTCCGCTTTAATCGCGGCAATTACTTCCAGGCCCGCGATCTCTTCGGTGATAAATTTCCTTCCAAATGGCAGCATCTGAATACGGGAAAGATGTACGGTAATCAGCTTGCATGGGGTAATTACCGGCGCTATCCTTATGGGCTCAACGAGGTCATGGATATGCTGCTGTTCGAAGCTGCCGATGTTCCTGCATACAAGACATGGTGGATACATTTTCGCGTGGTGGATGGCGCAGAAGAGGCGCCCACCGGCACCAATGGACAATATGAAGGTGACTTTTGGGGTCTCCATCTGGCGCTGGAAAATTACGACGGCGCCTTTCTGGAAAGGCTGGATTTACCAGAAGGCAATTTGTATAAACTATCCGACAAAATTTATGGAGGCCTTGACCAGTTACGCTACCAGGGAGAATTCGCGGTTGATGACGCCTCGGATTATGAAAATATCCGCTGGAACCTGACATATGAGGCCTCTGCAGATTTCATTCGCAATCATCTGGATTGTGACGAATGGTACCGATATCATACAGTGATCGAATCCATAAGGAGCTTCGATGTATTCACCGGGGCGTCCTGCTTTCATTGTATGAAGAATCTGGCCTGGTATTTCTATCCGGATTATACCGCCGGGAATAACTATTTCGGGAAGGTGCAGTTTCTGCCCTTTGATGTAGATGATTCATGGGGACCTTATTTTAATTACGGCATCGATCATGCCAAGGGAGCGATTTACGATCAAAGCTACATTGACCATGCCTTCACGCAATATCCCATTGATCCGGAAAAATCGCCGTTGAAGCAGGAATACCGCAATTATATCAGAGAGTTCCGGGACCTGCATTGGCAGCCGGAAGTGATCGATGGCATGCTGGCCCAATTGGTGGCCTTTATAGAAGACTTCGTGCCGGCCGACAGGGACCGGTGGCGGCTGGATCCTATTCCAGGTTCGCCGATTGATAATGGTTCCCTGGAAGAAAACGTCGAGCTCTTGGAGCAATTTGCCTGGTCTGCCGGCAGTTTTCGCGGCGGTTTTTACTGGCCTGGAACTTCCAACAATCTCGATGCTCTTGCCGGCGAAGAAGGTGATTCCACCAATATTCCAAACACACCGACCATCAGCTATATGGGAGCCCCTGACTACCCGATTAATGACCTTCGGTTCCGGACCAGTTTGTTCAGCGACGCGCAGGGTACGGGAACATTCGACGCGATGAAATGGCGCATAGCGGAATATGACTTAAACTACAGCCCGGAGCCTTCCGGGACTTCGGACGAGATTGTCCTGCTGAAAAAAAACAGCTACTGGAGATATTTCAAAGGAACCGCCGAACCTTCAAATCCGATCGAGGCTTGGAGGCAGGCCGATTTCGATGATAACAACTGGCTTCTCGGCCAGACCAGTATCGGCTATGCAGACAACGACGACAACACCGTACTGGACGATATGTACCAGAATTATTACACGGTTTATCTCAGGAATACGTTTGAAATGACCGACAAAAACAAGTTAAAGACATTAAAACTTAACGTTTATGTAGATGACGGCTGTATTATTTATATTAACGGCACCGAGGTCAAAAGGATGTACTGCGGCGATGGGGATAAGCTCCATGACAGCCTGACCGGCGTCTCCGACCACGAGGCGGCAGGTTATGAACAAGTCACGCTGATGGGCCCCTATTATTATCTCGTTGACGGAACGAACGTAATTGCCGTTCATGCCCTGCAAACCGCAACATCAAGCAGCGACTTTTCGATCGATGTCTCGGTTGCTCTCATCGCAAGCAGTGAACCTGTCGAGCCTGCCGTTGTTCCGCCTCTCGGAAAAAGCAAATACGAGCTTCATCCTATATGGGAAAGCGACGAAATAACGAATCTTGTTGACCGTAATATACAGATACCGGGCGGTGTCGTTGAAGTCGGCAAAACCTATCGCGTTCGCAGCCGGACGAAAGACGACACGGGACGATGGAGTCACTGGTCGTCACCCATCGAGTTTGTTGCGGGCAAGGCGACTGGAGCCGATATTCTCGATTACCTGCGTATAAGCGAGCTGATGTACAATCCCGCGGAAAACCCTGCCGAAATATACGAAAACGAAGAGTTCGAGTTTATTGAGCTGAAAAATATAAGTAATTCTGTAACGTTGGACTTGAGCACGGTTTCGATTACCGACGGAGTCGAGTTTGCCTTTGCAGGCAGTAATGTGGTCAGTCTCGGACCCGGCGAATTTGTTCTTATTGTTAGAAACCAGGCGGCCTTTGAGACTCGCTATGGAACAGGTTTTTCAGATCGAATCGCAGGCACCTACAGCGGGCGTTTCGACAACGGCGGAGAAAGAGTTGGAATATCCGACGAATGGAACGGCCCCGTCATAAGTTTTACTTACAGCGACGATATCGGCTGGCCGCAGGCCGCCGACGGGCAGGGGTACTCTCTTGTACCAAAGAACTGGGGAACCACTGAAGACCTGCAGGCTGGGATACTGGATGATCCGGATAACTGGCTAGCAAGTGCAAACGTTAACGGCTCACCTGGCGCAGAAGACCCTGGGATATAGACAGAAACTGACGCTATAAATTAATGCACGGCAGGCACCGATTACTCCGAGTCTAAATACACCGGTCATAACACCAACCGCTGGATTGGGCTGATATAGTCCGATGAAGACAAATCCGACACTTTTTTGCCAGATACTTTTTCGCTTCGAGACCATTGTCAACGGGATTTATAAGTTCTGTGCCGTAATTGATGCAGGGCTTTTATTTTGTACATACGGATACCATAATGTGGCAAAAATTTGGCCGCCGAAAAAAGGGGCGAATGTCTTTATGGATAAACGTAGAGAAATTCAAAAAATCTGGGGACGCCTTCCTTATTTTCTTTGTAGTTTTATCCTTCGATGGAAGTGGGAGATAAACCATGAATTTTTCGGTTAAAATCGTGGTTTTTTTATTGCTTTAAGGGGATTTTTGGGTAAAATTATATAAGATGTTTTAGTATATCTTATGTAGTATGTTGTATATCGTTTAGCGGAGAGTATAAAATCAATCGTCAATCGTCAATCGTCCATTGTAAGAATTGGGGGAAATTAACTATCGTATTAACGTAACTCCTTATAAATCAATATAATGCTATAAAAAATGAGAAAATTTCATTCTACGAAAGAATACGTACGAAATTTTAAGCAAATTTGAAAAAACAAACCCAATTTCAAATTGGGCAAAATAATATAAGCTCTTTTGGAACAAGTAAATATGACTTTTTTTTGGTTTTTGGCGGCAAAAAAACAAAGCCAATCCTTCAACTCCGTTCAGGACCAGTCCGGGGATCGGCCGTAGTCGTGGCGGTTACGGCTAAACGAATGTGACAAAATACCCGGCTTCGTAGGGCTTCGCCCTGGTAACAACATAATTTTTCGACAAAGTTTACCCGGAGTTGTACTGTAATTTGAAAAAAACCTCGCAAATAGTATAATGAATAAAAATAAGCAGGGAGGATGCTATGTTCAGCCACAAAACATTTAATCAAGTAAAATTCTTTTTTTTCATTTTCTTTCTTACTATCGCCACCGTTCAATGCACATACGGCAATACCGGATATCTCCTACAACCGGTTTCCGGCGCCGATGGCGTATTTGGAACAGTGAATATCGATGGCATCACAGTTTATCGCACCACCGGAAGCCGCGGCACATATCAATATTACATGTATTTCAGGTGCGAACAGGATGTACGAAGACGAACAGTTTATCTGGAAGTGACATACAAAGATATAGGATACGGAAATATCGGAGTGCAGTTCAATTCAACTTCCGAAGACTACAAATTGTCCACGAGAGGTTATGAAAATTTCGTGCTGGACACCGGCCGGGATCGAACGGCTGTTTTCGAATTGACAAACGCCGACTTCAGGAATGCACAGAATCTCCAGTCGGACCTTCGCCTGTGTTGTGACGGCTCATTTGCAATGAACATCATCTCTGCTACAATTTATCTGGAGCCAACACAGCTATTCAACGAAAAAAATAATGAAGACTGGATTTCTCCTTACACCGGACCGGAGTACATCGGCGATAATCTGGTCGATGCAAATACTCTGACTGACAAAGTGATATCCGGCTATCAGGGTTGGTTCCGGGCGGGAGGTGATCCGAGCGGACAAGGCTGGGTGCATTATGTACATGGCGATTTCTCCGATTTGACTGTCGAGATGTGGCCGGACATGTCGGAATATTCGGATGCGGAAAAATATCCGGTACCGGGATGGACGTATTCCAACGGCGAACAGGCCTGTCTTTTCAGTTCTGCGAACAAAAAAACCGTGATTCGTCATTTTCAATGGATGGAAAGTTATGGAATCGACGGCGTAGCCGTTCAGCGTTTTGTAAGCGGCCTCAATTACAATCACCCGCGCGAGTCCTTCCGGATTCCTGGTTATGCAAGGGAGGCCGCCAATCGAACAGGACGCACTTATTTTATCATGTACGACATGTCAGGGGATGAAAATGTTACAAAGATACGAAGCGATTGGTATTACCTGGTTGATACAATGAAAATCACTGAAGACGGCAGGTATCTTCATCACGACGGCAAGCCGGTTGTCGGGGTTTTTGGCTTTTTTAGCGATCGATTTGCCGCTTCTCTCGGCAACCAGATTCTGGACATTTTCCAAAATGATGGTCCATACCAGGCTTTTGTTGTCGGCTCGGGTCAATGGTGGTGGCGTTCGGAAACCGATACCGGTTGGCCGGAAGTATTTCGCCGTATGGACGCGTGGATTCCATGGAATGTCGGCAATTACTCGGGCAGTTATGCTTCCACCAACTACTGGCGTGAAGATAAATACGAGATGGATTCGTCGGATGTGTTGTATATGCCGTTGATTTATCCCGGTTTCGGTTGGGACAATTTACAGAACCAGCTTCCCGGGACGACTACCAAGCCCCGGCTAAAAGGGAAATTTATGTGGAAACAATTCCTCGTCGCAAAGAGTATCGGAGCCGAAGCGGTATATATTGCCATGTTCGATGAAATCGACGAGGGGACAGCAATCTTTAAGGTGACCAATGATATCCCGGTCAATCATTATTTTCTGACACTGGAGGGACTACCATCAGATTTTTATTTACTCCTGACAGGCTTCGGAACAAAAATGATCAATGGCCAGGTTTCCATGCCAAACATCATGCCGGATTTTGCCGCCCAATCACAGCCTCCTGTCCCGGATATTCTTTTGCCGCTTTATGGAGACGCGGTGGAAAATCCGGTCTTAATATCGTGGACGCAGGTTTCCCATGCCTCTGGTATAACCGGATATGAACTGGAAATTGACGGCCAAGTAACTGTTGAAACGACAACGGAAAAAACCATCGAGTTGGTAGAAGGTCCACATACACTTCGTGTGCGAGCAATCAACGGCCTAAATATAAAAGGCGGATTCTCAGAAGCGGTCATCTTTACAATTTCGACGAATAATCTTGATGATATCCGACTATAGCAAAGATTTATAAAGTCCCTTACAACAAATTACCTATCCCCAAAGTTCGCCTTCTGGATAGATAAACCATGGTCAAATATTGACTTATAGCTGATTTTACAATGTCTTATATTATATATTTCTTGACAGATTACTCCAAAGATAATAAAATTTACTATTAGGAATTAGGGAAAATCCACAGGAGAAATTTTAAGGCAGATTCTATATAATATGGCTTACAATTTACCTTTTAAATAGAAGAAAGCACATTAATGAAGGCAATCTTCAATTATCTTTTGTTGCTTATAATCTCTACTGGCTTTATTACGGGAGGTTGCACTGATCAATACGGAGCTTATGAACAAACAACAAGAAAAAATAAGCTTGTAGAGGACGAAGTACAACGTCTTCTTGATATGTATAGAAACGGCTCGATACCTCAATCGAATGTTAACATTTCTAAAACAAGGCAAGAAAATACCTCTGTTCCTGAAACAAAGCAAGAAAACAAATCGACCTCACCATTGGTAGAGATACAATCGGATTGGATGGATGATTTTCTTCAGACACTACTGGACAAGAATGAAATTAAAATAAAAACAATCAATGACTTAAATATTCCCATAGAATCAAGATTTGAAATTAAAGGACATTATGGCTGCATTGCACCTTATCCGTATAATATAATTATCCATCAAAGAGGTCAAAATGTCATAATAACAAGTATAATAAACCGGGATAGAAAAAAATATCATCAAGATTTTGATAAATTCTTAATATTCTGGTTGATATATTCTTCTATAGACATTAATTCCCTGCAGGAATCCTATGGAGAAATGGAAACAACAGCGGATTTTCGGGGGAAATTATCTATTAATGTAACAACACAAGAAGGTCAACAAAGCAAGGATGTAGGAATTTTGGCTGGAAGATTAGAAGATGGGGACCTCGCAAAATTGATAAAAGGAATGACCTGGCTGGTTCATGGAGATGGACTTGTTTCTTGTTTTTTTAAACAACTATGGGATTAGATTTAGCACCTTTTCTCACGGCAATCTCCTTCCTCTGTGCGTTTGTTTAACACAAAATTCGGAACTCACTACTCAACACTAAATGTGACAGGGCTTTCCTTTTGCTCATGCGGATATTATAATGTGGCAAAAATTGAGCCGCAGAATAAAGGGCAAATGACTTTATGGATAAATGCAGAGAAATTACGATTGAACCGATGGTCGAAGGCGACATCGAAGAATCCGTAAAATTAATAAATGCGGCTATGAACGAAGATGAGGCGGACTGGGCAAGGGAAACATTTGAGCTTTATTTTAAATCACGCAAACAAGGTATAGATTCAGGCAGAGAATATTACCTCTGGCGCGATGATGGAAAAATATACGGTCTTGTCGGACTTCACAGGTACGTTTGGGGCCCCGGCGAAAATGTCTGGCTGTCATGGTTCGCCGTACACCCTGAGCGGCAGAAAGAGGGCGTTGGGGGCCTGCTTTTGGATAGTATCAAAGAGAAAGCCGTACAGAAAGGGTACAGGAAATTATTTGTCGAGACCTATTCCGGCGATACTTTCGAGAAGGCCCGGTCTTTTTATAAAGGAAAAGGCTTTTCCGAAGTCGGCCGTATTGAGAATTACCTGCCCGATGGCTCTTCGATGATTGTATTCGGTTTGAATATAGGATAAATACTAAAGGCAATTTTAATGCTTCAGTATTTCAAGCGGAGTAATACTGATTAATAACGGCTTCGGCATCTTTTTCTTGCATATTAATCGACCATCTCTTCGAGTTTGCTTATCAGATTTAGTACGGCTTTTTGTCCCTTGGCGGTTATTTTACAGAACGTTTTTGGCTTGCGATCTACGAAAACTTTTTTGACTTTTATATAGCCCGCTTCTTCAAGCTTACGAATCTGGACGCTGAGATTGCCGTCGGAAAGCTCCAGAAGATTACGTAGATATGTAAACTCCAGTTTGTCTCCGCCGATAAGGGCGGATATTATCCCCAAGCGAGTTTTGGATAGTATTAGCTCATCGAATTGCAACGGATCAGACTTAGCCATTTCCTTTTTCCTGATTGCGATAATTTCTTTTGATGATTAAGGCTGGGATAATACAGCCGAGACCAATTGCAATTCCTAATATTACATAGGCATACTCTTTTATAAGAGAGGCTGCCAATATGGAGATTAAAATGGCAACTCCGCCGAACAGCCATTCCCTGGACGATAGTATTCCCGAGACAGAAAGACCAAAGCCGAAAATTGCCGCCCAGAGAAAAGCCTGCTTTCCGAAGAAAACGCTGAACGGCCCTATGGGCCAGAGAGATCCGTTTAAGAGCAAAATATACCATATCAAACCGAGCTGGTTTGACAGCCGGCTGACATGACCTGTCTTCCTCTCACGTCTTTCACATCTGCAGCCGTCAAAGATTCCCACTGCGGCCCCGATTACCCAAAGTATTATCCACATAGGCTGAATAAATTCTTTGAATTGTGATTTTGCCAGACAATACTGCGTAAGCGACATGCCTGTCAAAAAAATCAAACCCCAAACAATCATCACCGGCCATCTCGGGTCATATAAACGATATGTTTTTTCAATCACCGACCGCATAAACTTAAGGTCGCCGGCAACCGCAGCGGGGTCTTTTATCCGTGTCTTATCGATATAATCCATTGAATTTTCTTTTTCCATGATTATCTCCTATTAAATAAAGTACTTTATATTATAAAGTATAATATACCGGCCAGTAGTTCTCTTTGCAAGGAATTTTTTAATTTTTTTAAGAATATTTTTGGGACTGTTCATTTGGGTTGAAAAAAGCAGCGATTAAGAATTTCAAAATCTGGATTTTAATCCCTTGTTTCGGTAAAAATGCTGCTTTTGTTGGAAAGATAAAATATGCCGAAAGGGCGGGGCAAATCCCTCGATTCAGCACGCGATAGATATATAAGCCGGGATAATAAAATACGTTATGTATTCTTTATATTGATTCGAGACTAAGATAAAAATTATTCTTTACTGGCGTTGCGGCAAATCTATAATAATTTCAATATAAGTTTCCCTTTTCCGTAAAATGGGTCAGGTTGGATATCAAAATTGATGATTGAAAAGATTGACACTGACATATGTCTTCCGAATTACGACGTAGCCGCTATAAGAAATCCTACAATAGATTTTTAGAATAAGGAGTATGTCGCATGAAACGCCAAATTGTAATTATCGCTGTTCTGTCTTTAATAATCAGCCGGATTTGCCCGGCTAAAACGCCGCAGGCCGATGATGAGGCTAAACCGGCATCAACAAATATCGTAGGGCAGGAATACCCAAAGATAAATTCCGAGGGGCGGGCGATATTTCGTATTTATGCCCCCGATGCCCGGAGTGTGCGTGTCGGACTTGGGAACACAGAGTTGACTAAAGACGAGGAAGGCTTCTGGACGGGGATAACCGGGCCGCTTGATCCGGGATTCCATTACTATCAAATTATCATAGACGGCGTAGCCGTGGCAGATCCGGCCAGTGAGAGCTTCTTCGGAGCCGGAAAAGTTATGAGCGGTATAGAAATCCCCGAAAAAGGCGTGGACTTCTACGATATTAAAAATGTTCCTCACGGCGAAATCCGTATGAGGTGGTACTTTTCAAAATCCACCAATACTATGCGACAGGCTTATGTCTATACTCCGCCGGACTACGAAAAAAGCCCAAATACCCGTTATCCGGTACTTTACCTTCAGCACGGCATGGGAGAAGACCGCCGGGCATGGCCCACGCAGGGCCGGACGAATTTCATCCTCGATAACTTGATCGCCGAAGGAAAAGCCAGGCCGATGATAGTCGTGATGGATGATGGCGGAATCGCCGCGGGCTTCGGCAGCCGGCGGGGTGGTAACCGGGGACGTGGAGCGGGTAATCGCGGCCGGATGCGAGGAGAAAGTGCCGGAAATCCTTCGCCCTCAGCTGATTCTCAAGATGAAGGACGCCGGCAATCAGGACAGCGTGGCGGTTTAAGCGGCCCACGCGGCGGTTTTTGGGATGCATTCGGTTCGGTTCTCATTGAGGATATTATCCCTATGATAGACTCCACCTATCGCACTATTCCCGACCGTGAGCATCGGGCAATGGCCGGGCTTTCGCTCGGAGGAACACAGACCTACTCTATCACACAGGCAAATCTCGACAAGTTTGCATACATAGGTATCTTTAGCGCCCCGTTCGGATTCCCCGGCGTCGAAACCGGCTACAACGGTTTGCTTGCCAGGCCGGAAGAATTCGCCGAACAGGTCAAGGTCTTCTATATCAGTATGGGCTCGAAAGAAGGCGCCAACACAGGCCGCAGCATTCACGAGACACTGGAACAGGCCGGCGTCAGGCACGTTTACTACGAAGCACCCGGCACGGGCCATGAATTCCAGACCTGGCGCAAAAGCCTGCACGGCTTCGCTCAGCTTATCTTCATGGATTAAATGTTCGCGCTTATCTGTTCGAATGGAACATACAGAGAATTAAAAAAGGAAACAACATGAGTATTCGAAAAAAGATTTTCATAATGGTCATTGCGAGTGTCTTGGCCGCGCCAGCGTTGGCCCAACCGGTACCTTGGGGCCCACAGGATCCAAATCGAATCCAGCAACTCTCCGAAATATATATGCGAGATGTGTGCATCCTTCCGGATCCTGCCAATCAGACCTATTACATGATCGGTCCCGGATTCAACAGCGTTCGCATGTACACAAGCAAGGATCTTAAAACATGGCAGGGGCCCAAAACGATTTTCACAACTCCCGCCGATATATGGGGCGATATCCCGGTAGTAGGGATTTGGGCGCCGGAGATGCACAGTTACAAGGGCAAATACTATCTTTTTTTGACGTTCGACACGCGCAACCTTTTTGCCGAACAATGGCGTAACTGGCGACCACGTGTTACTCGCGGCTCGCAGATACTTGTCGGTGATTCCCCGAACGGCCCGTTCAAACCTTTTCAAAATCACTCGACGTTGCCGACCGATATGATGACTCTCGATGGCACGCTGTGGGTCGAAGACGGCAAACCCTATATCGTCTTCTGCCACGAATGGGTGCAGATTAGCAACGGCACAATCGAGTATATGGCGCTCAGGGACGACCTGTCGGAAACGATCGGGGAACCGACGTTATTGTTCCGCGGAAGTGACGGACCGTGGGCAACATTCTCCGCAACGGAGGGAAATTTTGTAACGGATGGCCCATATCTTTATAAAAGCAAATCCGGCAGACTTTTTATGATCTGGTCGAGCTTTATAACAGGCAGCTACACAGTAGGTCTGGCTATATCTGATTCCGGCAAGCTGGCAGGCCCTTGGAAACAACAAAAAGAACCCATTTATGACAAAAACGGCGGGCATGCTATGTTGTTTACCACCTTCGACGGCAAACTGATGATGGTGCTTCATGCACCTAACAACCGTGAAGCGCAGCCCAGGATATTCGAATTACAGGATACGGGCGAGAACCTCAAAGTGGTTAAGGAATTCACGGGTAAATCCGGCTAAAAACGTATTCTGCAGTTGTACCTGAAAAAATCGGACGGCTGTGGTATAATACGCGGATGACTATAAAAGATGCTCAACCAGGTACATTATTACCAACCTCGACGGAGGAGCTTCGGCGTTTTAAGTGGTATCAGGCCGATATTATATTAATTACCGCAGATGCATACGTAGATCATCCCTCGTTCGGTGTGGCATTAATCGGGCGATGGCTCGAAAAGCTTGGGTTTAGCGTAGCAATTCTTGCCCAGCCTGACTGGCGAAGTGTTGAGCCGTTTCGCGCCCTCGGTCGGCCGCGGCTGTTCTGGGGGATAACGAGCGGCTGTATCGATTCGAGGCTGAATGATTATGCCTCATTGGGAAACCGCCGGAGGCAGGACGTATATAGTCCAGGCGGAGCTACGGGGCTTCGTCCGTCACGTCCGCTGCTGGTGTATTCGGCAAGAGCCAGAGAGGCCTATCCGGATGTCCCTATTATTCTTGGTGGCCTTGAGGCCGGACTCCGGCGATTAGTGCATTATGATTATATCGAAGACAGGCTTAAACGCTCGGTCCTAATCGATGCAAAGGCCGACCTTTTGGTTTACGGCATGGCCGAACGTGCTATCGCCGAAATTGCACGCCGGCTTGATGCCGGAGCGTCGATTCATGATTTGACCGACATCCCGTCAACAGCCTACATGATACGTAAATCAATTTCTGTGCCCGATAATGCGATCCATCTGCCGTCGCTTACACAACAGCAGACAAATACCGATAGCTTCATGCAAGCTTATCTTCAATACCAGGATAATGCCTATCCGGGCGGACCGCCGGTGGTGCAGCAGCAGGATCCCGGCACAATTGTCGTCCTGCCTCCCGGCGAACCGTTGAGCGGCAAAGAGCTTGATGCCCTGTATGATATGCCGTTCTCTCGTTGCTGGCACCCGCGTTATGACGGCGCCGGCGGTGTACCGGCGCTTGCGCCGGTCAAGTTCTCCATTACGACACATCGAGGCTGTTTCGGCGGATGCTCGTTTTGCTCCATCGGTTGTCATCAGGGAAAGCAAATCAGCTCGCGGTCGCTGGATTCGCTGCTGGACGAGGCGGAAAAAATACGCCGACACGCGCAGTTTCGCGGCACGATTGAAGATTTGGGCGGCCCGACCGCCAATATGTATCGGATGGAATGCGCCATGTCTCAGAATTGTTCTCGGCCGAGCTGTCTTTTTCCTTCTGTCTGTAAACATATCAAGCTCGACCATGAGCCGATGCTTAAGATGATGGAGGCGTTTGTCCGATGGAGCGGCGGTTTTTCAAAGAAAGTTAATATTTTCGTCGCTTCAGGTATCCGGCACGACATCGCTCTGGAAAGCCCCGAATATATCGATATGCTTGTGCGGCATTTTGTCGGGGGGCATTTGAAGGTTGCGCCGGAACATTATTGTCCGCACGTATTGGGCCTTATGGGAAAGCCGCCGTTCGAGGCATTCGAGCAGTTCGAGCAGCGATTCGCCGAGGCGTCTCGCAGGGCGGGAAAAGAGGCATATCTTGTGCCTTATTTTATCAGTGCCCATCCCGGAAGCCGTCCCGAAGATGCACTGCAACTCACTGAATATCTCGTATCTCGCTCGTGGCGTCCGCGGCAGGTTCAGGATTTTGTACCAAGTCCTATGACACTCTCGACGGCGATGTATCTCTGCGGCAAAGATACGAAAGGGCGAAAAATTCACGTCCCCAAATCACGCCGTGAAAAACGACTACAGGCGGCACTTTTACAGTACTACCTGCCTAAAAATACAAAGATAATAAATCAGTTTTTGATTCAGCAGGGGCGGAAAGATCTTATAACAAAAGTGCGGCACTTGAGTAAGGTAAGGCAAGGTCGTAAAAAGCCATAAGTTGTTATTCTGAAATGTTATAAGAGAATATTTATACTTTATAAAGGTTTAAGAAACTAAAAAATAATTCTTGCAATTAATTTTACCTGCGTGTAAAATATCGACCTGTAAAAAAAGAGTTTCGTAACTGGATATATAAAGGCTGGTTCTTGTATGGGAGCCGGTTTTTTTTAATATATGGTTGATGAGAATATATGAACCCTGGGTTCTTCTTTTATTTTCGTATGTTGACATACATTCCCTGCTGAGGCGATTTAAGATAATATATGTGGATATGTCTGGGGATTGTCTCCGCAATATTTTTGGGGATGTACGATATAAGTAAAAAACATGCACTTCGGCAGAATGCGGTGTTGCCGGTATTATTTTTTTCATCTGCTTTCGGAGCGGTCTCAATAGTGCCGTTAATGATATTGTCACTGATGGCTCCTTTGGCCATGCACAAATGTGAACTATATATTCCTGCGCTGACCTTGTGGGGACATTTCCATCTGTTCATAAAGGCTGCGATAATATCCGTTGCGTGGGTGATGGGATTTTTTGCCTTGAGTAATTTGCCGATTTCGGTTGTTTCGCCGGTAGGGG
>JAFGBG010000267.1 GCA_016933295.1 Sedimentisphaerales bacterium | reverse complement strand
TTATGTTTATTTTCCTTAATGCGAGAGTAAGAGCAGTTTTACCGGAGAGAGGAATGATTTCCTTAATGATTTCATCTTGTATCTCCTTTGTATTTTCTATTTATGCACTTTTAACAGTCGGCCATCTTTTAGGTCGGTTTTACTATGCCTATCAGCACAGGCTTAACTGGGAGGTGTGAATGTCGATTTTTGCCGGTATTATTTTGATTGTAACGGATTCGGTCGCCTGAGTTCGATAGAGTCGGTTAATTTAATATTGTCACCCCAGTATTTGTACGCGGCGTAGTGATAGTTTTGGAGGATTTCGTCGTTACGGGTGTGAGAGAGATATAGATACACAGGTATCATTCTGCTGAACGCCATGTTTTGTATTCCGGGATTTTTCACGTCACCCCAGCTTGGTTCAAACGGGATCCAGCCGTAATCCTTCAGATATACTTCGACCCAGTTATGTTTTGGCGACTGCGAATCGAAGCGCGCCGTATAACCGGTTATAACTCTGGCGGGGATATTTTTTGCCCTGCATAAAGCGACGAACAGATCGGAATATTCCGAACAATCACCCGTTCCCATCTGGAGAGCTTTTACGGCGCCCCATTGTTTTTTGCCGTTCTTTGTATAGTCTAAATGTACGATGACGTAGTTATAGATTCTTCTCAGGATTTCTTCTTCCGTTTGACCTTTGATACCGGCGGCGATTTCCCGGATTTCGCCGTGGTCTTTCTCGATAAATTTCTCGGACTTCAGAAAACCGGCGAGTTCTGTCTCTTCGACGTGGTTGGCCGCAGGTTTTTTTTTCGCCGTAAACAGGTCGTATCTCAATAGTTCCGCTGTGACATTAATATCCACCTCGATTTGCTTGTCGGGTTTATAAAATATAAACTCGGCGTAATGGTTATCGTTCTGTTCAAAGATTCTCGACGGTTGTGGCGAATATTTTATATCGAGAATGTTTTGTCTGTCGGGGATGGTTTTCGGGACGACGACGGTTAAGATGATTCTGCGGGTATTTCCCGTGATTGTGAGTGTATGAGAGATGTCGAATTCCACGATATTATTAAAACCTGCCGTTTTGCCGGCGGGGGGATTGCCTTCTTTTTTTTGTTTCGGAATGAGACGACCGTTCGCATTCTTCACAGGCGCCGAGCATACCAGCAGAATTAAAATTAATGTTCGTAGCTTCATTCCGTTTTCCTCAGAGAATTAGAGGCGTGCATTTGAAATGCGAGACTAATCACCCTGAACTTTAAACATCATAATATCCACAAGATTTATTATACCTTATCTGAAGTTTCTTTTCTAACATAAATACGGTATCTCCGCCGAAAAGGTTCGGTCCGGCCGGTTTTGTGGAATTATGTTTTCGTGCGGTTCGACAGATAAGTATCCCTCGTGTATAAGCGGGGTTTACGTATTACCGTCAGGAGCCACATGATACTCCGCCGGAGACGATAAAGGCCATAGCCTGTGAGCTTTCGACTTTCAGCGGTGTTATCGATTCTTTCGGGAACAGCAATACATTTCCGGCGAAATTGTACGATTGGGGCATATACACGGCGACATAGTCCGTCAGGCCGAAATTTTCGAGGCTTTCTCTGGTGATAAAGCCGACTATTTTTACTGCCGAACCCGGGGCAATCGCGGCAAGAACCGGTTTATCGAAGCTTTTTTTCTCGCCTGCGAAGGCCTCGATCATGTCTTTTACCGCCGAATAGAGCAGCTTGACCAGCGGCAGACCGCGGAATATTTTTTCTATAAGCTCGAAGAATCTCCGTCCAAGGAAGTTTGAGGCGAGAAAACCAATCATGGTAATCAAAGCTACTGTAAGCAAAAGCCCTATAGCGGGGATATCTATTCCGACCAAGCCTCGGAGTAAACCTCGAAAAGCTTTATCCAGGCTAGTAAAGGCCCAGATAAGCAGAAAAACCGTCAAGCCTATCGGGACAAAAATTAAAAGGCCTTTTATGAAATAATCAATCAGTTTTTTCATTGTGGTAATTCCCCAAAATTAGTTCATATTTCAGAGTTAGAAGCGGCAGTATTTGATACTATTTTCGTGTTCATACTAAAGAATCCTTCATTTTCTTTATCAAATTTCTTTGTTAAATACAATATTTTTTAGTGTGTGTGGAGTTCAGAAATTCGGAAACTCAGTGTTTATTGAGCCGGTATAATATCGGACCGAGGTTTGCCGCAGGCTTTTCCTGCGACGGAAAATCGTTCCAATATGCGGTACTTGTCCGCAAAACGGAAGTTTTGCATTGACAGCGTTTTGGATGGCTGATATAATGAAATTCCGTAAAGTATAAAGTTGTTTACTGCCCGTCGATGAAAGCGTCGGACGAAGGAAATTTTTGCCGGTGTTATAGCCGGGTACATTAGAAAAAGGAAGAAATGATGAAAAGCGTTTCGACTTCGGTATGTAAGGTGTTTTTGGCTATCCTTTTGAGCATCTTGGTTTTTCTGCCCTGCGGCTGTACGACCGCACAATTGGGAGAAACCCAGGCCCAGGGTCATCGAAGGCATATACGTAATTTGCGTATCAATCAGCGCCAGATGATGGAAGATATTGATATGGTCTTTATGACGGACCAGCCAAGCAGGCTCACCGACAGGAGGATACCCTGACGAGCGTGGCGTGTGTTGTACCTAACGGTACGTGAAGAAGGGTATGGCGGCGTAAGAACACGAAGGAAATTTTGATTTTTATTCTACAGCGACTTTACACCTTAAAAAAGGATTTGATTTGTGGAAACGCTCGTTGATTATTTCAGCCGGGTCGCGGGGCATGGCTGGTGGCGCGTTGCAATCGAATTGTTTTTCATCGGATTGGTTGTTTATTGGGCGGTGAATTTTCTCGAAGGAACACGGGGCGAGAGGCTGTTCCGCGGCGTAATTTTCATTCTCATCGTTGGCTTTTTAATCCTGAAACTGGTCGTAGGAAGACTGGGTCTCGAACGCTTGCAGTATCTTTACAGCGGTTTTTTGATCGGTGTTTTAATAATTGCCGTTGCCGCATTCCAGCCGGAGGTTCGCAGAGCCATGATGCGGATAGGACAGGGTGGCTTGTGGTCTGCTTCTTCTCATCAGCTTTCGAAAACTGCCGAGGAAATTACTTCTGCGGTTATAGAGCTTTCCGCCAGCAAGACGGGTGCGATTATCGTTATCGAAAGACGTGTCGCTTTGGGAGAGTTCATAGAAACCGGTGTACGGGTGGATGCCAAGGTGACCTCGGAGATACTCCGTTCTATTTTCTATCCCGGCACGGCCCTGCATGATATGGCTGTTATCGTACGAGCGGACAGAATAGTCGCCGCAAGAGTGCAGTTACCGCTGGCCGAGGCTGTCGGCATGAGCGGCATCGGGCTTGGCTCGCGCCACAGGGCGGCTATAGGTATTACCGCCGGTTCGGATGCTTCATGTCTGGTTGTAAGCGAAGAGACGGGTATTATATCCCTGGCGGAAAACGGCAAACTTACTCGAAATGTGGATGAGGACAGGTTGAAAAAATATCTGACAAGCGTGCTTTCTTAGTCTGAATCACGCCGGATATAAGTGGTGACCGATGAAATCGAAAAAGATTAAATTGAGCAAGATGGCGGTAGTTGTTTTCCTGACGGCGCTGATTTGGATTTGGGCCGACCTGGCACTTGACGAGGAGTTCCAGATTCCCAGGATTACGATAAATATGGGCAGATCCCGGCCCACGGTCTGGGTAAGCTTCGGAGGCGAAACGTCGGTTGATGTTAACAACATACGTCTTAAAGGCCCGGCTTCTAAGATACGCATAGCCAAACAAGTCATAAGCAACGATCCTCAGAAGCTCGAATTTACCCTGGATGCGGAACAATATGGAATAACCAAATCGGGAAAACTGGAAGTGCCGGATTTCCTTAAAAAAACCGATTGGATACAGGAACTGAATCTTAAGGTCGAATCCTGTGAGCCGAATATTGTTGACGTCAACTTTGTCGAGCTTGTGCCAAGAGATTTGGAAGTGCGCTGTTTTTATGAGGCCGACGGAAGAGCCTGCACGCCCGAGAGTATTGTGCCGGACAAGATAAGCATGTATGTGCCGAGTAGCTGGATGGGCGAAAGCCTGGTTGCTCGGGTTGTTTTGACGCGAGCGGATATCGATAGTGCCAGATCGCTCGGAGTTGTAAAGAAACCGTTCATAGAGCTGGCGACGGGCCAGCCGTACCGATATGCGGAAAAATCGGTCAGGATTAAGATGTCGCCGGAAGAGGACCTCCGCGAGGTGCGGAACGTGGAGAATCCGACGCTCGGAATTTGCGATAGTTATAGCCTCAACATGCAGGGTAGATACAAGGTTGAGGTACTGAATTTAGCGGATGTTTTAAATATTACAGTCAGAGCGACACCGGCGGCGCTAAAAGCTTACGAGGACAAGTGGTTCAAAGTTATATTGGAAATAAAAGACAGCGATATAAATACCGAAGGTGGTCAGGAAGTTCAAAGGCGGGTAGTTTCTTACAATTTTCCCGACGAATATATCAAGAGCGGCGAAATCGAACTGGTTGGTGAAAAAGCCGAAGCCCAATTTAAGTTAATAAAGCTTCCTTCTGCTGACAATCTTTAGAGTTTTTGAATTTGAAGGTGATTATCGCTTCGATAGTCATCCATAAAGCCAACAGAAATATTCCGCCGCCGATAATTGTCAGGAGCCAGTTTTTCTGCCGGACATATCCTATTTCATTTTCTATCATCGCCCAGTTTGTGATAACCAGCATGATAAGGCACGGCACCGCTGAGACTACGAACTTTTTGCCTCCTTTGCCTTTGAGGTAAAGCGTCACAATAAGAAGTGCCAGAGCGGCTAAGAGCTGGTTCGCGCTTCCGAACAAAGGCCAGAGCTTCATTGCCCCGGTACCGTCGGCCCCGGCGGCGAAAGCCAGTCCCGCCGCCGTCAGTACGGCGAAAGTTGTCGCCGCCCACCTGTTGGCGAGGAATTTAATTCGCAGGTCGGTCGCCAGCTCGCTGATAACATAGCGCTGGATTCGCGTGGAAGTATCGAGTGTCGTTCCGGCGAAAGATGCGATAAATACGCCCATCAGAGTAATTCCAATCGTCTCGGGCAATCCGAGCTGTCCCATCATATTGGCGGCGCCGATGACAACCGGTGCGATTTTGTCGGTAAGACCCTTTTCTCCCATCCAGGAGCTGTATTGATGTTGCCAGGCTTGCTGTCCGGTTAGAATTGTATCGCCGTCGAGCTTTAGCGCCATTCCGATGCCCGCAGCGACGCAGATTAAAACCAGCACCGCCAGAAAACCTTCCAGCAGCATCGAACCGTAACCTACGAACAAAGAGTCGGTTTCTTTAGAAACCTGTTTTGAGCTTGTGCCGGAGGCGACGAGCGAATGAAAACCGCTGATTGCGCCGCAGGCGATTACTACGAAAATAAAAGGCCAGATCGGCGGCGTATTTGATGGAAGATTTCTGTTTATCGCCGGAGCGATCAGTGGAAGCTCGCCCGATATCGAGGCGGCCACGGCGCCGGCTACAAGCAATCCCATCGCGATAAAAAGCTGCCAGGCGTTGATATAATCTCTCGGTTGAAGAAGCGTCGTCACCGGCAGGGTCGAGGCTACCCAGGCGTAAATCAGCAGGATAATTACCCAGACTCCCGTCGGAGGTATTATTTTCCACACGCCGCCGGCGGGAAGGGCACCAATTGTGGGCATGGTACAAATTCCCGGCCATTTGCTGTCAATCCAGGCGCCGAGCAGGATACACAAGTACATCCCCGTTACCGCCAGGAAGGTCGATAAGGGTACGTTTGCGGTCTTTTTATAGACGGCGTAACCGAGCGTGACCGCTATCGGAATCTGCAGCCAGACCGGAATGACGGCACTGGGAAATCTTGTAAAAACCGCCGCTATCACTACGCCGAAGATTGCAATCACAATCAGCAGGGCCAGGAACACTACGGCAAAAAATATGAACCGTACACGCATGTTGATATATTTTGCCGTTACTTCCGAGAGGCTTTTTCCCTCGTTTCGCAAGGAGACGACCAAGGCCCCCAAATCGTGCACGGCGCCCATGAAAATGCAGCCGAAAAATACCCAGAGTATAGCCGGCAGCCAGCCCCAGATGATTCCGATTGCCGGCCCGACTATCGGACCCGTACCGGCTATCGATGTGTAGTGGTGCCCGAAAATGATTGCCTTGCGAGTGGGAACGTAGTCGATGCCGTCCTGGAATTCCACGGACGGCACAGGGACGTCTTTGTTGAGTTTGAATATTTTTTTGGCGAGAAATCGCCCGTATGTGTGGTAGGCGATCAAATATCCGCCCCCACAAATAAGCATCAGTAAAAGCGTATCCATTTTACGATCCTCACTGTTTTTATTGCTTTCGGATTCATAAAGCTGCACGTTGGCTTCTATGACCTCGAGCGAGCAGTCTTATCGGCACCTCATCTACCGGAAGCATCTCACGCAGGCGGTTGACTATGAATCTACGATAGTTTTCCTCAAAAAGCTCAGGCCTGTTGACGAACATCAGTATCGTGATCGGATTTACGGCAACCTGTGTGGCATAGTAAAGTTTCGGTCGTCCTTTCTTTTTGCCTTTGGGCGTGCCGATTTTTTCTCCTTTTATTATCTCGAACGCCTTGTTGAGTTTGGCTGTCGGTATCCATGTTGTGGCCTGCTTGAATATTTCCATCGCCAAATCCAGAACGCTTTGAATATTCTTTGACTCTGTCGCGGTAGTAAACGCTATGGGTACATATTTTAAGGCCGGCAGAACTTTTGTCAAATAATCATAGTAATCGTCGGTCGCGGCGGAATCTTTCGCCAGATCCCACTTATTGACGACCATTATACAGCTTTTGTATTCGTCGGCTATGATTTTGGCCAGTTTCTTATCCACCTGCGATATGGGAACGGTCGAGTCGATGACAAACAGCACCACATCGGCCCGCCTGATCGAACGCGTTGCGCGGACGTAACTGTAGAATTCGATGCTCTCGTTTATTTTTCTCTTTTTTCTGACTCCCGCCGTGTCGATGACTGTGATTGTCTTGCCGTCTTTTTCGAAGCGCACATCGACAGCATCTCTTGTCGTGCCGGGCGTCTCGCTGACGATGACACGCTCCGAGCCGACCATGGCGTTTACGATGGTGCTTTTTCCGGCGTTTTGCTTGCCGACAATCGCCAGTTTCATCACAGGCTCTTTTGGGATACCTGTTTCGATGGAGGAAATCTTCTCGAAAATTTTGTCTAAGAGGACGGATTTGTTGAGATTATTCTCGGCGGAGATGCACAAAAATTCGCCGAAGCCGAGTTTTGTAAATTCCCCCGCGGCGGGAAACATCTTCGCCGTATCGGCCTTGTTGGCTACGCCGATGACGTCGAGGTTGTTCTTTCTCAGCAGTTGGGCGATTGTCTTATCGAGCGGCACAAGCCCGTCGCGTATATCGACCATGAACAGCACAAGATTCGCCGAGGCGATTGCCTGAAGGATTTGCTGTTCGATATGTTCGCTAAGCTGGTCGCTGTCAACTATGCCGTAGCCGCCTGTATCGATAAGCTCGAAATACTTCTCGTCTCTGCCGATAAGGGCGCTGACGCGGTCTCTCGTAACTCCGGCAGTCGGCTCGACAATACTTATCATCTGCCCCGTCAGGGCGTTCAAAAGACTGCTTTTGCCGACATTAGGCCGGCCTATTATTGCTACTACTGGTAACGACATAAAAAATCCGGTTTCCTATAATTATTAAAAACCGGATTATACCAGAAACAGCAGCATATTTGAAGTTTACATTAAGTTTTTGATAATCAGGGCTTTTCGTTATCGTACTGGAAGACCTGTTCTATCGGGACGCCGAAGGCATTTGCTATTCGGAACGCCAGGGGCAGCGAAGGGGCATATTTGCCTGCCTCGATGGCGATAATCGTCTGCCGGGTTACGCCGACCTTATCGGCCAGGTCCTGCTGGGTCATCCGGCCGTTGTCCAGCCTCAGCCGGCGAATCTGATTGCTGAGTCTGTCACTGCTCATCGGCCTGCTCCCATGCAAACTGAATCAGGATCGCTGCGGACTGTACGAACTGTGCCGTAAACAGACCGAAGAGAAATATCGCCGGCGGGACGTAAACTGGAATGAGGCTTTTGGCGCCTGCTATAAAGAAAATGCAAAAAGAAATAAAACAGGTACAGAAAATAAAAGCTCCGGCGGCAAGGGCAAACGCTTTGTTGTAGATATTTTTCTCACGCTCGTCGAATTGGGCATAAATTCTGATATTGCCTATGAATGCAACCAGACCGGCGATCAAAAAAGCAACCGTGAATGCAACGAGGCCGGTAATTCCTTTTGCATTAATGTGGACTAATACGGTCAGTCCTATTGCTGCGATTATAACTGCCGCTACGACACCTGCCAATTCGTACCATGCGCGTTTCTGTAATTTATTCATAATTGTTCTCCTTTACCTCCCCTGCCGTATTGAACCAGAGTAGCTATGCTTTGCACAATAAGAAAGACTGCTATACCTCCGACTATCACCATGGGCATCATGTTCACTGAGACCGAACGCTCAGGATCGGCTCTTAGCCAGGCGTAGATGCATGCGGCAATGAAATACAACCAAAGCACAACGTATGAAACCAAAGTGGCTCTTATAAATATGAATTGGTCTCGTTCGTCGAAAACCGTTGTCTTTCTTTTGTTAATAAAGAAAAGAAACAGCCACATTAGTCCGCCTACGATTGTCGAACATGCAAATGCGAACAGGTGTAGAAATTTTGGCCCTTCAAGGTAAACGAGTAGTATGGGTAGTTGTCCGAAAACCAACCACAGCGGCGCGATGAATAATAATGATATCCATGCGTTCTTTTGCCATGCGTTCATGATTTTTCTCCTTTGTCCCTCCAGCCATACGCCGCAAGCGTAACTATCGATTGTACAAGTGTCACTATTATCATTCCTCCGACGACCATGGCAGGTAGATATGTAATGGGAATTTTTCCCTTCGGCCCCAGTACGAAAAACGGAATCATTGCCGCAAGGACAAAAAGGAGCCAGAAAACCGAATAAGCACCCAGTGATGCATTTCTTTGAATTGAAAAATCCCGTTCGTCGAAACTCACCTTGCCGGATTCTTTCTTGTACAATACCGGCGACAAACCTATAAGTCCGCATATACCGATAAATCCGAAGCCGCCGAGCGCGCGGTGTATGGGCAAACCTACCGCAAAGTGTAATATACCTGTTGCTGTAAAGCTCAAGATTAGGGCCGTCAATGTCACGATTAAATTGAAGCGTGCTATTTTCTGTGCTCTATTCATGATTATTCTCCTTTTGCATCCCGGCTGTACTGGACCAAAGTGACTATAGAATCCGCCATTATCCAAATTCCGCCGGACATACATATCATCAGTAGCAAAACAACAGGATAATCAAGTGCTCGATGCGGCCCGATTATTAATACACAAATGACATTTAGCACAACTATGGATATAACGAATGCCCACAATCCCACATGATGAGATCTTTTATGAATATCTACGTCGCGCTCGTCGAAATCAACGCGCCAGGATTTTTTATGAAAAAGAAATTTCGATATTGCCACCAAAACCAGCGAAGGAATGATTACCAAAGATAACGGAGTGGGAGGCGTTACGAGCTGTTCGAGTTGTATTGTGCCGGCCAATATCAGGCACGCTAAAAAACATGCGGCGATTATAAGCAAATTGAACCACGCGATTTTTTGCCATCTGTTCATAAATCCGCCCTTTCATTGAATTTTTTTCTTGCTTGTTTTTTAAGATATATTTCGCTTCAAATGTAAAGCAAACTTTACATTTTGTCAAGTATTTTTTACATATTTTTGCCGCTTTTTCGATACTCAAGACACAGTAACTCACGTAAAACACTAATTATCAACGGTTTATGTCGTATTGGTGATTTATAGCCGTTATTGAATATTTTTGATATATTGCCTTTGTGGCGGAAGATGGCACTTATTACTGGATAGGCAGAACCAGGCCGATGACCTTTCTATGAGTGCTGTTTTGCCGCGGCCAAGATTATCGAGATCCGGGTTGAAGTATCTTAAAACACCGATAACAATGCTGAAAACAGCTTAGAAAGTATTTATGTATATTTCCATTTCTATAAAAAACGACCGGTTAGTCCTATAAAAATCCGGGATTACTCTCATTAGTGCTTATAAGTATAAAAAAAACCAAAAGAGAAATTTTTTCTTTAGTTAATTCCTCTGTTCCATTACAATAATTGCTTCATAGGTAAATATTTAGCACGAAACGACTGGCTTTTTTGGGAGAAATTGTATGACAATCAACCAAACCAAGACGTTGATCGTGTTTCTATTCGTGGGACTGGCAGTCAGCCTCGTTCGAAGCGAACAGCTTTCCTCGGACTCATCTTCTGCCGAACAGGAAGTTAACGTCACCCAGGGAATGGAAGACGAAGCAACTCAAGAAACCGTACTCGAAGGAGAAGTCACATTACAGCAGCTTAATCTCCCGGAGGACCAGACACCCCGCTTCAAGGTAAGGGAAATTCGCATTAGCGGCAATAACCTTTTAACGACAAAGGAATTGTTTGAGCGGATGCCTCAGATTTTTAATGCTTCCAACAAGCCCCTGCTTGCCGCTGAAAGCCAGCACCTTTATGATTTCAGAGTTCTGCATGATGTCATATCGGATCCGAATCAGCCGCAGGAAGTTTCATCGAGGACCATTCAGGGACTTACGCTGTATATACTGTCGGTGTACAGAAGCAGACATTACGCCGGGATATACGTGTTCGTGCCAAGAGGCACGGTTACTGAGGGCATGGAGCTGGTGGGCGGTGTTCTGCCGATAAAGGTCATCGAAGCTCCGATTTACGAAGTTGATGTAAAATATTACGGTGCAGACCAGAACGAGGTTCCAAGCGGTCGTCTTCGTCGTTCCGCCCTGAATGAGTGGTCTCCGGTAAAGGCCGGAAGAGTGGCGAATCAGAAGTCACTGGATCATTTCGTCAATCTTCTTAACCTTAATCCGGACAGGCACGTTTCGGTACTGGTCTCCAAGGGAACCGAGCCGAACACGCTAAAGGTGCAATACGATATTTACGAAGCGGACCCCTGGCACTATTTTATCCAAGTCGATAATTCCGGCACGAACGACAGGCAGTGGTCTCCGAGGGCCGGAGTGATTAATACCAACCTGCTGGGTATCGACGACCGGTTGACGACCGTTTATCAGGCCAAGCCGGATTCGACTATAGACGACAATTATTCGATTTACGGAAGTTACGACTTTCCGATCTATGGCCCGAAACTTCGTCTCAACATCTACGGAGGACACAGCGAGTTCGACATCAATCCCGAGGGCGGCACGTTCAACTTTCTCGGAAGGGGAACTTTCTATGGAGCCTTGCTGAGATATAACGTTTACCAGTATAAGGGCTGGTTTTTTGACGTTACCGGATCGATAAGTCACGAAAGAAGCAAGGTCACTCCTTCGCTGTTTCCCAGCGCCGGTTCCGATGTCGATATGGATCTTTTTGGTGTGGGTGTTAATTTACGTCACTCGGACGATATGTCCAACTCATCTCTTACACTTGACCGCACTCAAAGCATGAGTGGTTCGAGCCGCAGCAGGTTCGAGCTTGCGCGAACTCAGGCGGATCCCGATTTCAGCATTTATACTCTGTCCGCAAACCACAGCAGGTATATGGATAAAGAAAAATACGGTCAGCTAAGGACTGTGGCGCGATGGATAAAGAGCGATGAAAGATTGATTCCGGCCAAAATGACGTCTTTCGGCGGTATGTACACCGTCAGGGGATACGACGAGTATGAAATTGTGGCCGACGGCGGTATGTTGGCATCGATACAATATGAATTTGACTGGCTCAAATATAACCGGGCGGTAGCCGAGGAAGAAGCCGGTGAAGAACAGCCGCAGACCGAACAGTACAATAATGACAATTTGGATCTTACGAGGCTCTCACCGTTGGTTTTTATGGATTTCGGTCGATCCAACATTGAAGATGCCGTAGCCGGCGAGGATGAGCATGAAACGCTGTGGTCGGTTGGCGTCGGAACAAATATCGGGCTCGGAAAAAATCTTAGCGGGGCCTGTTATTACGGTTACCCTTTGCGCGAGACCGACGGGACCAGAAGGGGCAAAGGTCGGTTGAGTGTCAGCTTTATGCTGCGATGGTAGCCTTTTTACCCGGTCGGACGGCCGGGACTGAAAATAAACAGGGCGGAAAAATGAAAAAATATGATGTTTTATCTTATAAAGGAGAAGGAACATGAAAGGTTTTAAAGCTTTTTTGAAAAGTCACTTTGTCAGAGAAGTTACCATATACTTCCTGGTTTTTTCTCTGGTCTTTACGCTGGGGCCTTCGACCATACTGGCTACACCTACCGGCGGAGTATTTACCGAGGGTACGGGGACCATTGTTGACGGAGTTACCGACAGCACAGTAATGGTTGACCAGTCGCGGTCGATTATCGAGTGGGATTCCATGAATACCGGCTCGGCTGAAAGTCTCACGTTCTCACAGCAGGAAGGGCTTAGCAATTCCGCCGTTTTGAACAGGGTGATTTCCGGATCTGTCACGCAGTTTGACGGCACTCTTAACGGCGTGGACATGCGTATTTTCGTCGTTAATCCTGCCGGTGTAATTTTCGGCGACGGGGCCGTTATTAATGTCAACCAACTGGTCGCTTCGAGTCTTATGATGTCGGATTCCGATTTCGCCAACGCTGTCGGCAATCCGACGGAAAGCATGGTGTTCTCCGGAGGCAACGGCAATGTTACCGTCGAAGGCATCCTCGACGCCACGAATTCCGGAAGTATTTATCTTGTCGGTAAAAACGTCACGAACAACGGCGCCATTCTTTGTCCCGACGGGCTTGTGGTTATGGTCGCCGGCGATACGGTGCGGCTTGGTCAGCCGGGCAGCAGCGCCATCGTGGATATGGGTGATATTACCGCGAACCTTGTTGCCGACAGTGATAATGTCGTTAACAATAACGGCACGGTTGGTGAAAGCGGATCATCGGTCGAAAAGCTGGTTCTTGCCGCCGGTGATGTTTTCTCGCAGGCTATCGCCAACGTCGATAACGTGACGGTTATAGCAAGAGACGATGTCGGGCTCAGCGATGTAACCGCGACAGGGGATGTGGAAGTTTATTCAGGCTTAGGTGGTGCGGCGGATTCGGATATCAACGTCAATGGAAGCATCACCGCCGGCAGCATAAAGCTTCAGGCAAGTACGCCGGACACCGATTTCAGAAGACTGTATAATATTAATGTTAGCGGTGACCTGCACAGCACCGAGGGCGATATCGACATATCGGCCCGAGAGCATATTGCAGTTAACGGCGATATCACGGCGGATAACGGCAGCATATATGCCACCGGCGACGCCGACAACAGAGGCCGCGGCAATCTGAGCCTGGGGAACCTTGAGGCCCAAAACGGTGATATCGAGCTAAAAGGCAGGGCCGTCGCTGTAGAAGGCGGCGCCGTTGCCGGAGGCGATATGACAATAATGGGTATGAAAGACAAGGGATTTGAAGGCGGCGGAACCGTCTCGGCGGGTAATCTCGAAGCCGGTGGTAGTATCGATATTTCTATCAGAGAAAGTTTAATTGATAATTCTATCGACGGCGACGGGCAGATTACTCTTGCCGGTGATGTTGTTGCAGGCCGGGACATTATTCTCAACAATAATACTGATATGACTGCTTCGGGCGCGGTAATCGAAGCCGGCGAAGATGTAGTTCTTGCGAACGATGGATTTCCGGCTGGATATGACGGAGCCTGCGAAGAGCTGACCGGCAATCACGAGCTTACAATTACTGCCGGGGCGGCGGACGGAGTCGATGACGGTAGGATATACGCTCAAAATACCACCATATCCGTTCTCGGTAGTTCCATGACGCTTCAGCAGGACGCGGATTTGAATCTTGATGATTTCTCATTCGCCAATCAGGGTAACACCGACCTGACGGCAAACAGCGCCAACGGTTCGGTAACAATTACGGAAGACGGGAGCAAGCCTGAAAACGCGGCCGACCGGTGGGCTTCGGTTGGTGCGACAGCTTACGGTGACATAACTCTTTCGGGCAATTCCGGTGATATAACGACGAAACAGTTAACGGCGGAAACCGGCGACATTGAAGTTAACGCAAAGGGCGGAGCCTTGGTTGCGACCGAATCGATAGAAGCCATGCTCGGCAGTTTGAACCTTACGGGAGATGCCGGTATTTATGCCAGCGGCGATTTGACTGCCGGAACAGACGTTCGTCTTAACAGCGACACTTCCGCCGCCGACGGCGTAATAATCTCGGCCGGTCAGGATGCTATTGTAGGCAATGGCACCGGCGACGGTACTTCGCTGACAGCCGCGGGTGAGCTGGTGGTTGAAGCGGGGCGGGATATTGTCCTTGGCGGGGATGTGGATACGGCCGGGGACCTTGTTCTTGCCGCAGATACCGATGCGGCTGGCGGTGGAGATGTGACGGCCTTTGGCAGCCTGACTTCCGCCGCGGGTAGTATCTCTGTTTCGGCGTCGGATAGTACGATATACCTTTATGATAATGTCGATGCCGCAATAGACCTTTTACTTAATAATAATACATGGGCCGCCGATTCAGTGGAACTGTCGGCCGGTCAGGATGTGATTGTCGGCGATGGCACCGGCGACGGTACTTCGCTGGCGGGCGCAGGTGACTTGGCTGTCGCGGCGGGACGTGATATCCTTCTTGGTGGGGATGTTGATACCGCCGGAGACCTAATTCTCACAGCAGATACCGGCGATGTGACGGCGTTTGGCAGTCTGACTTCCGACGGTGGCAGTGTCTCTGTTTCGTCTTCGGATAGTACCTATCTTTATGGTAATATCTCGGCTCTTCACGATGTAACTGTTAATTCCGATTTAACGCTTACGGCTGGTGAATGGGTTTTAAACGGAGGTCAGTGGAGTTGGGAAAACGGCGACCAGTCGATAGTCGCTTCCGAAGGTACCGTTACAGCAAAAGGCGAGGTCTGGAAAGAAACTCCGGGCCAGTTAAATATCTATGGCGGCAGTCCTGATCTGGCGGTTGACCTTCAAAATCCGGGTGAATTATCCGATAAAAGTGCCGCAGTGGCGACTGCCGGTAATCTGTACATATATGGTAACGGCGACGTTCAAATTGCCGGAGACGTGACGGCGATTGGAGGCTCACTCTGGGGTTTGCCGGATTTACCGGAAGAATCGGAAGCTCCCGTAAACGAGATGGGAGTAGGCGGCGTATCAATTATCTCCGATAACGGCAAGATATATACGGCTGACGGTGGAGATAACGATGCTCTTGGCGTTACAATCGAGGCTTATTCAGACCAGGTCGAGGGACTCGGCGTCGATCTTCCCGGGGCTCAGGTGGACAAGAAAGCGGCAATAGTGCTGATGAGTAAGGAAAATCTGAATCTGGGCGAAGGTAGCGAATTATACGCATACGGACAATATCACGAGGTGGATGATAGAGCTGCCGTAAATCTCCTGGACGTTCCGGAAACTATAGGCGGCAGCCTCAGGGATGAAGGCGAACCCATCGATATAGCAGTCTATTTGGCGAGTACGGGAACTGATTCCGCCGACGGACAGGGCGGGCAGGGCAATATAAATCTTGCTCTCGATTCAGTTATTGTCGGACAGCAGGGAACGGTTGTAGTTGATGCTTACGACACAATCACTTTCTCGGACGCAGGGGATTCTGCCGGTGAATGCGACATTGACAGGCTGGAAGTTGTTTCTCGTATAACAGAGTGGCTTGCCGACGCCGCAGGACGTCTGCCTTATGCCGGCGATCAGACAGAGATAGATTCTTTGGAAGAAGAAATCGGCGGCGATTATGTGCTTCGCGGTGCCGGTCTCGAAAATACCGAGATTACGGACGGCAGGGCCTGGGTCCTTGAAAATGAATATATTGCTCCTATAGTAGAGGCGGCTCCGTTGCCTCTAAACGTGGAAGTGGGTGTTTCGGGCTGCCCGGCGTTGATTCAGTGGACGGCCCAAGAGCTGGGAATCGAAAGCGAAGATATTCAGATTTGGATAACCAACACCCTGGCTTCTTTGAAGGACATTCAGCCCTGCGATGCCTGTTCGAGGCTCAAAGCGGCGGTTACAATCCTTATGGATGTCGATGGTACTCATATTGCCGCTTTGACGCAGGTGATAGACGAGTTCGCTTCGAGTGACGCACCTGTCTCTGAGGAACAGATGGCATCGATAGCCGACGCGATTGCGAACAACACCGAGGCCGACAACGCTTATGCCGTTGCCGGTGAGTATCTCGATGCTCTTACCACGTATATTACTGTCGTCAGCAGTCTTGGTCTGAGCACCGAAGATGCGATTACTTTCGCGACGGATAAATATATCGCTCCGCTGATTGATACCGGCAACGCCTCTCTTGCCACCTACCTTACGGCGAGAATGACTGCTATCGGACAATAACGGCGGATTAAATTTACATATTTATAACGAGTTGAAACCGTCGTCGGGGACACGAGTTTCCGACGGCGGTTTTTTTATAGACGGCCCGGATAAGCGTTAATTTTTTTCTCGTGCGTATTGAGTGATGCATCGTGCGAGTATTTAATGAAATCAAAATGCAAAATGTAAAGTGCAAAATTAAGGAAGTCATCCCGGCGAGCCGGGATTCCACAGTTTTGTTTTTGATATTTCACCCCTTAGGGGTAAATTTTTAAGTTTGTGTGCACGGCACTCTCTATTGGACGCCTTTCGTCGAACTCAGGACGAAACGACTCGACGGCACGGCATTCTTATTGACGGATCGAATATAATCGTCTCGAAAGTATTTTTAAAAGACCAAGAGCTGTATAACCGCGGCCGTTACGACAGGACATGCTGTGACGCCGTTTTTTGAGCATCCAAAACTCTGCGAACAATTTCGCCTATTTCCTGTTTGCCGATTGGCTTGGCGATGAATTCTTTTATTCCTATGCTCTGGATTTCTTCCGGGCGGATTTTATCTGGGAATCCGGAACAGAGAATCACCGGAATGTCCTCTCTGATGGAAATTATTTTTTCAGCCAATTGTGTCCCGGTCAGGTTCGGCATTACCAGGTCTGTGATGACCAGATCGAATTCGTCGGGTTTTTCCTGGAATGTTTCGAGGGCGTCGAGACTGTTTGTTTTGGCGACTACGTCGAATCCCAGCCGCTGTAGTATTTGCCCGGTCACATCGACCATCATCTCTTCGTCGTCAACAAGCAGTATCACCTCTTTATCTTTGCATCTCGGCTGCGATGGTTGATGTTCTTCCGTTTGGCCGCTGTCAATTCTGGGAAGCAATATTTCGAAAGTGGTTCCTTGGCCCGGGGTGCTGCTTACCGTGATTGCGCCACCGTGACTTTTGACGATACCGTGGACTACGGGAAGCCCTAATCCGGTCCCCTCGTTGACTTTTTTCGTGGTGAAGAACGGCTCGAAGATTCGTTCCACGATTTCCTTTTCCATTCCGCAGCCGGTGTCACTAACGCTTAGCTTGACATACCGGCCTTGCGGCAGAAGCTCGTCTCCGATTCTTGTCTCCGTTTCGAGATCGACGTCTGCAAGGCCGACTTCCAGCAATCCTCCCGTCTCGCGCATTGCGTGTGACGAATTCGTGCAGAGGTTAACGAGTATCTGGTGGATTTGAGTCGGGTCTGCCATGACCGTGCTGGTTTCGGCGCTGATTTTCCGGCAAATCCTGATTGTTGCCGGCAGAGAGGAACGAAGCATTCCGAGAACTTCTTTGATTATAACGCTTATTTGTACCGGCTCTTTTTCCTGCTCCTGCTCGTCTTTGCGGCTGAAAGTTAATATTTGCTTGACCAGTTTTTTCGCCCGGTTGCTGCACGCCAGTATCTGTTCGAGGTTTTCGTAAACCGGATTATCCGACTCAAGGTCGTCGAGTGACAATTCGGCGTAGCCCTGAACAGCGGCCAAAATATTGTTGAAATCGTGAGCAATGCCGCCGGCAAGTGTCCCTATCGCCTCCATTTTTTGCTTCTGGCCGAGTTGAAGCTCGAGGTCCGTTTTTTCCTTTTCGGCCTTTTTGTGGCTGGTAATGTCAAGACCGTATGCGTTCACATAACCGGCTTCAGCTATCGGCTGGAGGGTCAGGAAGAAAATGTGGCCGTCGTCGCAATTCAGCTCGAATGTTTCGCCGTCGCCGGAATCGTAAACATCCCGTATCCTGGTGTACCACGGCTCCGGCAGGCTGCCGCCTTCCTCTATTTGCCATGTCGCCAGAACGGGCGAACCGGCGTCGTTGGAATAGAGTATTTGGCCGTCCTTCGATATTCTCATGACAGGATTGGGGTCCTCCCTCGGGAACCTGGCCAGATGCTCGATTTCTTCGATCGCTTTTTTCCTGTCGGTTATATCACGAATTATTCCCTGTATGATTTCGTTGTCATCGACCTGCATTGTCGAGAATGCGATGGTTACCTCCCTGAGATGCCCGCTTTTGGTCAGGATTTCGGCTTCGATATTTTTGTTCAGGCCCTTATGTGATTCGGTTAATAAATTATCGTAAGCCTGCGTTTTATCCTCGGGATAAAGCGTGGTATGATGCTGACCGGCCAGCTCGTTCTTTCTTTTTCCGAAAAGCTCCTCGGCGGCTTTGTTGCAGTTCATGATTACGCCGCTTTCGCTGTCTATCCAGACGATGGCATCCTGCGCATTGGCGAATGCGAGTCTGAACTTGTTCTCACTGTCACGCAGCGCCCTGTTGGCCTGCCTGTGCCGGGTTATGTCCGAGATGATATGAACGGCCCCGGTAAGGTTGCCGTTGCTGTCGATCAGAGGTTCGACCTTGATATTTACCCAGCTCTCGCCGATTTGGAACTCAGTAGCCTCGCTGCGGCGGCTGTGGAGCATTCGCGTGAACGGGCATTTTTTTACCGGCTCGGACGATTCGTGAATCAGCTCGCAGCAGCTATGGCCGATTATCTCGTCGTACGGCTTCTTGAGAAACCGTGTCATCGCTTTGTTGCACTGGAGGATTTTGCCGCCGTCTTTCTCGATAATGCATACGCCGTCGGTAATAGCATTAAACGTCTCCTGCCATTGGCGACCGAAAGTGCGGTTCATATGCTTTGTCTGGATACGGCCCTGGAGAAGTTTTGCCGTTCTGTGAGTAATCAGCCAGATAAAAACAATCAGCGGCAGGATTAGACATACCGCTATAAGGGCCTGCTGGACTCTCTTGAAGTGCGTCCGGTAGCGTTCGTTCAGGATTTTGTCGACGTTGGAAGTGAACGCTTTCATTCCTCTGTTATACGTGTCTTTTTGGTCCTGGTATTCCCTGCTTCGTAGTTTGGCGGCGGCATAGTTGTTACTTCCAAGGCGTATCATTTCGAGGGCGTCTTCCTCTATTTCGTCCAGCTTGTTTTCGGCGAAGGCCGTCAGTACTACATCGGCGCCCACGGTATTGTTTTCGGGAAGGTTCCAGCTTCTTTCGATGACGGGTTTCTCCCGGCTGCCGAGCTGTTCGTAACGGTTTGTCCAGTTCGGGTCGCCGGTTGCCGCGGCCATTTTAAGTGACATTGTCAGCATCTCGTCACGATATACGTAAGAGCTTTCAAGCGAGCTTATCTGCCGGATCTGGGCTTCGGTAGTTTGAATCAGTATATATGACTGCCAGCCCCGCCAGACGGGGATAGCAATAATCGCCGCAGCGGCTAAGAGGAAAAATACGAACATCGTCGAAGCACAAAGGCCCACAACCCGGCCGTACTTGCCCCGTGTGCGACTGGTCCGTTTGTTTGGTTTTGCAGACCTGTTCATTTCGTCCTCTTTAGGTTCCCGTCGTTTGCGTAATTCTTTTCCGTATATATTCAAAGGTACGGCAAAAAGACCGCGCGGTTGATTGTCTTATTCTTAGCGGCACGCCGTTCGCAGCGCCGTTTTTGAAAAATACTTCGGGCATCAGCCCCGAAAAGCATCGCTCTTACTTCTGTATAGTCTCATTTAAAATATAATTAATATATCGTGCCGGAAAAGGAGATAAAACCGCCGGAAAACGGCAGAATATTAAATTCTTGTTTTATCCGAAAATTAGATGATTTGAAGCCGCTTATTCGTCTTTTTATGGGTCGCACTTTTCTCCTGTATGTGTGCTTGCTTTTCTATCGGACTAAATTTTTCGGCTTATCGAGCCTGCTCGATGTTCCTGACTTATATTTGTGGGATTTTTTTTATTTATAGTGTGAGTTTTCGTCCGTTTCTGCCGCTATTTCAGCCCGAATTTCTTTTTAAAGAAGCTCAGCGATTTAGCTTCGGCGTAGGGCAGGTAAAGAAACGAGCCGTAGTGGCCTGAGAAAAAGTAAATCGTTTCCGGTTTACCGATAGCTTGACGCAGTTTGTCGCCGCACTTTCTCGGCACTACCATATCGAATGCGGCGATATACATCAGGACGTTTCGAGCATCTATATACTCGGCCAATTCGAGCGGGTCCGTTCTTATCTTGTTCGATAGTTCGGCGTGTATGTCTTCGGGCGTGACATCGTCTTTAAGGAATTTTTTGACGGAATTCCTGATTTCCTTCTCCCCTGAAGAAATAGTTATGTCCGCGATGCTGCCGCCGGCAAGGCCGAACACGCAGCACTTCAGTCTTTCATCCACTCCCGATACAAGACTTGCCTTAATACCACCGAGGCTCAGGCCCAAACAGCCGAGCCTGTCTTCATCCACCTCCGGCCTTGAGACCAAATAATCCAGTACCTGCCTGTTGTCCAGAACCGTCTGTCGGAAGTAGTTTTCTATCTCTTCGGCGCTTTTTGTATCCTCAAGGTCGGCCTTTCTGTTGTGCACGACGGCGCAGTTTATGCCGTGCGATGCAAAATACCGGGCGAAACTTTTTACCGAAAAATCCACTCCGCCCGATATCGGCAGAATTAGTACGGCGGGATATTTGCCGGGCTTTTTTTGCTGGTAGTAATCGATTTTTATATTCTCTTTTCCATAGATATTTATCGCCGAAGGAAATTCTATTCTGCTGATAGCGTAATGTTTCTTCTCGGTGGTCTTCTCGATTTTGGCCCCGATATCCTGCTTCGGGTAGCTGTAGTATTCTAACATTTCCGCCGTTCTGGGTGCCGGGCCTGTATAATCGGGATCGCATTGATAATGCGCGCACGATGAAACTGACACAAGCACTGCGAGAAGAATAATCACCGACATTGCTTTGCCGATTATATGACCTTCGAATTGTAAGATGGTTTTTTTATACATTTATATATCCGTGTCGGACATTTTTCTTAGCGGCGATTTTGCCGTTGGAAATAGACGTCCCATTAGTATTCAATCTATCGGGCAATTATGTAAAAACTATACGGACCTGTCAATAGCATTCGTAGAATCGTTGCCGTTAAGCAGAATATACAGAACCGGCAGAATAATCAGTGTCAATGCCAGTGAAGTAATTAATCCGCCGAATATAACGGCTACGAGAGGCTGTTGTATTTCGGAACCGGATCCGGTGGCATAAAGCATCGGCAACAAACCCATTAGCGTGGTCAGCGTTGTCATTATCAAAGGCCGTACGCGAAGTCGGCATGCTTCGATAACGGCGTCGTAAACGGTTCTTCCGGCCTTTCGCAGTTTGTCAAAAAAGCTGACCAGGACCAGCCCGTTCTCGACCGCTACCCCGAGCAGTGCGATAAAGCCAACCGAGGCGGCGACGCTAAGATGCATTTTCAATATATAGATAGACAATATGCCGCCCACGATGGCAAAGGGAAGGTTTGTGAGGATGATGACGGAGCTTTTAACGGAATTGAGAGAGCTGAACAACATTATAAAAATCAGTACAAGTGCCACAGGTACGACTACTTTCAGACGTGCCGTCGCCCTTTGCTGGTTCTCGAATTGTCCGCCCCATGCCAGACGATAGCCCGCCGGAAGACCGCTTTCCACGCCTTTTAGTTTCTGCTGCGCTTCTTCGATAAAACTGCCTATGTCACGTCCGCGGACATTGCATTCGACGATGAGCCTTCTTCTGGAATCCTGGCGACTAATCTGGGCGGGGACTTCGATTTCCCTTATCGTTGCAAGATCCTCGAGTGGAACGTTATAACCCAGCGGCGAACGCACCAGGAGTTTTTCTATTGCATCGATATCGGCTCGCTCGTCGGCGGGATAGCGTACCTGTACGGCGAAAGTTCTTTGTCCCTCGAATACCGTTGTCGCGATTTTGCCGCCTATTGCCGTTTCGACAAGCAGATTGATATCGTCAATGTTTATCTTATGACGTGCTGTTTCACTCCGGTTCGGCTGTATCTCTATTTGAGAGAAGCCCGAAACCTGCTCTATCTTGATATCTTCGGCCCCTTTGATACCGGCCAGTATCGGTGCTATACGTTCGGCCGTGTTAATCAGAACATCGATATCGTCACCGAATATTTTTATCGCCACATCGGATTTTATGCCGCTTATTAATTCATTTACACGAAGTGCGATCGGCTGGGAAAAGGCCGGTCGTATTCCCGGAAATATGGCAAGCTCCTTTTCAATCGATTCTACGACCTGCTCTTTTGTTCGTCCGAAATTTTCCTTGTAGTTCGGTTTTAACATAATCAGTATGTCACTTTGTTCCGGTCCCATCGGGTCTTCGGCAATTTCTGCTCGACCGGTCTTGGAAACGACGGTGCTGATTTCCGGAACTTGATTAAGAAGCCTCCTTTCGATTTCGGAGGCTTGCCTGGCCGAGCCTTCAGTGCCGGCGGTCGGCAAGCGCACAAGATTAATTGCCAGGGCACCTTCATCCAGAGGGGGCAAAAATTCCGTCCCGATACCCGGCAGAACAGAATAAGCTCCGACCATAAGGGCGCCGGCGATTGCGATTGTAATCCAGCGGCCCCGTACGGCAAGGTTAAGAATCGGCATATATATCCTGTGAATGATGCGAATCAGAACATTGTCGCGACCTTTTTTATAAGTACGTTTGATGACGAGACAGCCGAGGACAGGGACAATTGTCAGTGACACTACCAGCGAGCCTATCAGGGCGAAGCATATCGTTAAGGCCAGGGGTTTGAACATTTTGCCTTCCATCGCCTGCAATGAAAATAACGGCAGAAAAACCACGATGATAATCAAAATGGCAAACATCACCGGCCTGGCAACCTCTCTTACGGCTTCGAAGGTAATGGCCGTTCTGGATACATTCGAATATGCTTTGTCGTGCATATGTCTGGAGATGTTTTCGGTGACAACAATCGCACCATCTACAATCATCCCGATAGCAATGACTAATCCTCCCAGGCTCATCAGATTTGCTGTTACGCCCTGCCAGCCCATCAGTATAAGAGCCGCACCGGCCGTCAGTGGCAGGGAAACGGCGACCGTCAGTGCCGCTCGTATGTCCCACAGGACAATAAACAGGACGAGGATTATGAATATGATTCCCTGACCGAGGGCGCTTGAGACTGTTCGAATGCATGCCTGGATAAGGTTGGTCCGATCATAAAACGATGAGATTTTTACGCCCGCGGGAAGAGATTTTTGGATTTCCGGAATCTCGGCGCGTACGCGATCAACCACTCGCTTGGAGTTGCTGCCCTTGAGCATGATGACCATGCCGCAAACGACTTCTCCCCGGCCGTCCCTGGTGACAACTCCGTTTCGTGTCTGGTGGCCTATTCGAACTTCCGCCACATCTTTCAGATAAACTGGTGTCCCTTTTTCGGCCTTTAGCACGATCTTCTCGATGTCGCCGATGCCCTGGATAATACCGTTGGATATCACGTTGAACTGCTCCCAGTCTCTGACAATAAAACTTCCCGGAGCGTTCGCATTGTTAGATTCCAGAGCTTCCAGAATATCGTTCAGGGAAATCCCATATTTGAGCAGCAGGGCCGGCTCAGGTATGACATGATATTGTTTTACGAATCCGCCGAAGCTGTTTACTTCGTTGACGCCCGGCAATCGCCGCAACTGGGGGCTGACAATCCAGTCCTGAAATGTTCTTAAGTCCATCAGGCTGAATTCGCTTTTTATCAAAGTCGTTCCGCATTGAGGACATTTACTTTCCGTACGTGACCATATTTGTTCGTGGCTCGGGCAATAGTAGCCGGCTTCAAGCACATATTGATATATTTCGCCCAGCCCCGTTGAGATCGGCCCCAGTTCCGGCTCGACTCCTTCCGGCAGTTTGTCCGTAACCTGTGCCAGACGTTCGAACACGACTTGCCTGGCAAAATACGTATCGACATCGTCTTCGAAGACGATAATCACCTGCGAAAGCCCTGTTTTGGAGAGCGAGCGTACTTCTCTTACGTCCGGCAGGCCGCCCATGTCTATCTCGATTGGAAATGTCACCAGCCTCTCGACCTCGGTGGGAGTAAAACCCGGAGCTTCGGTCAGAATCATTACCTGCTGGTTGGTTGCATCCGGAAAGGCATCTATCGGTAATCGATACCAGGCAATAATCCCTGCTCCCAGCAGTGCGATTGCGGCAAGGATTACAAGCATTTTTTGATGAAGGATAAAGTGAAGAAATTTCTCTAACACTGGTTTTTTCTCCTTTGCTTAATCGGCGCATCCGGCGCCCATTTTCTCACGTAAGATATCGCTCTTGAGCATAAAAGCACCCCGTGTCACGATAGTGGCACCGGCGGCGATTCCGTCCAATACATCGACGAAATCTCCCTTTCTTTCGCCCATGACGATATTACGCCGCACCCATAAATCGTCCTTCCAGTGCTGAAAAACAAAACTATCGTTTTCATCTGAAAGGACCGCACCGGCGGGAACGGTTGTGACTTGCCCTTCGAGTGGAAGGGTAATTTCGGCCTCGGTAAACATTCCCGGCCTGAGTTTGAACTCGTCGTTGGTGACCTGGACACGGACTTTAACGGTACGGGTATGTTCGTCTATTTCGTTGTTAATTAGATCTACAATTCCTTCGAATTCTTCTTTTTCGAAAGCCTTGACTCGCACTTTTGCCTTTACTGTCCGGCCCGCCGAAAGTCTCTCGTGCAACAGTCCAAGGTCTTTCTCGTACAGGTCGTACCATATCCATACGTTCGAAAGGTCCGCAATTCTGTACATACTCATCGCGGGTTCGACAAGCGCTCCCGTAGTGACATTTTGAGCGATTATTGTACCGGATAGCGGCGTTCGTATGACCAGCTCGGCAAATTTTCCGTCCTGTATTTCATCGCTTATCGCCCTGATTTGCTCGTCGTCGAGCCCTAACAGAATCAATCTTTTTTCGGCCGCAGTGTAATAAGCCTCGGCCGCACGAAGGTCGTTTAGGGCATCGAGATAATCCGCTTCACTACTGACTTTTTTCTCGTAAAGTCCTTTTTCCCGTTCGAATGTCGCGGTTGTTAAATTCAACCTTGCCTGTGTTTCCATGAAAGCGGCCTTTGCCTGTCCCAGTTCGTCGGATGTAATGATCGCCAGAATATCTCCTTTGTTGACATTCTGGCCGAGTAGTTTGACGACCTTGCTTACACGCCCGCCGGCTGTAGGGACGACATCCACGACTTTTGTCTGGTCTAACTGAATCTGACCTGTGAGATTCAGCGTTTTTGTTTTTGCCGTGTTACCGGCTATGGTTGTTTCAATTAATGCCTCGCTAACCGAAGGATGGAGTTTGACCAGGCCTAATTCATAGCGACACTCATCACACTGTATTGTTTGTATCCCGTGCTCGCACATCTTTTCTTCGAGAACATCGAGATCTTTTGTCGCATCCGAAGCTGTCGACGGTGTTTGTGATAATCCCGGATTACATATAGTGCATTGCGATTCCGGCAGATTGTGTTCCTCGCACCAGTCACCTTTCGCCTGAAACACGGCGATTAGCGAGGGATTACACAAAGTGCAAAGTGATTCCGGAAAACCATGTTCGCCGCATAAAGTCTCGTCGGGGACGGATTCGTCCTCGTGTGCGTGATTTTCGGTCAAAGTATCTTCGGTCCCGGCAGTATTTGGGGAACCAAAATGCAGGTTGCCGGAAAGCCGGAGAATGGTCCCGGACAGGATTAAAAATACGAACAAAGCCATGCCGAGATTATTTGCTTTTTGCATGATGGAATTATTATTGTGTTTACTTTTTGTTGTCATCGCTGAATCCTCCCGTCAATTTTTCGCTTCTTTCGAATTCATAAGATTTTGTATATAGTTTATATCCCGGCCTGTCAGACGTTCTATATCGGCTCTTGCTTTGTGGCAATTTGTCGTTGCTTCGATGTATTTGCCGCTTGCTTCATATAAGGTCCTCTGAGCGTCTAATACGACTAAGTATTCGAATTTGCCTTCGTTATACCCCTCACTGGCGGCGTTAAACGCCTCTTGTGCCGAAGGTAATACCTCTTCTTTCAGGACAGTTATCTCCTTGGATACGCTTGATAGTGTTGTTACTGCTTCGGCCAATGCGGCTCTGGTTTGTATTTCAACTGTTTTTCTGTTATGCTCTGTTTGTGAGAGCATGTAAGTTGCTTCAAGAACATTACCCTGATTTCTGTCAAACAAAGGAATGGGGATTGCAAGGCCAATTATGAACGATGAATCATCACCCTCATTGAAATACTGAAGACCTCCGCCGAACATGATATCGGATGTTTTTTTGGCTTTTTCCAGTTCCAGAGCGGCACGATGTTTTTCTTTTTCCACCGACCAGCGGGCCACATCAGGATTTTGAGATATCATTTCGGTCAATTGATTAAGTTCCGGCATATCGGCCGATTCGAAGAAATCTCCGGCGGCTTTTTCGAAGACGGGATTCTGCCCGCCCCAAAGAGATGCTATCCGGTTTCTTGCCGAGATTAATCTGCTTTTTGCTTTTTCCGCTTCGATTCGAGTGTTTGACAATGCTATATTTGACATGGTCTGATCGACAGGAGCATTTTTCCCCGCTTCGACTTTTTGTACTACTGCCAGGTGGGCCTGTTCCGAAAGACGAACAAGCTCTTCGGCAAGAGCTGCCTGCTCTTGTGCCGCCAGCACGTCAATGAAAGCCTTGGCTGCTTCGTTGGCAATATCGAGACGCTCGGCCATGTAATGCAGTTCGGCTGTTTCCTTTTCGAGTGCAGCGATACGGGTTCGTTTGGAACGTTTGCCGGAAAGTTCGACGAGTTGAGTGATTTGAACGGTAGTTTCCGAGGAATCGAACCTTGATCGTTCGCCCGTGCCTCCGAGCTCTTCCGCTTCTATTTCCAATTCGGGATTGGGCGAAAGAGAGGCCTGAAGCTTCCGGGCCTCGGCGGCCCTGACTTCCAATGACATGGCCTGAAGTTTTGAATTATTAGCCAATACGAAGTTTATAGTCTCCGGCAGAAATATGATACCTTCGGGCTCGTTAACTTCCTTTGCCCGGTAAGCATCTGTGTTTTTTTGTTCCGTCACATTGCGGTAGTTTATGTCCGGTTTTGGTATTCCGGCCTCCGGCACGATTGTATGGCTTTCGGGTGACTTGCATCCGTCGGAAATAATTGCTGATATAAATAATAGTAATATTAAAGTATTTTTGGACATATAAGAAGTCTCCGGAATTACTCGTTAATGTCTCGACTCGCATCAGAGAAATCAGGAATCAGCGACAGAAAGGTCCCGCAATTAGGGGGCGCCTTTGTGTTTGCTGAGAGCGAATATGAAATGAAGCTTAACTGTTACACTAACAGTATAATCGTATTTAGGAATACAAACGGGCAAGTTAATGTGTATAAATTATCTGTTGTTCTTGTCGATACCGAAGCACTATTTGTTGTCGGTGCCTGTACCGAAGGAGAAGGTATTGTCGGTTTATTCTGCTTCGAGTTATTTGGAAGCAGCAGATCCTTCATGGAATTGATGGAAACGGGAATATCAACGCAGACTTTGCAGTGGTGGCTTTCATCGAATAGGGCCGTTCCTTGTGTAGATGAATTTGCATTTTTATATTCTGTGTGAGATAAGTCCCGGCAATGCCTGTGGTAAGCTGTTTCAAAAGCTACATGCCCGTTATCGCCGACACATAATACGAGTCCTCCGAAGGTATTACTTGCCGCCATTAGGCAAATGAGCAGTAAAACAGGTATTAGCGTATTTTTTGAGCTTATCGTTTTCACCTTGTCGTTTTATCTAAATAATTTGAAGCAAGACGATCTAAGAAATCTTTGATTTAACATACGATTATAAGCTAATAACGTTCATAAGTCAATTTATATTGATGCTGCTGTTTGTTTGATATGGACGGTTGTATCATGGACTTTTTTAGTTAAAAACGGCGATTTTTGTTGCATTATGGCGGTTTTGGGGTAAAATATATAACGAACTAAGGATAGTTCGAAGGGGGCAGCGGATAGGGAATCTGAATCAAGTCAAAAGTTAAAAATTCAGTTCAAAACCCAAATTTTCAAAACAAAATGAGCAAAGAATCAAAATCATGCTAAATTTAGAAAAAAACTGTACTTATCATCCTTTTGCACTTTTGTGCCTTTGTGGCTTCAAAACACCTC
>JAFGBG010000266.1 GCA_016933295.1 Sedimentisphaerales bacterium | reverse complement strand
GAGCTTGTGGAAATTTGTCCGAACTCGATTCGTATGCGCAAACGCTTTCTGAGAGAAGCGGACAGAAGACGATATGCCCGTCAAAGCAGTTAGCAGATCTTTGGGCCGGCCTCTACTTAGTCGAGAAAGAGAGGCTTTATATGCCTATCGTAGATATTCTCGGTTACATTGGCCGCAATTGTTTGCTCGTATTTATCCAGAGCATCGGTAAAACGCGTACCCGTTTCGGCGGCGATTTTATAGCCGACGTGCAGAAGCTGGCGCAAATTCGGATTAAAACCGGGGCAGCTTTGGTCGTGACGAAGTGCCGCCGCAAATTGCTGCCCGTCCCATTTGTCAATCTCCTGCACCGATGGAAGTTTTGCCGAGTCGATATCGATAACTGTTGCATAGGGACCGCAAAGCTCATCCATTCGGGTAAGCGCCCTGGTATAAACTTCTTTGGCAATTACGAGTCCATCACCACCGGCCATCGCAAGGCCGATAAGCTCTTCCAGCCATGTTGTGCCGGCGGTTTTAATATGCAGTCCGGCATCGAATTTTTTCATTGCTTCTTTCATCGGCTTGTATATTGAGAATTTGTCACTGCCGGAATGAATGCTGAGCTTCAGGTTTTCGGGAAGGCCGAATTCCTTGACGGCAAAAGCGACAACGGCAAGGTCTTCTTCGAATTCTCTGGCGAACTGTGCAATGTCACCAACATAGTCAACGCCTTTGTTGAATCTGCCGGTGAATTTCGGCGCGATTGTCTGGGCCGGTATGCCTTCGGCTGAGACAGCGGCCAAAATAAAGAGCATTTCGATTGGTGTTTGAGGCAGGTCGGTTTCGTCCATGGAGACTTCGGTGATGAAATTATTGTCACCTTTTGCCGCAGCGATATGACGATAAATTTCGCCTGCCTGCTGAGCGGCAAGCAGCGTTTTATTTGTTATCTGTCTGATTTGTTCTTCGGTAATTTCGAGAGGCGCATCGATTCCGTCGATAGAAAGCGAACCGATGTATTTTTTGTGCTTTTGTACGAATTCTTTAACTTTCGCCGAATCGGCGGGTTCGCCGATGAAATCGGCTACGTCCAAAGTGAAAAAGTCGCTGTATTCGATGAATTTATCCACGTTACCAAGACCGATGTGGTCGGCATCCACGAAATACGGTTCGTTCCATTTGCAGGCTTTCACCGCCTCGTCGGCTTCTTTACGCGTATCGGCGTGTGTTGTACCGATAATGGTATGCTCTCTGTTGGATTTGTTCCAGACAGGAGTAATGTTGATGCCTTGTTGTTTTGCCTTTATAATCGCGGCCAACTGGGCTTTTCCCTGGTGGCTGAACCTGTCGCCTATTCCGAATGAATATTTTTCCAAAATCATAAATTAATTCTCCATTAAAAAACCGAATATTAACAAATAATTGCTTGGCTATCTACAAATTTCATGGATTTTGTCATAAACCCGGGCCTGCTCCTCGGGTGTCCGGCAGTAAGTAACGACAATCAGTTTCATTCTCGGGGTCCAGAGCCGCCTAACGATATCGACGATTGTATCCGGGGCGCCGACGATTCTTGCATTTACGATTATACCTGTATTTGCAAAAGCCTCAGCGAAAGGTTCCGGCGGATTCGGCGAAGGATCCGTTGCCGCCGAAAAAGCGCCATCGACCATGCGCAGTTGCAGTATTTTCTTGACCATTTCGACTTTATCCGACCAGTTGCCGCAGCTATGAAATACCGTGCCCCCGAAAGATTTGCCGGCGTATTCGACTGCACTTGCGGCAAATTCCAGGTACTGCTCACTGGAAATCATCAGGGCATTATCATCGCTCATTCCCAAACCTTCGAAATCCCGGCACGAGGCGAAACCATGTCCCGGCCAGACCAGTGCCTCTCCGATGCGGCTGATTTGTTCGTGAGTGAATTCGACAAGCAGCTCGGCCAGACGATGAAGCAGCTTTTTTATCGCTTCGGGATTATCGAACATATCGAAAAAAAAGCCGCTCATATCCATGATATTACAGGCGATATTCAACGGCGACTGGGTGTCGGTGAGCGAAATCGGGATTTTTCCGCCGGTCTTTTCGACGAAATAATCTATCATGTCGAGCGTGTGTTTGCCGATATTGCTTTGCGAAACAGGCACTGTTTTATAATCGAGCGCTTCTTTTGCGCTCTTAAAGTTCGGTCGAACGGCGGGCGCCTGTCCCTGTTTCCAGATATAATCTACTCCGAACGCTCCGGCGATTGTGCCTATCCCGTACCACGGCTCCAAAAAATTAGGGATATCGGCCTTGAACTCCATGCTTTTTTTAAGTACGCCGAGCTGCAATTCGAGAGATGATTTCATGTCTTTGCAGTCGTATGAAAAAACTTCCGCCACTCGCATCCGCCGATAGACAAGCACACCGGACTGGGCCTGTCGGAATTCGCGGCACTTTTTCAGCAGCGATATTTCGTAATCGGCGTAAGCGTCGAAATCGAATTCCTCCGGAGCTACAGGCTCTGCGGGCGTAGCCTGTGAATCCCTGATTGTCTGGTCGAATTTTTCTTCACTCATATTTTATAGTCGAAAATTTTCCGGTCTCAAAGATTACGTTTCATTCAGGCGATGGTTTCTTGCCACGCTTGCGGCATATTTCTGAGTAATCGCCATAATTTTTGCCGCAATTCAATCTCCTGATTATTCCGTTGTAGAGCAGATTGCGGCGGAGGAGTCGTAAAGGTCTTAAAACCGCCCTTGAAAAATTCCGGTTCGGCACCTCTTGCATGTCCTAACGACAAGGCCGACGTTAATATTATAAAAAAGCGGGTTCTTCATATAAAAAACAACCTCATCCGTTCGAGGGAAGCTGAATTTTCGAAATATGTTTGCCCCTGCTCGGCATACATCAGAACTCATTCGGTTAAGAGATTATCATTAATTAGTAAGCTTCAATAGATTGGGAATAAACATCGAAATCTGCGGGATGTATGTCACCAGCATCAGGGCGACTATCATCGCGACAAAAAACGGCAGAAGCGGACGGATGACTTTAACTATAGTCGTTTCTCCGACGCCGCAACCGACAAACAAACATGTTCCCACAGGAGGAGTACATAAACCGATACATAGATTGGCAATCATAATCAGACCGAAATGAACCGGATGGATACCAAGTTTTACAACGACCGGTAGAAAGATGGGCGTAAAGATAAGTACCGCCGGTGTCATATCCATAAATGTCCCGACAAATAAGAGCAGGACATTAATAATCAAAAGAATAATTATTTTATTGCCGGAGATGGACAATAACGCCGCACTGACATTCTGGGGAATATTCTGCGTGGTCATCATCCAGGACATGGCCGATGAGGTTGCGATTAAAAACATCACGACCGCTGTAGTTATTCCGCACTGCAATAAAATGTCGGGTATCTCTTTGATTTTAACTTCCCGATAAATAAAAACTGCCAAGATGAAAGCATAAACTACCGCGATGGCGGCGGCTTCTGTAGCAGTGAAAATCCCTCCCAGAATTCCGCCTAAGACAATTACGATAAGCAGTAAACTCGGAATTGCCCCTATGAAGGTCCTGAAAATATCCACAATACCCCGTTTGTTCCCGGCACCGTAATTTCTTTTCCTGCTGATGATGCCGCTGACAAGCATCAGCAAAAGACCGAACACAATTCCCGGCAGAATTCCGGCCATAAACATAGCAACGATTGAAACGCCGTAGCCTGCTGCTACGAGCGCATAAACAATCATAATATTGCTTGGTGGTATCATTAATCCCGTGGTTGCGGCGGTAGTTGAAACGGCGACATTAAAATTCTTGTCGTAACCCTTTCTGTTCATCTCAGGAATCATGAAACCACCGACTGCAGAAACCGCGGCGACCGACGAGCCTGAAAGAGCACCGAAAAGCATACAGGTCAAAACGTTAACGTATGCAAGCCCGCCGGTGAATCGTCCTACCAGAGCACCGGCGAAATCAATCAGTCTGCGCGCAATTCCGCCTTTGCCCATAAACAAACCCGCCAAAATGAAGAAGGGGATAGCGAGCAGAGGGAAGGAATTAATACTATTTACCATGCGCTGGGCTATGATATCTGAAGTGTCCGTCATGGAGCCCATGACATATACGCCGGTAAAAAATGTTGAAAGCCCGATACTGACGGCGATCGGAACGTTTAAAAGAAGAAGAATGATAAAACTAATTGTTAAAATGATTACTGGTACACTCATGTTTAACTATTCCTTTACGGTACTATGTCGTTTTTTAAATAATAAAAGAATATTTTCCAAAACGGTTTCAATGCAAAAAATTATGATAAAAAAACCGCAGATAGGTATGACAAGGTAAATCTTATACCAGTACCACACAAGTGCGGAGGTCGTTTGTTTATTCTCAAATGCCGAATAAACAAGCCGGCTGCCCCCATAGATTAAAGCAACAGAGGCAAAAAATGCAACGAATAGATAGATGACTACCTCTCCTATAATTTTCCATTTTTCATTCAGTTTGTTAAAGAAATAATCTACTCCCAAATGACTTTTCCTTATAAAACCTATACTGGCGCCGAGCATTGAGACCCAGACCAAAAGAATTTTCGCCAGTTCTTCTGTCCATTCGATCTGATCTTCCAAAACGTATCTGGTAAAAACTCCCAAAACAACGTCTATAACCAGCAAGCCCATAACCAGCATTACAGCGATTTCAAGGCCCTTTACCAGCCATGTTTTCAATTTGATGATTAGCCAGAGCATAAACTTTAAAAAAACCGCAACCAGCTTTATGGGTAATTTCAGGCCCTTTACCAGCAAATTTTTCAATTTTACAATTAAACCAGGCATACAAATTCTCCGGAGTGCTTTTGCAACAAGTGAAATTACTGTACCTGTTCGATTTCCTGCATGTATTTTCCCACTTCTGTGCCGTTGTAGGATTCGTGCATTTTTTTGACTTTCTGCCTGAATGCTGCTTTATCGGGGTTGTAAACCTTGACACCCTGTGCCTGTACGGCATCCAGGGCTTTTTTGGTATCTTCTTTCCAGAGTTGCTTTTGATATACTACGGATTCGTCTGCCACCTCCTGAACCATTTTTTGAACATCCGCCGGTAATTTGTTCCAGGATTTCAAACTCATCAAAACAATATCGGGGACCATTGTGTGTTCGTCCAGACTGTAATGTTTACAGACTTCGTAATGACTGGAGCGATAAAAGCTCGGCGGATTGTTTTCAGCTCCATCGACAACTCCCTGCTGCAGTGAGGTATATAGCTCACCCCAGGCAATAGGTGTCGGTGACGCTCCCAATTCCCTTATCATCTGCATCGAAGTATTACTTTCCTGTACTCTTATTTTCATCCCTTCGAGGTCCGCCGGTGTTAATATGGGTTTTTCTTTTGTGTAAAAACTTCTGCTGCCGGCGTCAAAATAACACAAACCTTTGAGACCTTTCTCTTCCCCGGCCTGTAACAGCTTTTTTCCTACATGGCCGTCCAGGACTTTCCAAAGATGCTCACTATTTCTGAACAGATACGGTACACTGAAAACACTCATTGAAGGGATAAAACTTTCCAGAGGCGAGGTCGATACTTTTGTCATATCCAGCAGCCCCATCTGAGCCTGTTCGATCATCTCTCTTTCCGAGCCCAATTGCTCGCCTGGATATATCTCCAGAACGACTTTTCCTCCGGATTTCTCTTTGAGCTTGTCCGCCATGAAGAGCATAGCTTTGTGAACCGGGTGCTCTGTGTCGAGCGCATGCCCCATTTTAATGACGGTGACGTCGCTTTTTTTGCCGCAACCGGATACTCCAAGGACGAACAATACCAATATTACAAGGGAAACTGCTTTACGTGCCATAATCGAACTCCTAAATATAAATAGTTCATATCGTTGCAATAAAAGTTTAACTGCGATCCCGCGCTGAACACGGTGGTTATTATTCCTACAGTTTTACTACCAGTTTTGCCTTTAACATTAACAATGGGGCAATATAGTAACAGAAATCGCTGCAAAATAAAAAAAGAAAATAAAAAAACCCCGCAGAGCATCCGTTCTCCACGGGGCAATGAAAAGACTCTTCAAACGCCCGAATATCCGTATTTAATTAACCATATTACCAACAGGAACCTTAAATATCACTTATTAGAGCTTCTTAGCCCGTCTTGCTATTATCCTTTCGCTAATTATTCGTATCCTGCTCGGTTTTCGAAGGTATTCTTACCTCGACGCCGAGCCGACCCAGCTCTCCGGCAACTTCCGGTTGGTTGGGATTAAGCTGAAAACTTCGCGTAAAATATTCCTTTGCCTGTGCCTTATCGTTTCGGCTCAGATAATAATAACCGATTTTCTTATGAATTTCGGGAGAGTTCGGCGCCAAATTAAGTGCCTGTTGAAAACAATTCATCGCGTACAGGTCAAGTCCTTCATGCTGAAAAGCTAATGCCAGATCAAGCGATTGAGAAGGCGAGGAAGAAGCGTTGTTGATATATATATCGGCGTAATTCCTTGCTTTTACCGGATCCTGGCAGTCGATGAAGAGTTTTACCATTGCCGCCTGGGCGGGCCAGTGGACAGGATCAAAACTCAACGCTTTCTTATAACGCCATTCGGCCTCGGACCATTGTCGTTCGGCATGATACAGCTTACCTAACTCATAATGCGCATCGGCATTTTCAAAATTCTTGCCGAGTGACTTCAGTAATTCCGCTTTTCTCTCTTCGGGAGATTTTCTCTGGATGATATTGTCGTTGGTGGCGGTTTTCTGACAGCCGGCGAGGAGTATTATGCTTAACAGGGCAATGACAAGATTTAGTGGATATGCCGCACTAACGAAAAACGGAAAGCTCAGCCCTTTCGATTTTCTGCTTCCAAACTTACTTGCCATTGAAACCTCCATGGTGCAAGCTCCACTCTGCTTCCCGGCGATCTTTTAGCTTTAACCTTATACCTGTCCAATTTTGTCAGGCGGCGGAATGCTTTGCAAGAAAAAAGTTCGTTAAATCGAATAAAAAATAATTTTTTATGTACGCTTTCAGCCCGATTTCCGAGGCAGGCGGAACAAATCATAATCGAAGATCTAGATTTTTGAATTTTTGTAATAAAATGGAAATATTCAGCGACTATTAAGTTGACGGTGGTTGCTCAAAAGGAGATTTGTTTGCAAGTAATTGACTGGAAGATAATTATCGAAGAACACGGCCCGGTCGTGTGGCAGACGGCGTATCGATTGCTCGGCAACGATGCGGATGCGGCAGATTGTTTTCAGGAAACTTTTGCCGGTGCCCTGAAGCTGTCCAGGCGTCAGCGGGTGAAGAATTTCCCCGCGCTTTTAATCCGCCTGGCCACTACAAGGGCAATAGACCAGCTTCGTCGAAGGTTTCGCCGCGAACGCATCAGTAATGGTGATTATGACCTTCCGGAAGGACCGAATAAAAATCCTGATCCGGCACAACATGTCCAGCAGAAGGAATTGGCCGGGGAATTAAGAAAAGCTCTCATGCAACTATCGTCTCAGGAAGCACAGGTTTTTTGTATGCGGCATCTTAACGACATGAGCTATCGCCAAATTGCAAACGAGCTTGGAATCAAGACCTCTGCGACCGGTGTTATGCTGCACCGGGCAAAAACGAAGCTCCGGCAGTTTTTAGAGGTCTCGGCAAAAGAGCGG
>JAFGBG010000265.1 GCA_016933295.1 Sedimentisphaerales bacterium | reverse complement strand
TATGTCAGACGGGAAAGTTAAGTGGTTTAACCCGAGAAAAGGTTATGGTTTTATCGCGACCGACGACGGACGCGATATTTTTGTCCATTACTCAAGTATTTCAGGTGACGGATATAAAACTCTTGCCGAAGGCGAGCCGGTTACGTTCGAAGTTGTCGAGGGTGACAAGGGACTCAGGGCTGAAAATGTAGTTGCAAAGTCGGCTCCTGGAAAAAAAGAAGAGTCGTAAAACTGTCGTTTTTTTTGCGGGATTAAGGGGAGATTCCAGAATAGTTTCATAAGGCAATCTCTTTTTTGCCTGCTCGTGTCCGTAATAAGACGACAACGGCGAAGGTTCTCTTGGTGTTTCTAAAAGACGGCTCCGGCCTGTCGCAAGCCGGTTCTATATCCTTTTCTCACTGACATTAATATTAATATAAAACAGACATCGTTAGCTGTAAGCATCTTATGAACGCCGTTGAGTTAAATTCGGGTCTGGACTGTAATGTCCTGGTGCTGAACAAACACTATATGGCGATCCGTATCGTCGGGGCAAGAAGGGCGTTTTCTCTGCTCTGGCGGGATCTTGCCGAAGTCGTATCGCTGGAAGAGGGCAGATATTCCAACTATGACTTCCAGAGCTGGTGTGAGGTCAGCCGGTTCAGGCGAAATTTCGAGCCGGACGGGCACGACTGGGTTTCCACAGTGAATTTCTATATCGCCGTGCCAAGAATCATCCGGTTGCTGTTTTACGACCGCCTGCCGAGAAACGAGGTGAAATTCAACCGGCGAAATATATTCGCACGCGATAAAAACAGATGCCAGTATTGCGGCAAACGTTTCCCCACCAGTGAATTATCACTCGACCATATTATCCCCAGGAGCCTCGGCGGCAAGGCCACATGGGAAAATATCGTCTGTGCCTGCCCGGCGTGCAACGTCAAAAAAGGCGGCCAAACGCCCAAGCAGGCCAACATGAAGCTTATCAAATTACCCGCAAAACCCCGGCACAATCCGCTGGCGCATATCCATCTCGGCCACGACCGTTACAGAAGCTGGAAGCAATTCCTCGACCATGTCTACTGGTCTGTCGAATTGAAATAATACTGCAAGAACGCTCGACTGGATAAAAAATGAGTTTGAGGATGGCATTTTCCAGTGCCGGAATGTTTTGTTAAAATTTGCTTGATGTTACTACGTCAATTTTTATATAATGAAAGCAGGACCCGGAAGGAAAAAGGGTGACAATTATGAAGAATCTTGAAAACATTAAATACCGGCCTTTTTTTCTTTTACTATTGGTTATACCCCTTTTGGCCGTCCATGCAAAGGCAGGCGAAAATCTCCTGGTCAATCCCGGCTTTGAAGAAGGTACCACGGGATGGGATGACCGAGGCTGCGTTCTCTCAACATCGACCGAAAGCCGAAGCGGCAGTCTCAGCGGCTACGCCACCAATAGAGACTCTACCTGGCAAGGAATTAGACAATCGGTATTGCACAAAATGATTCCGGGCGAGACGTACAGCATTTCCGCATGGATCAAACTCGACAATGCTTCCAGCGACCAGATAGTTGCTACTTTCGAACAAAGAGATGACCGCGGCGTCAGCTATATCCGCGTGGATCAGGCAACCGGATATAATAGCCAATGGACGCGGCTCTCAGGCTGGTTTACACTTGAGGTGGTCGGACTGCTGACGACTCTTGACATATATTTCGAAGGCCCTGCCTCGGGAGTCAATTTCTACCTCGACGATGTAGAAGTATTGGGATTAGCCGCCGAGCCAACCGAACCAGAAAAACCTCAACCTGATGCGACCGGCGTTGTGATTATGGACACTGTTTACCAGGAGCTGGAAGGCTTTGGTGCCAGCGGCGCCTGGTATGAGAGCTGGTTAACCGCCCACCCAAAGAAAAATGAAATTTATGATTGTTTATTCGGACAGCTCGGCCTCGATATCTACAGGTTACGGAACACTTACGATATCTCCATGAGCAATATAATCGACTCGACTGAAATCATTCAGGCCGCGGAGATTTCTTTAGGACATCCAATTAAAATTATGATTTCATCATGGTCACCGCCGGCCTACTTAAAAAGCAACAATAACACAGCCCGCGGAACCCTTAAGAAAGATATCCACGGCAACTATATGTACGATGAGTTCGCCCGATGGTGGACCGACAGTCTGGTCGAGTATTCCAATCACGGTATCATCGCCGATTACGTCAATATTCAAAATGAGCCGGATTTTATCACCGACTGGGATACCTGCAAATTCACACCGACCGAGACAGCGGATTCGGCGGGCTATAACCTGGCCTTTGAGGCGGTTTATCAGGAATTAACTTCTCGAATGCCGGATATCCCGAGGCTGCTTGCCGGCGAGGCCTGCGGCTGTGGCTCCACAAGGGCATATATCGATGCTCTCATCGAACCAGATCACGCTTACGGTTATGCCCATCACCATTACGCAGACGGCGACTTTGACAAGCCTGATTCGTTCATCCCGGCTATGGAGAATTTTGCCGCTTGCTATGGCGACAAACCTTTATTCCAGACGGAGTATTCATGCGGTTCCGACGCCATACTCTTTAGTTCGGCATTGAATCTGGCCCGGCACATACACAACGGCCTTGTCCATGAGGGCGTCAGCACGTATTGCTATTGGAACCTGTTCTGGGAAGGTCAATCTGGCCTTGTGAGTCTCGACTATCCCTGGCAGGGCAATCCCGGCTATACCATCAATCCTATATATTATGCCTTTAAGCACTATTCGGCATTTACCGATCCAGGTTGGCATCGCGTCGAAGCTTCGACCGATTCGAGCGGTTTGCGTATATCAGCCTTTAGAAATCCTGATGCCAACGAATTAACTATTGTTATTATCAACATCTCGGACATCGACATCGATCTGACTCTCTCATTGGGAGGTTTCTTGCCGGAGGACGCCGGCGTCTTCAGAACCAGCAAAACAGAGAATACGGCATACATCGGCACGTTCGAGCCGTCACAACCGCTGACACTTCCTTCACAGACAATCACAACTCTCAGTCTGACAGGCAGCTATACACCTCCGGTAATCGAAACATTTGAACAAGGTGGTTTCGGTAACTTCAACTGGAGTCTTTCCGGAGACGCAGACTGGTTTGTGTCTTCCGAACAATCCAATTCCGGCTCTTACAGCGCACAGGCTGGCCTCATTCAAGGCGACGAAAATTCCACCTTAAAGATCGAGCTTGATTGCGTTTCCGGCAATATCAGCTTCTTTCGCAAAGTTTCTTCTGAATCGGGTTTTGATCGTCTGAAGTTCTCAATCGATGGAAATGAGCAAGGCAATTGGTCCGGCAACCTTGATTGGGATCAAGTAAGCTTTCCAGTGACAGCAGGCTTCAGAACTTTTGAATGGACCTATTCGAAGGACAGTTCCGTTTCAGAAGGTGATGATACGGCCTGGATTGATGATGTTGTTTTTCCCCGCTAATCGTGTTTTTAGCAACTCGACGATTTGCTGATGAACTTGCGGATCACTCTGTGCCTTTTATTTGTGGATAGGAGATTGAGCATCGAACGGCGGCAAAAAATCCGCATCGTTTATATATGACAACAGCATTTCAAGCCATTTTCAACTCAAAGCTAACATGGATAATCCGGCTATCGGCCTTACCAGCCGAAGGGATTCCAGTGCCATTTGCCGTTGATTCGCTTCATATAGACCTGTAGATCGCTCGAACCATCGGGGCCGTCATAATCTACTCCCCTGGGGGCATATTTCTTGAGAACCCCCGCGCCGTCAACTATCATAAAAGTGACATCAGTAGTCTCATATCCTTTAATACTTACCCCGCTATCATTAAGCGACGCTTCGAATGTAATCCTGATACGATAATCTATATAATTGTTCAGCCCGGCTTTTTCTAAATCTGCAAGAATCCTCTTTTCGAGTTCAAGAGCCTCGGCCATTTCATCCTTGTCTTTTTCCCGTTTTTTCAAAGGTATTAATTTGCCGTCATCAAGAACAGGGATTGTCAGAGGGTCGAAATTTCCGTCCGTAATCGTCCTTGCAATTTGCTTATAAGCAATTACCGCTTCACGGACACTGTCGATTAGATACTTATCCTCGATAATTTGTGTCGCGGCAATTACATTCGGCTCCGAAACAGAATTCCAGTACCATTTTTCATCACTCCTTTTCATATTTACTAACGCATCTGAGGTCGTTGGTGAAATCAGCGAATTATCGCCGGTATTTGGAACATACTTTTTGTAAATATAGGCGGAACCTTTGATATTAAATGTTACAGAAGCGGCAACTTTATCCTTAACTATAAGCGGCTCTGCAGCACTTGCCTGGCCATTTTTTAATTCAGGCACGAAATTATTAATTTTTGCTTTAACTTCAGCCATGACCTGAAAATCATCATAATTATTCAGGCCGGCTTTTTGTATGTCCTGGAGAATTTCTTTTTTGATTGGCAGATCATTAACATCTCTATCAATAAGCTCCGCGGAAATCTGCTCATAAGCTTTTGCCGCTTCAGATGCAACGGACTTCAAATATATTCCCTCGACTGTTTTGCTCAAATCAACACTCTCAAACGAAACGTCAGGCTTTTTTTGTTCTCTCGAAACAGTTTTTTGCTTCTCATAAGCTTCACGCCATTCGGCTAAAGTCTGTTTCTTTAAAAGCATGTCTATCCATTCTCTGTTTTTGCTCAAAAAATCCCTACGATATTTATCCAGTGTTTTTTCCGGTGTTTTTCCAGGTTTCATCATTTTTGTATATTCATCTTTCTCAAGATGTTCGAGAGTATCAATAACTGATTCTTGAAGAAAAGGATGGGTGCCGGAAGAAGTTTGACGCAACAAGGGCAGAATAAAATCTGCTTTTGAATATTGATATGCACCCAGAATGAAATAGTTGTAACCACGACGTGCATCAATACCATCAGCATCTTTTGAGGACATCCATGCAGAAATATTTGCATATTTTTGAAAAAACTGTTTCGCGCCTTCTATATCCCGCTTGAGCATCATACCAGCAAAACAACCAATTGCTCCAGCAACATCGTCAAAATGTATAAGTCTCTTTTCTTCCTCGTTTGAATTATTCAAGCATGACTGGATATAATTATCAACAAACTTAATATCATCTCTTGTTCCTACAACTCCAAGCAGCCATATCCCACCAGCTACATATTCGCGGTTGCTATTATCCTTTTCAAGATAAAAGAGAATATACTCTTTAATATCCGGATTAATACGATGAATAGGAAAGAATTCATTACTCATGCGAAAAGCAAAGTTTAACATTGGAAGTAAGGATTCTTGAACAGAAAGGTACTCTTTATTCGACTCTTGGGGTTTATCAATTGCCATTACATAATTTGTAATGAAACAAATTAAGAGGACACACCCTAGAATCGAAGTTTTTTGTAAAACGCTATTTTTCATTTTTCTTTACCCTGTTTTTTATTAAAAAAAGAAAGCCTCAAGGAGTGCATATTTTACAAAAAAAATACCTAAAATGACCCGCATGCTCAAAGTTGCCGCATTTAATTATAGGTAATTATAATTGCCAATCTTTATCCGGCAAATCAAATTCGCAATTTATTATAAACGTAAACTCTTTCGGATTTCTTATTCCGGTGATTTTTGCCAGCAATTCATCCGGGCGAAGTTTCGATAGAGCGGCAAAAACTTCTTTTTCATAGACGATTGCGGAAGGTGAAAGGTTGACTAAAAAAGGGCGGCTAATCGTCAGCGGGGCAATTTTCGATGTTTTTCGCGGGATTTTTTCCGCCGAACTGCGATTTGAAATAGCATTTTATCCAGCTCCAGTGCAGAATCAGATGGACAAGCATCAAAGCTACGAATACAACGGACATATAAAAATGGATATCTCCCCATTCGTGACGTGTCATCGACAATAGCCGTTTAATCTCTTCTCTTCCACGCCCACCACTTATTTCCCGACCAATACCGCCTGAGCCTGGCGGCAGAATATACTTGATAATAAAACCGGTAACAATTAAAACGAGAAAATCGATAAAAGCGACCAAATCAACAAGAAAATTTATGGTCATGCGTTTCATAATATAAGCTCTCCAAAAAATTCCGGGCAAAAATTTCTGCGTATAGAATATCAAAATACGTATGGAAATACAATTTCTGCCGGATATTGTTCCGAATAAAATCCGAATATACTCAAAAAGGCGACGGAAGTAGGGGCAGTTTCAGACGGGATTATCCGTATTTATCCTCCGGTGGCAGGGTGGAAAAGCAAAGAGGTAGAGAAATTTTGGAAAACCGGAACGAACTGGAGATTTTCACCCCGGAGCCGGCGCTTGATGTAAGAGAGGATTATGCCGCTATGCTTTAACAGGCATAACGGCCCTCGATACAAATATCCTCTTTACTTTTTAAGCTCTTCATCTTCGGCTTTGGTGTTGTTTGGCTTCGGACCGTCGAACTCAGTCATATCCAGAGCTTGCTGCTCTGTTTCCGTGAGGATAGGCTGGGTTATAATCTTCGGCGTTATGAAAACGACCAGTTCGGTTATAATCGTGGATTCGCCTTCGAATCTGAAGAACCTGCCGAGTATCGGCACATCGCCGAGCAAAGGCACCTTGTTTATCTGCTGGGTTGTGTCTTTCTTTCTCAGGCCGCCCAGAACCACGGTATGATTGTCTTCCACGAGCGCTATCGTATCGACTTTGCGTGTGTCAACGACCGGCACGTTGCTTGTCGCGACCTGGACCTGGCTGATTACGACTCCGAACTCGGGAAGTATGTGCATTCTCACCATGCCGTCCCTTGTGACATGCGGCGTGACTCCGAGCTTTATGCCGACATTCTTGAATTTTACAGTCTCGGTGACTGTCGCGCCGGTTATGGTCCTCTCGACGTAAGGATGTTCGGTCACGATATCGAAAAGTGCCGTTTCGTTGTCGAGCACCATAATTCTCGGATTGGCAAGCAGCTTGGCGTCGATACTTTCCAGCTCGGCCCTTAATTGCGCATTGAGGTCTATATGATCGTTTAGCAGACCGAATCTCAGATAGCCGTCGGTCGTGGTGGCCGTTTTATTTGTCCCTGCACTGAATCCGGCTATGATGGACGGATCGGTTATGCTGGAGACGTAAGTATCGCTGCCGTACTTGCTGACTGTTATGCTGTCGTCGATGGGGTAGCCGCCGCTGTTGTAGTTGGTTCGTCTGCCGGCATACCAGTCGATGCCGAGGTCGAGATTGTCTTTGCAGGTGACGTCGTAAATCCTGACCTCCACGAGCACCTGCGGCGTGATGCGGTCGATTTTTTCGATCAAGGTCGCGATATCTCTGACCTTGCCCTCGGTATCGGTGACGATGATATGGCTTGTGCCCTGGATTGAGGAAACCGAACCTTGCGCGGATTTGAATTTATCCAGCGCCTTGACAACCTCGGTGACATCAGCGTAAATAATCTCGAATGTCTCGGTCATCAACCTTTCGGAAATCTCCGGCATTTCCTCGCGCGATAGTATCCGAACCACGTTCTCGCCTTTTATGAAGGAGCAACCGTGCACATCGAGTATGCTCTGCAGAGCTTCCTGGACCGAAACTCCGGTGAGCGTGACCGTAACATTGCCTGTAACTTTAGGGCTTTTAATGAAATCGACGTCCACCTGCTCGGCGAGCTGTCTTATAACAACGTCAATCGGCACGTCACTGACATCTATGGATACTTTTTTCTGCAGCCTCATTTCAAGCTGGCTCAACGGTTTTTCTTCCGTATTAGTTGTTTCGTCGCCGGCTGCGGCATAAGAAAGCATACAGCAGAGACCGACAATAAGGCCGATGGATAGTATTCTTAATTTCATGGATTTGTTTGTGAAATTTACCATAATGTTTCCTTCACATACGCAAATTCATATTTATATTGTATTCGGTTATTCAACTTTTATACTTTCCGTCGAGAACCGAGCCGAAAAAAGCATTTATGTCCGCCCTCTTAGCTCTGTATCTCGCCCGTCTGCATATCCTGTTCCTGCTGTTCCTGCTCAGGATACTGCTGCTCCTGTTGATCCTTATCAGGTTCAGCCACTTTCCTCGTCCACCTTTTTCCGTTTCTCTCGAAAATTACATATTCCCGGTCTATTTCCACGATTGTGACATCGTCGATTTTATCGTTCAGGTGCACAATCCTGTTGTTAACAACGGCGGACGGTTTATCCTGGCTGTAGAGAATTCCCCTTACATTCAGAATCCCTGTATTATTGGCATCGGTTTTCCATGTGTTCGTAACGGGTGTTTGTGGCGCCGGTTTTATAGGATCCCTTATATTCATCGAGATCGGTTCCGGAATCTGCCAGTCGATTTCATTGCCGGCACCCGCCTGGTCGAAGCCTGTCGTATCTTCGACGGCGCCTTCGGTTTCCTGAGGCGCTTTACTGAGTACCTGTCTGAACATAAAAATCATAACGATAAAAAGAACAGGTATTAAAATCACCATTATCTTTTGTCTGGTGTTACTTACGCCCGGTTTTTCCCGGAAGAGCTTGTCTTTTATCTGTTTAAAGAGACCGGCCGGCTGCTCAGCGGAGGTAAAATCATGCTGTTCGTTCGTTGTTTCCTCGCGGGATGTTCTCGCAAAGCGGTACGGATTGGCAGCCTGGTTGTTTTGCACTCGGTTGTCGGCCTGAGTCTCGCCCTGAGAGATTGTTCCACCTCTGAAAAACGAAGAGGAATCCCTCGGAGGAGCCGCCTTATTCTCTTGGCCATGCGTATCCATTATATTATCTCCTTACCTAAGCCTGTTGTTTGATCCGCTTGGTTCCCAATGTTTTTAATTTCTGTTGTTTTCATATCTTTTCGCCGGATATCTGTTGAGAAGATTTTGCCGTAGCTTTATCTTCCTTGGGTTTTTTAACGAGAGCGGCAACATCCATCGATACCTCGTAAGCCAAGTCGTTTCGACCCGATCGAGTCAATTTAAAACTGTTTACGAAGAGGATCGGCTGATGTCTCTCCAAGGCGTTCAGAAAAGCCGCAAACTGATTGAATCCCGCCGTGAAGCTGATATCGATATGGTTCTCGGAAATATTCTCGGTTTCGGTTTTCTTTAAAATACTGCGTTTCTTTTTATGCTCTACGTTTAAAGAAGCTATTTCTTTTTCGCGTGCTATCTGGCTTATATCAAATGTAAGGTTGGCGGAATCATCGAAATCGATAACAAATGCATTAAGACCGTCCCGCAAGTCATCGATCTGGCTCAGCAGCCTGTTCTGGGTTTCCTCGCGTGACGCATTTTGCGCAAACTCGTACGTCTGCTTTTTCTCATCAAGCTCGTTTTCAAACCATTTTTTGTTGCGGTTCTGCGGCGCAATAACGAGCATATAAATCGCGGCAAATAAAAGAAGACAAGCCGCCCATACTATGGCCGTCATCCTGAGGTTCTTTTTATGAGTTTTAATAAATACCATGTTATAATCCGTCCTTAAAGACACAATCAATCATGTAATTGACGACATCCATGCCTCCCTGCGTTCCGGTTTCCTGAGAAACATTCGATTTCTCAAGCTTCGGTCCGAGAACGGACGATGAACAAAGGTAGTCACGAAATTCCTTGACCGCTTTGTCGCTGTCTGACTGAGAGCTGTCACTGACGATAATCTGCATAGTAGTCACCAGAGCGTCGATTTCCATCATTGCATTGGGATTGTCTTTTTTCGGCACATTTTTCTTTACGGTATCCTGCCCGACGTTCAGTTCCGTCAAAACGACCGAGCTTGGCATATTATCGATCAATGTCGTTAAAATCGGCGACCATTGATCGAATTTTTCTATCGTGGATTTAACTTCCCCCAGGCACACATTGTAGTGCATTTTCTCTTTTTCCAGCGTTTTTTGCAGCTCCATGGCGTCGGAAAGCTTTTCGATCTTTTCCGAAAGAACTTTTATTTCCCGTTCCTTTAAGGACATAACAACCTTGTTGTTCATATACAGCCCGATGAATATCACTGCGACAATAACCGGTACGGCGGCGGTCATTACGGCAAATGCTATACCCGCGGGGCTGCTTTTGGCCGGGACACCCTCTCCCCTAAGCAGATCTATCGTGAACATAATTTTTGTTGTTTTGTCGTTCATGTTATTTTTTATGATTTTTTTCAATAGACCTCATTGCAAGTCCGGCTGCGACAGCCATTGCAGGACCTTTTTTCCTGAGAAAGTCACTATTTTTCCCGGATGTATGACACAACTCGCTCTCGAAAGGATTCCATAAGCGGGCTTCGATTCCAAGACGACGGCTCAGCATCTCGACAAAACCTTTTGCCGGTGCAAAACCGCCGCAGACAAATATTTTTCCAATCGGCTTTGTCTTTTCACCGGCTGCATAAAAACGCAGCGTCTCGGCTACGTCGACTACCAGTGCGTCACAGGCTTTTTCGACGCTCTCGCCAAGTTCGATTTTGCCGTCTGGAGAATCGCCGAATAAAATATCTGTTACCGCTTCCGGCGAAATGTTATTTGCCTGAGCGATCCTCTCAATGATATAATCGCCGGCACAAGCCGTATCCCGGATAAAAGGCCGACCTTCGTCATTCATTATCGCCAGAGTCGTATAGGAGCTTCCAACGTTCATAACCGCTTTTGTTGATCGCTCCTGTTCGGCGGCAAGATTGTTGTAGCAGTTCAACAGCGCCAATCCGTCAACATCCATCAGGACGCATTTCAGTCCTGCTTTCTGGACCGTTAGTTTCCTGTTCTTTATTGAAGTTTTGGTCGCCGCTACTAATATGCCTTTGGTCTTGTCGGCATTTTCGGATATTAGCTGGTAATCAACGGCCGCCTGTTCCGGATTGAAAGGGCAAATCAGTTCCGCTTCCAGAGCTACCGCCCCGTCCAATTCTTCCGCCGGTAGCGGCGGAAACTCGAAATCACGCATTGCTATTTCCGGGCCGCTCACTCCGCAGACGGCCAATTTGGTCCTGAGCCTGTTTTTGGATTTAAGCCTGGTCAGCTTAAAACAGTCATGAATCGCCTTGACGGTGTTCGTATCGATTTCATCATGTCCGTTGTTTTGCCTCTGTATGCTACGGTCTGCTATGCGTGACAGGCCTGCCGCGATTAACTTGTAGCCGTTGCTTTCTTTGCGCATAGCGACTATTTTTACGGCGGAAGAGCCGATGTCCAGTCCACAGACTTCGTTCTTGCTCAGATTGAGTATTTGCTTCAAATCCATAGCTTCCTAATCGGCTCAACAGGCAGGGTGTATTACTTAAAAGCATAGGGCTTTATGTTATGAAAACGTAACGTCCTAAAAAATAATCGACTGTGGATATTCTTTGAATAATTTGAATTGCCTCGTTGCCGTGTTTATATAAGAAATTTCCATTTATAATCAACTTTGGTTGGATTTTATAACACCCCGAAAGGTTATGGGACATTCGGCGAATTATAAAATGCAGGTTTCGGCAGATTCTGGCAGGCAGATTATATTAAACCTCACTTGTTTGATTTTAAGAATCAATGTCTTATAAGTTGAGAGACCCAAATATTTATGAAAGCGTTGATTTTGATCAAAAATCCGGATTTGAGCGAATTGTTTCAATGAACTATCTCAGGCTACAACTCTAATATTTGAATCCATTGCAAGTACTCTTACCAAGCGGCATCTTACACTGAGGATGTGAAACAAGGGGAGATGTTCTTCCTCTCCGGCTGGAATGTCCGACAACAACAAACTCACTGTGTTTGTTGTGGCCGCCGCGGCCATTGTGTGTATAATACATCACGGCTCCAAAATCAGGAGGTTTTTTATGAATACCGGAATCCTATTCGTCGAACTGGCCTATGTTTGTAACATCTATACCTAAGTCTATGAGTGAAATGTATTCCTCAATCGGAGAAAAATCCAGAATGAATAAACAACATACAGTCTATTACACCATCAATATCGTCTTACTAATCCTTCTGCTTTTGATATCAGGCTGCACTGCACCTTTATGCGGCACGAAATCAAGTTGGCCCGTGGAAGAGCACGTCTATAAACAGACACCGCAGGGGGACCTGTCGATGTTCATACATTTACCTCAAGGTTGGAAGCCCACTGATAAACGCCCGGCCATTGTTTTCTTCTTTGGCGGAGCGTTTAAGACAGGAAACATCACGGAGTTTCTGCGCCAGGCAGAGTACTTTTCCAAACGCGATATAGTGTCCGTTCGCGCCGATTACCGGGTCAAAGACCGTCACGGCACCATGCCTGATAAGTGTGTTGAGGACGGCAAGAGTGCCATTCGGTGGCTACGAGCCAATGCCGACCGCTTTGGGATCGATCCTGAGAGGATCGCAGCCTCAGGACATTCAGCCGGAGCGACTGTAGCTGCTTGCGCCTATACAGCCGCCGGCCTTGAGGCTGAAGGAGAGAATCTCGCAATATCATCCAAGCCAAATCTCCTGGCGCTCTTCAACGCGCCTCTGGATGTGGGTCATTACTATCTACTGTATTTGGGATCGGAAGACATAGCAGATAGTCTTTCGCCGAATGACCATCTGAACGAGGGATTTCCTCCCACTATCCTGTTCTACGGGGTCAAGGATGTTCATCATTTCCGGGAGGGTATTGATTTTGTGCTGAACTCCAGAGGACTTGGAAACGCTGTCGAGTTGTATGCATCCGATGACAAAG
>JAFGBG010000264.1 GCA_016933295.1 Sedimentisphaerales bacterium | reverse complement strand
GACAAATAATAATATCAATGAAACCCGCTCCTGGCAGATAGGAACGAACGGTTCCGGTTCCTACGATTGGCACGGCGACGTGGATGAATTTAGAATTTGCAGTGAAACTCTGTCCGCGGATTGGGTAAAATTCGAGTATTATAACATCGCCGAAGCAGATAACGAATTGACCTTCTCATCGGAAGAAGAAGCACCGGAAGTAATCGAACCCTCGATAGGCAATCCGTATATGTTCACCGGCAGAAGATACGACCTCGAAACTGGACTCTATTACTACCGCGCTAGATACTATAATCCCAACACAGGTAGATTCCTGCAAACCGATCCTGTCGGCTACTCCGACGGCATTAACTGGTATAACTACTGCGGAAGCAATCCACTAAACTTTGTTGATCCTTCCGGTATGTATTTGGATTCTTTCGATTGGACTGGTCTTGAATCTGCCATGAGCGAGTATCGAAAAGATTATTACCCAGGCGAAAAGTTGAAATTTACTTTCTCAATTCCCCTGAATTACGTATGGAACTATGAAGAATGCGAAGATGATTTTTTTACGAGTGTTAAATGCAAAGCTGAGGTTTATACTTTTCTAGAAGAGACTGGTTTTTATAAGCTTGAGCCGTTTAAGGATATGATACTTGATTCTGCTGAACGTGTTGGTAATAATTATAAAGTTGTTATCGCCGACGGATGTGATGTTAGTCCAGAACCAAATATAAATTTAGGAACACTTGGTAAAAATGGACAAATAATAGATAATGGACCAAGCATAACTGACTGCAAGATTCTCAAAATAGCTTATAATGCAGCAACCGGAGTGGTTCCGTATATAGGTCCAATGATACAATCCTCAGAGGTGTCTGTAGGAGGAACACAATTAGCAGTAGGAATACACAACATGAAAAAAGATCAAAGACTTATTTTTCATGATTGGCCAGAATACCGTGATAAAGATATTTATCCAAACACTTTCAGCACCTCTGAACGTTTCTGGATACTTATTGGAAGAGGGTTGGAATGTAGGCCAATTAAAAGATCGCTAGATTGGCACGAGAGACAATGACCCAATAATAGGCGTCTTAGGCGTTAGATGTTGGTCAATTTATAAATTAAGGTTATAATAATATTAGGTAACGCTCAAAAAAATGTATATAGTTTAATCGACTTGGTAGCTTAGGAGATAAAATATTCCGGATTACAAAATATGTAGATTGACAGAAAATCAGAACCAGATCGAATAAAGCGATATTAGCAAACGACTCAGAATTGGATAATATGACCCGTCAATTTCAGGAAGACAACAAAAAAGAGAAATTTGATATCTCTCCCAAATATAAAAGGTTTCTCATTTTCTTTTTATTATCGTCCATACTTATTCTATGGTTATCGATATTTTTCTTTACAACTTTATTCACGAGTGAAGGAGTTGTTAATAATTATTTTATGATGTTTATAGTTTTGCCTTTTCTAGATCAGGCACTGATGATCGCTATTGTCATTTTATTTAGGAGAGTCGATTGTAGTGGTTCTGCTTTATTTGTATTCCGGATAGGCAAGAAAAAAATTAAGACATTTCTTGGAATTTTGTTTTTATTAATAATCTCGATTATTATATGTAATATTATTCTTGAATTTATATATAAGAGTCTAAATATCTCCTTTAGCTCTGTTTTAAATACATCAAATCCAAAAATTGGAATTTCTTTTTTAGTTATATCAACATTGCAAGGTATATTGCTTGCTCCCATTATTGAGGAGATTTTTTTCAGGGGCTATATTCAAGGTATATTGCACAAAATATGCAAATGGCCAACTGCGCTTTTAGGCCAGGCTATTTTATTTGCTTTTTTTCATATTTATGCTTCTTTTAGAATTGTGATCCATGCTTTCTTTTTAGGATTAATCCTTGGTTTCTGGAGGTGGCGCAAGCAAACAATTATCCCTTTAATAGCAGTACATATGGTTCTAAATTCATTCGCATATTTTGTGATCTGGTATCAACAGCTCGAATTACGAAAGGTTAAAAAAACATCTGATTATATAGCAAGCATGGAAAATCATTGCAAGCCTCCTGATTATACACCAGAAGATAATGCGTTGGAGGAATACAAACTTGCATTGGATTTGCTGAAAGAAAGACCTGAATCTCTTTCTAACTGGGGATTGAATTTGTGGCCGGCTACTTTATCCAGTGAGAAGAAATTACTACTTGAAAACTGGATTTTGTCAAATCAGGATGCTATTGAAAAATTCCATTTAGGTACTCAAAAACCATACTATTGTCTGGAATACAGCAAGGATTATAAAAATTATAATGATATTTTAGAAGGAACTTCCTCCCTTTATTTAGAATCAAGTCCAATGGTGACGTCTGTTCTGGCGCGTGCCCAGATCAACGCAGTAGAAGGAAATCTTAATCAATCCGTATCAGATATTTTGTCATGCTATCGTTATAGCCGCCACTTCAAAGGGGCAAAACCTTTACTTGAGCAATTGATCGGTTTTTTCTTTAGCGATCGCACAACGATGATTTCACTGAAAATACTCCGAGAAACGCAACCTAATGTAGTCTGGCTCAAGGAATTACAAACAGGGCTTGAGACAATATCCCAAGGAGATGAAGCTTATATCGACTTCTCGTGCGAAAAGCTGCTTTGCTATGAATACATACAGAACACTTTCACTAACGACGGCTCGGGTGAAGGTCACATTCCATATATATTAGTTGAAAAATTAATTCAATTATCACAACAGAATCCTTCAGGCATTATTTCAAACAGGGAAAATATAAAGCTGAATTTGCTACACATCAGGAGAAAACAAACAATAAAACTCATAGATAGAATATTTCTATATCTGGAATGGGCAAAAGGGCGTACTCCAGCGGAACTTCATCGAGTTAATAGGGAAATTAACGACTCAATAAGAAAAATAGCAAAAAACAATATGTATATCCTTACATTAACTCAAGGATATGAAGAGATCTATCATATGTTTTATCTATCCAAGGCACGTATGGAAGCTCTCATAGTGACAATAGCTATCATGCGCTATGAATTGGAAAAAGGCGATTTGCCTGATGGACTTGACCAGCTTGTCAGTTCCGGATATATCGAAAAACTGCCTATTGATCCGTATAGTAATGAGCCTTTTGTTTATAAAAGGGTAGAAGGCGGTTTTCTTTTGTATAGTTTTGGTACGGATTTTGACGATGATCAGGGCTCAAGGAGTATTATGCAGGATGATACTGTTGGTGTTGAAGGAGATGAGATTTTCTGGTCGCCGAAACAAGAACAATAAAGAAGATTTGCAGAATTAAGGCTGTTGAAAAAGAGACATTGAAAAACTAGGGATATTGTGAAAACTAGTGATATTTACCTAATAAAATTTTACAGATAGCTGGAACCAGCACGGCGGGCCGGAACTTTTTACCTTCGACAACCACAAATCTAAAAGGCCTGCCCCATATGTCTTGCCTTCGCGAAAGCGAAGCAATGGGGGCGGCTGCGTCAACAAAACTGAAAAATTAAAAATAAAAGTGTAAAACTATAATGTAAAAACAAAAAAAGTAACGCGTTCATGACTATTGGAAACGGAAACGAGGGACAGACCCCGTTTTAGTAAAGAAGAAAACAGTAAAAGTCAAAAAGGAACGTAGGAAATAGGTAAACGTCCCTAATAAAACCAAAAAGTAAATGTCACATTTTGTCATTCCTGCGAAAGCAGGAATCCATGTTATTGACTCTGGATTCCGCATCAAGCCTGCCTTGAGCGTAGTCGAACAGGTGCGGAATGATATAACATTATTTGGTTACACCATACCCAGATTATCCCAATAAATTAGCATGGTGTCCCCAGATTCCTCGACATCTATAAAAATAGAAATTGACTTCTGATACTCATTTCTTTATAATATCGATAAGCGGGTCATTGACAGGAAGCAGCAGCATTTGATTTATAAATAAACTCGCTTAGAATAAATATATCATTTTAAGAAACATAATAAGGCCTTTTCTTAAAAAATGCCGTATATAGAGGAGAGGTCTATTAACCGGAACTGTAAGGCATTACAATGAAAATATCCTCGAGGACATTAATTTTCCTGATTATCTATGTGTTTCTGATAAAATGCGTACAGGCCGAAGATGCAAATGATGTGGAGATTAATCAGGATTCTGCCGCAACTATCGAACTGACGAAGCTGGATGTCAATGATACTACCCTTGAATTAGCCTGGAAAATTGTCAACAATACAGACCATGATGTATGGATATGCGATGTATCCTCTTTCTATGATGTTTACTTGGATCCAGACGCAAAGACTCTTATTCTACGGAGACGGTTTAATCTCCCTTGTAAATACGTCACCAAGGGTTTTATTGGTCGATATGTACGTTTGCGTTCTGGTCAGGAAAAGATTGAATCCATCTTTCTTGATTTACCTATTAAGCGATCTTTCGTATTTCAAAGCTTATCTGCGAATGCTGAATTAGCTACTCGTTTGGCTTTGGAGATAGGCTTTTATGATGAAGACCTTCCGGGCTCGATTTTTGAAATTGTTGATTTAGCTGAGGAACTTAATTGCGACATCGAACCTAACAGTCCTATTTGGGATTATACTGATACGGATATTTGTCGTCGCTTCTTCGCAGGTGTATTTGTTGCACGTTTTTTTTACCTTGAAAGCTTCGTATACTTCCGTGACTCTGTTACCTCAGGTGGTGATGAGATTCTTATTCCCTATATGTGGCAGAATTTAAATGGAGAACAGGTCCTACGTGCTGAGATTGATTGTGTTTCCATACCTATCAAAAGTATAAACCTACCATTAGAAAATCAGGATGTTAACGAACCGGCGGATTCGCAGGATGTTGAGGAATCTGCCGTATCCATGGAGCTTACTCATTTCGAGATTACCGATGCAAACCTTGAATTGGCCTGGAAAATCAAGAACAATACCGACCATGATGTATGGGTATGCGATTCTGTTAAAGTTGACAGGCCAAAATATGAGGTTTTTTTAAATGCAGATTTAAGAACACTTCAAATAAGGAGACGTCTCGATGTGCCGCCACCGAGTCATACATGGCGTTACGGACCGCCTACCGGTAGATACGTTCGTTTACTCCCGGGTGAAGATATGACCGAATCGCTGGTGCGTGATTTGCCTGTCGAATCAACAATTTTGTATGCTAGCAGATCGGCAGAGGTCACCACAAATGCCGCCTGCATAGCTTTAGAGATAGGTTATTATGACGAAGATCTCCCTGCATTGGTTCGCAGCATCATTCAGGAAGCAGAGAAATTTAGTGGCACTTTTAATGCTCATTTCACTATAATGAATGATTACTTTAGAGGATTAGTAGTTAAAGGCACTTTGGGTTCTTTAGAAGATTTTGATTCATTTAATAAGGATCCATATAATGATGGAAAGGTCTGGATTCGTTATTCATCTCAGGCTCTCACAGGAGAGAAAGTATTGAAGATTAATATTGACGGCGTTTCCATTCCTTACGAGGGGGGCGTACAATCGGCAAGTCAAGCAGGGAATGAGTGACATAAAAAATATGGAACGACCGGCGTCGTAAATGAAAAAGTTGTCATTGTGAGTGTATCGAAACAATCTTCGATAAATTAAAGTAATTAATGGAAGTTTGCCGCCCATTCGACTTACGCTCAGGGCAGGCTATTCCTCGCAAAGACAATGTTAAATGGATTCCCGCCTGCGCGGGAATGACAAGAATCAAAACGCAATACGCTTCACGCACGACGCAATACGCATAACGAACAACGTGCCGTATCAAGGTCCCCGAAGTTTTGCAAGCAAAACTAAACAGCGGGGACTCAAGGTGATTTTTCCGCAAAAAACGGGTATTTTTGTTGAAATAAGGCGGTAAGGAGATATAATACAATTCTACAATTTAATATGGTAAATCATCAAAATAGAGGGGGGCAAGTCAGCGAATGAGTAAATCTGTTAATCGGTAAATCAGTAGATGAGTTTAAGGGAAAATTATGCACTCATTAACTCATATACGCATTGACTCATATACACCGCAATGTTCCTTTGTGCCTTCAAAATACCTCTGTGTGCTCTGTGTGCTTCCATTCTCCGTAGTACTACGAAGGATGAACTGTGGCAAAAAAATGGAAAACGAAGCCAATCCTAACGGCAGGATACAGAACACAGAATACAGGAGACAGAATGGAAAATATCGAAAACGAAGCCAATTTTGTTAGGGGGTAGCGGGTAGCGGACAGCGTATAGTTTTTAAATGCTTAATTTTAAGTTAGTTATATCAATAATAATCCGTAAAGCTTCTTTGTGCCAATGTGACTTTGAATCCTTGTGCCCTGCAAATCTGAATAGATTTGGAAGGAAGTTGAAAAAACGAAGCCAATCTTTTGGCAAGCTCAGGATACGTTTGCAGGGCCGTGGTCGGAAATGCGAGATTCAGTTGACAAAGATGGCATTGGCAAGTAATGTATCGCTGAAATGGACTTTTAGTTCACTACTTTGCTTTGTAATTACTTGATGGTGCTTTTATTATGAAAATTTCTCTTGAATGGCTTAGCGATTACATCGAAACCGGGCTATCAGCCGAAAAGATTGCCGAAATTTTGAGCAATCTGGGCTTTCCCTGCGAAGGAATAGAGAAGATCGGTAACGATACTGTGATTGATGTCGAAGTAACCAGTAACCGCGGCGATTGTTTGAGTTATATCGGAATCGCGAGGGAATTGGCCGTAGTTACCGGCAAGCCGTTAAAAATACCCGAAGTCGAGCTTGTCGAATCAGAGAAAAGCGTTGAGGAATTCGCCGAAGTTGAAATCGCCGAACCGGATTTTTGCGGCCGCTATACCGCCCGAATTATTGACGGCGTCAAAATCGGGCCGTCGCCGGACTGGCTTAAAAAACGTCTCGAAGCAATAGGACTTCGCAGCGTTAATAACGTCGTTGACGCAACCAACTATGCCATGATGGAGACGGGCCAGCCGCCTCACGCCTTCGATTACGCAAAAATCAATCAGGGCAAAATAATAGTCAGAAAGGCCGTCGCCGGCGAGCGATTGGTAAGTATCGACGGCTCGCAATGCGAGCTTAATACCGACATGCTGGTTATCGCCGATCCGAAAGGACCTGTCGGCATAGCCGGCGTTATGGGAGGGCTGGAAACCGAAGTCAGCAATTCCACTACCACGATTCTACTGGAAGACGCCAGTTTCGACCCTGTATCTATCAGGACTACTTCGCGCAGACTTTCGTTACCTTCCGAAGCGGCGTTTCGATTCGAGAGAATAGTCGATATCGAAATGGTGGACTGGGCGTCCAGGCGCACCGCCCAGTTGATTACTCAGGTCGCCGGCGGCAAAGTAGCGAAAGGCGTTGTTGATGTTTACCCGAACAGAACAGAAAAGAAAACAATCAGCCTGCGCACTTCGCGTATGAACAAGCTGCTCGGCATCGAAGTTCCACATGAAAAAGCCGTGAAAATACTCGCCGCTCTGGGTTTTGTGCCGCAAGTCGAAAATGAGACTATAAAATGTACGGCGCCTTCCTGGCGAAGTGACGTCTATCGCGAAGTGGATTTAATAGAAGAAGTCGCCCGAGTTCACGGATACGGAACTATTCCGACGGAGGGAAAAATCAAGATCGAAGTTTTGCCGGTCGGCGCCCGGCAAAAGTTGCTCGAATCCGTCACAACATACCTGAACGGCTGTGGTTTTTACGAAACGATTAATGTCAGCTTTATCGACAACTCTACGGCGGAACTTTTTACGGTTGCCGATAACGAACATTTATCGGTAAAAGACGAATCGAGAAAAAGTGCAAACCTGCTTCGCCAGACACTTATCGGCTCATTAATGGAAGTCCTGAGAACAAATCTGAACGCGAAAAATTCTCCATGCAGGATATTCGAGATAGCAGAGACTTTCGTGCCTCGGCAAAACAAAGACGGCGGATTGCCGATAGAAAAAACAAAACTCGCCCTTGCCTGTGACGGTGACTTCAGATGCATCAGCGGAGTGATTGAGGGACTTTTCGAGCACATCTCGAAAGACACTCAAATAGCCATCGTACCGGCGGAACTTAACTGGGCGCAAACCGGCGCACAGATAACGGCGAATTCCCAGGTTGTCGGAACGGCGGGAATCGTCGGCGAAGCGGTGAAAAAGAAATTCGATTTCAAAGAAACTGCCCCGTGTGCGGCGGAGATAGACTTCAAGTATTTAATGAATTTGAACAAGGAAGATTTCGCAGTCAAACCCATCCCGAGATATCCCGCCATCAAACGTGACCTTTCAATCATCGTTGACGAGAACGTTAGCTGGGCGGAAATTATTAAAGCCCTCAAAAACAAAGCTTCAAAAGAACTCGAAGATATCATTTTTGTAGGGATATATCGCGGCAAATCAATACCATCCGGCCAAAAAAGTGTAACATTGTCGCTGCAATTCAGAGACGAAGACGGCACATTAACTCACGAAACCGTCGATAAATTTCAAGATGATATCGTACGAGGTCTGAACGAGTCCGTTAAGGCTACATTGCGAGATGCATAAACGTCTGTCTACAATAAACATATCGAAATGTTATTCCGGACTTAAATTTTCCTTCAGAAAAAGCCTTCTGAGAGCCGAAAATTAATAAAGTAAACGGCTTAAGACAGGAAGTATTCAGCCGGATAATTTAGGTATTTTATTGACTTTTATATAGGAATCTGGTATATATAAATTTGCGGGCTAACCCCTGCGGCGCTCGTATTGAAAGAATGTGTTTGAAAGAACCGATACCCGTACTCAGGGAAATCAGGCCTTGATGGATCGGAAAAGCCTACCCGATAGGACTTTCGGACACAAGTAACGATTACCCACTTGGAAGTAATGGGTTCTTCTCGAACGCTTTCATACGACGCATGCGGAGGAGGGCCGCGCAACAGATAAAAAGGCCTGTGCTTACGGGCCTTTTTTTATTTTTATCAATCACCGAAACGATATAGGACGTAGAACCTGTAAGAAACCTCCTTTTTTGCGGTTAAGCCGGATAATATTTTTGTCGATGAAAATCATAACAAAAACTGAAAGACTAACTTTGTGGAGACAAGAATATGGCAACAGTGCGCAGCTTCACCGTTGTGCCGGCACTACAAGATCCCCTATCGGATCTCGAAACAATCGCCAGG
>JAFGBG010000263.1 GCA_016933295.1 Sedimentisphaerales bacterium | reverse complement strand
TTTTTTATTGAGGGCTACGAATATTACTGCAGCAATATCGAGATATTTCTGAGCTTTGTCTCTTTCTTGACGTAATTCTTCTTCTACTTTCCTGCGTTCAGTTATATCAATATTTAGATTTACTCCACAATCGACAGAACCGTCAGCCTTGAATAAAGGGAAAGAATTACCCATACGCCATCCGATCTTTCCATATTTATTTCGGTCCTGCCATTCTGATCCAATAATTGTTTTTCCTTTGAAAACGTTTTGAATAACATCATCGGTGGCTTTTTTTGTTTCGTCTGTCACAATGAGTTCATAGGCACTGGCTCCGATAGCTTCTTGCTTGGTATATCCATAGACCTCCTCGGCGGCATGATTCCAGCTCAATAAACATCCACTCCTGTCGAATGTAAAGCATACAGCCGGCATATTCTCAAAAAGACTTCGATAACGCATTTCTGACTCTTGCAAAGCCTGCTCTGATTGCTCGCTTTCGGTTATATCTCTGAAAAAGGCAAAAACTCTGTCACCATCTATCTGTAAATTATTAGCGCTTACTTCGAGATGTAAAATCCTGCCGTCTTTTCGTTTATGGCGAGTTTTAAATCGATGCGATCCATAATCCATAAGCTTTTTAATATGCTTTTTTATATCATCTGCCGACTCAACAGCTTCTACATCCGCCAGATTCATTGATAGAAGCTCTTCTCGAGTATAGCCGACCAGGCTACAGAATGCATCATTGACTTCTAATATCCGACCCCGCGAATCAAGCAGGCAGAATCCATCCATGGTTGTTTTCAGGATTGTTTCATACTGGAGGTGAGCATGCTTTTGTTTGGTAATGTCTCTAACAAAGGCCTGAAGATAGAAATTCTCGGAAATCTTCACTCTATTAAGAGAAACTTCGGTCTCGAATATTGTGCCGTCATACCTTAAATGCCTCCATTCAAACAATTGTGGCTTTCCCTCCAATGCAAGACGTATTTTCTCCAATGCTTTGTTCTTGGATAATTGACCGTCCGGCTGAAACCTGGGGGAAAAACGGTCATAAGGAGTTTGCCCGATGATCTGCTCTCTTGTACAGCCGAACATGTCTAAAGTTTTGGGATTACAATCTATAAATCGGTCGTAATCCATCAAAAATATCGCGTCATTAGCATTGTTAAATAAAGCGCGATGCCATACTTCTAAATCCTGTAATCCAGTTTTTAGGCTTTTTATATCAGAGGGATTGTGAGAGTTTTTACTCAATTGTTTTTGGTCTTCAACTGCCCGCAGATTGCTTTGCTCATCTTGTACAGTTTTTTTCTTATCTTGCACAGCTCTACCTCCAATATTAGTGAAGAGCCATTCAATTCTCGAAGATGAGACTGTAAATATCTATGATGCTATTTCTATCAAATGAATATTAGGAAGAACAGAAGAAAAAGTCAAACAAATTTGTATGTATTTTTGAGTCTGAGACTTAAATGTAATAGTCGAGAATTTGCCCCGGCAGATTTTCGATTTGAACATAAGCTATTAGAAATCGCCTATATTGAACGAATAAATGGTTTTTTTCGTTCGAGATATTTTCGAAAACGGTAGCGGCAGAGACAGTATTACTATAAAAATCGCTCTGATATCCTCTTGAAGCCAAAAAGCTGCTTTCGGGCCCCTCAAGAAACTTTGATTTGATAATTCTGCATTCGATCCGCTTAACCATATTATACCCCCAAATAATAAAGCCAACGGCCAGCCCCCCAGAATCCAAACGGTACCAAGCTTCCATGCCTGGAAAACTTGTTCAAAGTCAAAGTCAGGGCCGTTGGCTTTCAGCAAATGCTTGTTGTATCTTCGGAAGTTTAATTAAAATATGCAAGCAGGATTACACTCATTTCGTAGTAGGAAATTCCTCTTATATTTATATTTACAGGAAATAATGGAAATAACGGAACTGTTTTTTGGTCCAGAAGAACCTACTTTTTTACAAACAAGCTTCCCGGCAATTGTTTAATCAGACCTTTTAACCGGAGTGAAATCAACCCGGCATGGACTGTCCCCGGTGTAAGAGCGGACTCCATAATAATCTGCTCGATATGAGAAGGCTCTTTGCTCAGGCAGGAATATATCTTTTTTTCATCATCACCCAGGTTTAATTGATCTATATCGAACAAAGGTTTTTCTATTACATCATTGGCCTTTTTCGCCGCTTTACTCGTATGTTCGATTAACTGTTCGCCATAATATCCGAGGGCTTCCATTACATCCTCGACGGATTCTACAAGCTTTGCACCCTGCTTTATCAACTGGTGCGCCCCCCTGCTCAAAGGAGAATCGATTTTCCCCGGCACGGCCATCACCTCACGATTGTAATCCATTGCCGCATTGGCGGTAAGTAAAGCACCCGATCGCAGGCCTGCTTCGACTACAATCGTACCCAGAGACAATCCGGCAATAATTCTGTTGCGTGCTGGAAAATTTCCCGGCAAAGGTTCATAATCCAAAGGCAGCTCACTGATACACGAACCGGATTGCGCAATAAGCTCGAACAGACGCTTGTTCTCCGGCGGAAAGATATTCGCCAGTCCACAACCCTGAACGGCAATAGTTCTGCCGCCTGCCGACAATGCCCCCTGATGAGCTGCGGTATCTATACCTCGAGCCATACCGGAACAGACTGTAAAACCTGCCGAACCCAGAAAGTGCGCAAGTCTGGAAGCCTGCTCCTGACCATAAAAACTACACTGCCTGGAACCGACTATAGATATTGCCAAATTATCCTGTTTCGTTAAGCTGCCCTTAATATAAAGTATCGGCGGAGGATCGTAAATCCGCTTCAAAACAGGTGGGTAGCGGTTATCGCGCAGATGTATAATCCAAACGCCAAGCTTATGAGCACGTTCCAATTCAATAGTCACATCGAATTTATCGCGCGTTGCGGCGATTCGTTCGGCAGTTTTAAAACCTATGCCGTTTGTTTTTGCTAACTCGCCGACAGAAGCACCAAGAATTCTATCCGGCGTCTCGAAACGCTCCAGAAGTTTTGCGAAAATCGACGGACCTACACCATCAGCCCTGATCAGCTTTAGCCATTTTTCAATATCAATGGAATTAGACTGCAATCCTGACATCTTTCAATTATTGCCGCATCGAGATCAATAAAACATTATATAAAACCGCACAACAGAAATTGACCTACACATTATTAAACCAAAAAACTTCAAATATTCAAGAAAAAAACAAACTTTTACGAGGTTTTGGAGAAATTTAGTTTGTTAAACTTACGTGAGAATTTGCTTGACATCAAGGCGGCTAATTTAGTATAAAATGCTCAGAGGTAATATGATTTCAGTATTTGAAAGAGGGTCTTAGTATATAGATTTTCATCGAAGTAATTTCATGTATTTTTTATGCGAACTATAGACAACAACAAAAATATTATACGGCCATATAAAACGTTACGCCGGACTTTTTAACCAATAACTAATTTTTTTGAAGGGAGGATGACATGAAGCAAGAAAATATTCACAAGCCTCTGGTCGTACTTATCGTTATTATTGCCTTTATGACTGTACCGGTTTTCGGCCAGTTGACTTTGGAAAATCCTGGTTTTGACCAGACACCATACTCAGACGGAGCCTGGGGAGAAATTCCTGCCGGTTGGGAAGGAAGTGGTGCAAATGAACAGGATTTGACCGCATCTTCACTCAATCCGCCATCGCAAAGCGGTGAAAATATCTGTGCCTTTAATCAGAACACATGGATCTATCAGGATATTACAGAGGCAGGAAGCCTCCTTCGAGTCCAGGCAAATAAAACTTATAAAGTTTCCGTATGGGTCGGCCGCAGGGGAGGTACTGAAGGTACATACGGCGGAATTCTCCGAGTTTACCTTCAGGATTCAGCTACATCGACAACGATAGACCAGGCTATCTATGACATGGATAATCCTGACCAGCCCAGGAATTCCTGGACTTTTCAGACATTTTATTTATCTACAGGCGCTAATCCGGCCGGTCTTGGTAGCACTTTACAAATCGGCTTTGGAAATATAAGCGAACGTGCTCCCTCTAATCAGTGGTGGTTTTCACAAGTCATTTTGGATGATGTTTCCATTGAAAGTGTTAATCCTATTGCAATCAATCCGATGCCGAGTAATAACAGCCTGATCAACACAATATCGGTAACACTTCAATGGCAGCCGGGACCTTTTGCAACAGAACATGATATCTACTTGTCCGACAGCCGCGAAGATGTGGTCAATGCTACAAACAGCAGTCCTATGGGGCCTGTAAATGTTTACAAAGCCCGACAGAGTGACGCCAGCATAGTAATTGACGGTCTTGTCCCGAGCACAACCTATTACTGGCGAATCGATGAGGTCGGCGGGAATAATATCTACAAAGGGGATATCTGGCAGTTCACGGTTCGCCCCCCTACTGCCTATGATCCTG
>JAFGBG010000262.1 GCA_016933295.1 Sedimentisphaerales bacterium | reverse complement strand
TACAAATGAGCCGCAAACGAGTACAAGAAAGAGCAGATATAACTTTGCAGTTATCGTGTTCATATTCATCCTCCGCGCGGTCGATATTGAAAACTTTATTTTATCGTCTCGTTAATCTTCGAAAGGCAGAGACGCCGAATAGTTCGGCGCTTCTTTTGTTATTTGTATATCGTGCGGATGCGATTCGTGTACCGAGGCGGCGCTGATACGAACAAACCGGCCTTTTTTCATAAGCTCATCGATATTCCTCGCCCCGCAGTAGCCCATCCCGGCACGCAATCCGCCGACCAGTTGATAGACGAACTCGCCGAGATTGCCGCGATAGGGCACTCTGCCTTCGACGCCCTCCGGCACAAGCTTGCTTCTTTCGGTCGAGCTGCTTTGTCCGTACCTGTCCGCCGAGCCTTTTACCATTGCCCCCAGAGAGCCCATGCCTCTGTATTCCTTGAACTGCCTGCCCTTATAAATCACCAACTGGCCCGGGCTTTCTTTCAGACCGGCGAACAGCGAGCCGACCATCACGCTCGAAGCCCCGGCGGCAATCGCCTTTGTTATGTCACCCGATTGTTTTATGCCGCCGTCGGCGATGACGGGAATATTATGCTTCCGTGCAACGCAGGCGCAATTTATTATGGCGGAGACCTGTGGCACTCCGACGCCGGAAATGATTCTCGTCGTGCAGATCGCACCGGGGCCGATACCTACCTTCAGGGCGTTGGCGCCGGCTTCTATCAAATCCTCCGCCGCTTCGGCGGTAGCGATGTTGCCCGCAATCACGTCTATATCATATTCGGCTTTGATTTTTTTGACGGTATCTATAACGTTCTGCGAATGGCCGTGTGCCGTATCGACGACGATAATATCGACATCCGCCGATATGAGCGCCTCAATCCTGTCATAATCATGGACTCCGACTGCGGCTCCGACCAAGAGTCTGCCGCGATCGTCTCTTGCCGATATCGGATATTGCTGTACACGGTCGATATCTCTCATAGTAATCAGGCCGACCAATTCGCTGTTATTGACCAAAAGCAGTTTCTCGACTTTGTGTTTCTGCAGGATTTCCTTTGCCTGTTCCAGAGTTGTATCTGCCGGGCCTGTAATGAGATTGTCTTTGACCATTACGGTGCTTATTTCCACATCATAATCTTTGAGGAACTTCAGGTCCCTGCTCGTCAGGATGCCGACCAGCTTTTTGCCCTGAATTATCGGAATGCCGGAGACATTGTACTCCTTCATCATTTGTTGAGCCTTGCTTACCGGCTCGCCCGGCGATAAAGTAACGGGGTCGAGAATCACACCGTGCTCCGAACGTTTTACCTTGGCAACTTCGCGTTTCTGAGCCTCGATGCTCAGGTTCTTGTGTATTATCCCGATCCCGCCTTCCTGCGCCAGCGCTATTGCCAGAGCGGCTTCAGTAACTGTATCCATAGCGGCGGAAATTATAGGGATGTTGATTGTGATGTTATTTGTAAGTTGAGTTCGTGTGTCCGCCTGGCTCGGGACGAAATCGCTTTTTGCCGGTATCAGCAGCACATCGTCGAAAGTTATACCCTCAGCGGCGATTTTTTCGTTTTCGGGATATTTGTTCTCATTTTTCATAGTTTTACCTTTTGCCGACGCTATCAAATCAGCACCGCTTGTGGATTCAACGGCATTTTGTTTGAGCACCGGATTCATTTTTTCTCTCCAGAAATAAAACGCTATAAAGCTTTAATTTGATATTGGAGTATAATACCCCCATAAACCTTAGTCAAATCTATTTTATGTCAGTTATCGTATTGTCCGTCGTAGAGTCTTGACAGTTCGTGCCGAGAACGGTAAATACCATCGATAATGTGTTTTCTTATCTTATTGCCGACGGGTGTAAATTTTATGAAAGTTGTTGTTGCGAGCGATTCTTTTAAGGGCAGCTTAAAGGCTGAGAAGGCCTGTGAAATTATCGCCGAGGCAATTCATGAATGCGCTCCCTATGTTCAGCTTGTAATAAAGCCGATGGCCGACGGCGGCGAGGGAACAGCCAACGCGTTGATAAAAGCCTGCAACGGACAATGGGTCGAGCGGAAAGTTACCGGGCCGCTGCCGGATATGAAAGTTGACGCCGGGTTCGCCTGGCTCGAAGACAAAACAGCCGTGGTTGAGACTGCCTCTGCAAGCGGTATCGAGCTTCTCCGTCCCGGGCAAATGAATCCGCTCCGGACAACCACATACGGAACCGGCGAGCTTATCAGGGCTGCGCTGGAACACGGCGCCTGGAAAATCCTTCTGGCCGTAGGAGGCAGTGCGACAGTCGATGGTGGGCTTGGTGCGGCATCGGCTTTAGGCTGGAAGTTTCTCGATCACGAAGGCCGGCAAATCCCTCCCGGCGGCGCCGGTCTTTACAGACTCGATAAAATTAGCAGGCCGGAAAGAATGAATCTTGTGCCTGTCGAGGTTCTTCGTGACTGCGATAATCCTTTATGCGGCGAATTCGGTGCGGCAAGAATTTATGCCCCGCAAAAAGGGGCCACACCGGAAATGGTCGAACGACTGGAAAAATCTCTTGCACACATGGCCGATGTTATACGAATACAATTGCGGCGGGATATTCTCAACCTGCCAGGTGCGGGTGCCGCAGGGGGATTGGCCGCCGGTGCTGTTGCATTTATGGACGCAAAACTCGTATCCGGTATCGAAGCCGTAATTGCCCGGACCAATCTTCGTGCCGAGCTTGAGTCGGCCGACTGGATTATTACCGGCGAGGGCTGCCTCGATCATCAGTCACTTTCAGGGAAAGTCGTTTCGGGAATCCTGAAAGCAGCCTCGCAAACGCATACACGCGTAGCAGTTCTTGCGGGGCGGGTGGAGCTATCTGAACAGGAATACCAAAATGCCGGAATAGTGACGGCTATAGCATCTAAGCCAGGGGATATCTCCGACCTCGAAGCAATTGCGAACAGCCATATATTGCTGCGTTCGGCGGCGAAAAAATTCGCGGACAAATATTTATCTCGATAACTCCGTGAGAACAAATTTGCAGTTTATTGTTTATGCTTTGGTGCGGAATAGTCTTATAAAGCCTTATTATAAGACTATATTTATACGCAAATGTGAAAAATCATTCGTTTTTTCGTCTTTTAACTTATTCTAAATCAGCAATTTTCCGATGTACTAAATTATTATATAGGCAGTGGAGGATCGTATAGAGGAAAAAGTGAGTCGTTCCACTGTTATCTATACAACTTTTGGGTGGTAGCTATCGTGGTCGATTTTGATGCAGGATAGCTTTGTGTCATCAGCTTATTAAGAGAGATTATAAATCTACTCTAATTTGGAGTAATCATCATGGTTGACAAGTTACTTTCATTTGGTTGGAGATTCGTAATAGTAGCGGTGATGGTTTACAGTAGTCCCATCTTCGCCGGAGAGGCTGAAGAAGAAAAAGCTACATTAGTCGAGAATGAAACTGCAAATAAAAAGGACACATCTTCCGGTCAGGAGGTGGATTTATTTGATATGTCCATAGAGCAATTAATGGAAATGGAAGTAGCCTCGACAGCGACTTTGACCGAATCCAAACCTCGCTTAGTCCCGGCGGCTGTCACCACCGTCACGGAAGAACAGATACAGGCATCCGGCGCCAGAAGCCTTTTCGAGCTGCTGGACATATACGTGCCGAACTTACAATGGGTGCGCAATACATGGGAAGCGGAGAATATGGGACTTCGCGGCATTATGACCGACCGTGACGACAAATATCTGCTCTTAGTAAACGGGCGTGTAATGAACGAACGAACGCACTATGGTGTCGTCAGCGAACGTGACCTTGTTCTGCTTAAGGACATACACCATATCGACATCGTGCGCGGACCGGGTTCGGCCCTGTACGGTCCGGGTGCTGTCTCGATGGTCATTAATATCGTTACCCACAACGCCGGAACGTTCCAGGGCACCGAGATAACAAGCCGTCTTGGCGCCGTCGAAGAGTTCTATTCGACAGAAATAAGACACGGTCACAAGTTCGATGACGGGGACGGCGGCTTTTTCGGATATGCCGGTATCGGCGAATATCGCGGAGCAGACAAGTTCGATGCGCCTCTTATCGTGACCAGGGATCTGACCGGTATGGCGGACATGGCCATACCGGCCGCCGGCACCCTCGAAGGGGACCCCCTGCTGCATCCTTCCATACCTAATGACGGGGAGGCTTATCGGAATCTTCCTCCTTTAAAGTTCTACGGTGAAATTACTCGAGGGAGCTGGGACTTTTGGGCGCGATATACACGCGGCGGCAAACAATTTCCGTGGGATCCTCAAATGCTGACGAGTGACCCATACGGCTGGGGCGGTGCATGGATATTGCCCTATGTCGATCCGGGTTACGGTTATCAGCAGGCAACAACATATATCGGCAGGCTCACGGAGCTTGGAGAAAGGACGAATTTGGATTTGTCCTTAAGTTACGACATGTTCGACTTTGAACGGCAGGTTCATACCTGGATTCTCGAAGCGTTCCGCGAAGAAAAGTATATTGGAAAAGCCGTAATCCGGCACAACATCCATGAGAAACACAAGCTTGCTTTCGGGACAGAAGTACTGCACGGCGAGTATGGCAATCGCAGCCCCGGATGGCCTCACAGCGAAACCGTAATAAGTCAGATAGGCTCACCAGTGCCCCAATGGTCGACGAATATGTATTCCGTTTTCGGCGAATATCAGTGGAACATTAATAAGCAGTGGACTACGTTCCTCGGAGGCAGAATAGACGACCATACTTATACCAAACAGATGCTCTCACCGCGAGCGACTCTGGTTTTCACGCCCACCGAAAAAGACACCTATAAACTTATGTGGGCAAGGTCGGTCCGGGCGAATTACGAAGAGCAATTGAAACTTGCCGCAGAGGGTGACAGCAGGCCCGAGAAACTGGATAGTATCGAGCTGCGGTACGAACGGACTCACAGTAAGAATCTTGATCTTGCGGCAACCGGCTTTGTGCACTACAATCTCGAACTGATCGGATGGGATGGGACCTCAATGCAAACCGTACCCATTGCTACGCAAAGAGACTGGGGCTTCGAGCTGGAAGCGGCTTATCACACAGACAACACTCGTGTGGCCGTTTCACATGGATACACCAAGCTATACAGCTTTAATCTTGAACCTGGTGCGTGGTCATACGTGAGCGCCAAGGACTTCGGTTACGGCGATGATCTTGCAAGATGGTCGAACCATATCACCAAACTTACCGCTCAGCACAAGCTGGACGACCAATGGAAGCTTGACGGCTCAATGCGTGTGTATTGGGGATTCCCGGGACACAAAGACTTTAGCCATTATGTTCATGATGCATACGCCAGCGGGGGATGGCCCGATTCGCTGGCCGCCGAGGGATGGCAACGCAGCTATCGTACTGCTTCTTATTTAAATCTGGGTCTGCAGCACCATCCCAGTAAAAATCTGACGCTTCGTGTCGATGGTTATTATCTGCTCGGCATATTCAATAAAGACTTTAATAAACGAATTTACGGCGGCAACAATCCGTTCTATCGTTCTCATGCACCGGCAGTGGCATTAAGTATGATTTATAAGTTTTAGAGCTTCCTTCCCATAATAGAAAAAAAGCACAGTTTTTTTTAACTGTGCTTTTTTTTTGAACGTCAAGAAAACCTCCAAGACCGGTGGTTTTTACTCCAAATCGAAAGGCGATATATAATCGCTTTGTTTATCACGAGCTTCCTGCAGCCGGCCTCGCGCCTCGTCGAAGGTATCGAAAACAATCTGAGGAGTATCGGAAACCTTCTCCGTATAAATTTTCTCGACACGCTCCAGCTTGGCGAGATTCTGCGGTATGCGAATGGTAAACTGCTCGATATATTGTTCTTTCATGTAGTTTTTATTCAGGTGCTTTTTGAATAATTCGGCCAAATCCTCGTATTTCGGTATCAGGCCCGTCGGTGTTACAAGCGCATCAACGTCGCCGTTCACGCGTAACTCGGCCCAGAGAATCCAGATCAGCTTGTCCGCCATATCGTTAAGATATTTGCCGTCTTTATTCTTGAGGAAATAATTGACCGAAAAAATCAGCGGCGGTTTCTCGATTCCATTGACGAAATCCAGATTGTTTTGTATGTATCGACCGAGAGGAATCGACAGGAAGTCTAGATTGCTCATCAGATTGAATGTTCTGACGCCTTCCTGGCCGAGCGTTGCGGCCGTCGTTTCGGATTCGAGACTGGCTCCCTTCAAAATAATGCCTTCTTCCCAACTGAACGCTTCTTCGACCGGAACCCATGTGTCACTGTCTCTGCCGCCATAGACGATGCCGCCCGCCGGAACGCCTTCGGGATCGTCGATCAAGGGATCGCGATTGCTCAAGTCCGCGATATTCAGGCAATAACGAGCGTTTTTATGCGAGGCAGTAATCTTATTTCCCTTGTCGTCCGTTTTGCCTTCATGCCATTGGCCGGAATGATTCGTTCCTTCGGTCGGCAGCTTCGAACCCATGCCGAGCCAGTGCGGTTTTTGTTCGTCATCGAGCAGGACGTTGGAGAAAATTACTTCGCATGGATTCGTCAGGGCATTGTATATAATCGCGTCGTCGGTCGGATTAACATCCTGGATGATACCGAAAATACCCTTTTCCACGTTTACACATTTTATCATGCCGTTTTTCTTTTTGAAATATGCTATATCGTCGCCGATGATTGTCTGTCCGGGCAGCATGGAAGTCGATGTCTTCCCGCAGGCCGACGGAAACGCACCGGCAAAATATGTCACTCGCCTGCCGGGGCCGTGAGCACCGAGAACGAACATGTGTTCGGCAAGCCAGCCATCCTGCGAAGCTTTGTTAATCGCCAGCCTGAGCGCAAGCTTCTTCAGGCCGATCGTATTGCCGCCGTACTGGGTATTGACACTGTAAACCAGGTCTTCTTCGAGGTCGATATAAACCCTACGTTTGTCGATATTTTTACTCACGTTATTTTCCATCTCGCCTTCGGAGTGGATAAATCTGAAAAAGTCCGGCGAAGAGCCGATTTTCCTGAACTGCTCGTAGCCGCCCCTGTAAAGAATACTCTCGCTGTGGGCAACGTAAGGGGAATCGGTAATCTGTACGCACGGAATAGAGAAATCCGAATCGATAGGTCCCAGGCAGAAAAAGAGGACCAGCATTTCGCGACCGACCATCGAGTCTTTAAGAAACGAGCGAACTTCCTCGACGCCGCTATGTTTTTCAATCGAGTTAAGACTCGCCCCGAGGTCGGAACCTGCAGGGAGCAGATATTTTGTTCGGGCTTTATCCCGCGCCTGGTCGTTATATCCGTCGAAATGACAGGTGTGTCCCTTTATGTTTAGCTGTATTTCCTCGCCGAGCTTGACTGCCTGTCGGCGGATATAGTCTCTGTCTGCCTCCGAGTCCGTGCAAACATAAACCGAAGCCGCCCCGGTCAGTTCGATGGCATCCGCGACAAATTCGTGCATCCTGGGATTATCCAGCGCCGTTAGTCTTTTGTAATGTTCTTCCGTCAGTTTTTCTTTTAGTATTTCTTTTACTTTACACATTAATTTTATTACCTCCCGTGAGAGTTAGATTTCTGCCCTTTGAAGCCTTTTTAGAGGCATAGTACAAACTGAGTTCAAAAAAAATCCGGAGGATTGTAACGGTACAACAGGCAGTCGTCAACTGCTTTTTGAGAAATGACCGGTATATGGAGTTTATATATTCGACGGGAATCGTTTTTTAATTATTAATATTTACACCTTATTTCAATAAAATCCTCTAAAGGCATATATAACAGGTACTTAACCTGATTGGGCTTCGGCTATTGAATACTCAGCCTGTGGTATGAAAAAATTCCACATAAACGACGACTTCTACGGATGCTATGATATTATGAAGAATATGCATGGCGATTGGAGGATAAATGGAATTGCTCCTGATCCGCACGTATCCGAGAAGAAGACCGCCCACGAAGATAAAAATTATGCCGTAAATATTATATTGCAAATGCATGGTTGACCAGATCAGTGATGTTATTATCACCGCTCCGGCGGCCCCGACTTTCGAGTACCGAATACCCTCGAAGAGGAAGCCCCGGAAAAATATTTCTTCGGACAGCGGCCCAGCAATGATTATCGCAAACCAAAAAAGCGGCAAAAAAAACGCGGTTTTGTAAGTGCTTGTCATATATTCCGCAATGACAGGATCGTCGGAGAAGAATATTAACATATCTGAAATCACGGCAAAAACGATAACAACGAGACACCATTTTACTATCTTCGTCCAGCCCGGATAGCGGAAACCGAGATATTGTTTAATCGTTATTCCTTTGCGTATTTCGGAAAAAAGGATTGACAGGCCGATGGTAACTGGGGCAACGGCACAAAGAAAAACCGATTGAAACAGTCCGTTTTTTACAAGATTATTCGCGAACTGTTCGACTTCGAGCTTCTGGTTTTGTATCAGATATCCCACAGTCCATATTATGACGATAATACACTGTACAAAGAAAAAAGCGGCAGTGATAATCATCGAAAATCCAATGGTCGGCCAAAAACCCCAAGGACGCGGCGGTTTCTCCACAGGCTGACTATTATCCTCAGGCAAGAGCTGTTCTTCCAAAACTTATCTCCTAAATCGTTATCTATGCGGCAGAATTCCGAATAAATCACAGGCTGATATTTGCCTTAACCCATCCAGAAGCCTTTTCGGTGGGAAACACCCAGGACCTTGCGGCAGTGCGGACAAAAGTAAACATAGCGTTTCCCCAGCGTGGAGATAAGCTCGCGCATCCATACGGTTTGCAATCCCGCGGAGCAATGTGGACATACCGGATCGACATTGTTTTTGACTTCGAGTTTTATCATTTCGGTGATTATGACGGCAACAACCGGGCATGTAAATAGAAAAGCCGGACTTTATAGACCGGCTTTCTTTGTTCTGTGAATGCGGCACTGAAACGGGAAGGGTGATCAGTCGAGTAATCCTATTAGAACAAGTCTTGCCTGCTGACGTAATGTCAAAACTTCCCGCAATTCCTTCTGTGCCTGAGCTAATTGTCTTTTGGCATTTGCTCGGGCTTGTTGTAACTCAAGCATTTTTTGCCTTATTGCTTCCGGAGATGAATTCGGATTATCAAGCAGCTCATTTAGCTCCCGGCATATTCTTTCGCCCTGAGTTTCACGCTGGCTGGGCTGGTTCTGGAAAGAGGATTGTACAGGCATCAAGTTACTACTGCCGCCGGATTGGAATTGAAAGCCGCCGCCGAAACCACCACCTCCTTGTGGCGAGCTGGTACTGCTTACAAAGGTACTGCTCAAAGGCAGGCCGGTACTTACAGAGGCCCGCTCGCGGCAGGTTTTGACTTTCTCTATTTTCGGTTTGATGGTTTTCCATTGCGCTTCATTGACACCGAGGGCCTGTTTCATTGCCTGTTCTTCCTGTTCCCGAGCCTTTCTTTGCATTTCCATGATTCTTTGCTCCAGGCTGCGCTGTCGTGACCGTGTGAAGTTGGAAAAATCGCTCCATTGTTCGGCCATCTGCCGGTTCATCCTGCCCTGAAACTCATTCGGCATTTGCATCGGAATTGTTTGTTGCTGGTCCTCAAAATCCGTTGAGTATTCGGGCATCTCAGATTTGGATTTATCGGATGAATTTTCACCAGCAAATACGGTGATTGAAAAGACAATAACCATACCTGAAATAATTTTTCGCCGTAACATTGTTTGTTCCTTTCTTCAAATACTCAGTACATTAATATCTGTACTCTCTGCCGGAATTCATCGAAATTCAATTCACCTTCCGAAAAAGCATCCACATCCGCTTTCATCGCGCGTATGGTCAGAACCGTGGACGGCGAAACATTTGGCTCGGAGTAACCTCCCATGCCACCCATCATGCCGCCTGCAGAACCGCCCATGCCGCCACCACCATAGCCACCCATCATTCCACCGGCAGAACCACCCATACCACTACTGCCGTAGCCGCCCATACTACTGCCGCCGTAACCGCTCATACCGGCACCGCCATAGCCGCCCATCATACCGCCACCACCATAACCGCCCATGGCGGCACCACCACCGTCACTGCTCCTTACGCCGCCATAACTACCAACTCTTCCCGAAGAAGACGGTGCCCTCATTCGACTCGAGCTTTGGCCGTAAACCTGCCATCCACCCATCACGTTTACGCCGGATTGACTTCCGGTTCCGGTAACACTCAGAACAATCCACTCATTCGGCGCCAAGTTTCGGATATTGGAGGCGTGTTTGAGTGTCCGGACAAGATCCGCCTTCAGCTCGTCAACCATCTGTCCTTCATATTCCTGCCCATCGCCGGATCTGCTAATGCTTCCTGTGCCGGGGGAGAACATTCTTTCTTTTGCAAGCTGCCAGGTAGAATCGACTTCTTTGTTTGGTTCGCCTGCGGTCTGTTCGGGTGTTTGTGGTGCAGGCGTAAAGGTATAATCGACCTCCATCATAAAGACGATTCCGTAACCCTGCATATAGACTGCTTCGGTTTGGCGATTATCCCGCCCGAAGAAATCGCCGAAATCCCTGAAAACACCCCGAATCATTCGAGGCTCTTTGAATCTCTCGTCGAGGATATACGACATAACGTACATATCTTCGACCATCCGGGCAAGCTCTTCTGATTTGACATCTCCGTCGGGAACCACGAGAATTCTCCGGTTGTCGGTTCGTCCGATAGAAGATGAATACGCTCCGATGCTTCTGACTCGAGATGAAGTACGTGCCCGGAATGGGCTTTGTTGTTCCGAGACGCCGTCTCTGATATTTGTTACTACGTTTGCGAACGGCTTGCTGGGTGGGTCGAATTTATAACCTTCTTTGTGTAAAGCAATCTCCCCGGTCCAGCCGTAAGGGACAATGATGGCGTATCTGCCTTTGGTGTCCGTCACGGAAGAGATACCGTCGTTTGTAGTAACTTTTACGCCGGGTACCGGTTGTCCATTTACTTTAACCACGTCGGTTATAGTAAGCATCAATGGTTCGGCAAAATAATCTTGGTTTTTCTGATCTGCTGCTACCGCCGTATATGACCGGCTGGCCGGTGTCATCACCAAACCTTCTTTTATCGGCGTCACTGTGCCGCCCCAGCCATAAGGAATCCTTGAGCTGTAACGTCCGTTTTCGTCTGTAATCGGCATCCCCGGCAGCCCCTCCAATAAAACTCCCGCTATGTTAATATCGCCGGAAATATCCAGGAGAATCTGTTCCGCCTTGTAATTTTGGTTATCC
>JAFGBG010000261.1 GCA_016933295.1 Sedimentisphaerales bacterium | reverse complement strand
GTTTGTCGGGGCAGTATTCGATGATAATCTCGCCGAAGTCGGGCTGGCCCGTTCGTGGGCATACGCTGGTAAATTCAGGTGAGCTGATTGTTATGCAATAGTCTCTTTCGGGATTGGGATTATCGAATAACTCTATTTCTGCCCGTTTACTCATTGTTTCGGCCTCTCTCAAATCATCCTTTCCTGATAATATAATCGGAATATTGGCGTAAAACAAGCAATAATCAACGATATAGACAATAAAAAATTCAAAGTCACCTTTTTATAATAGCCGTGGCGTGTGTAAATTTTTGCTTTTTGACAATAATCGCCGCGGCAGGTAGAATGCCCGGCGGTTTTTGAGATTTTCAAAATAACGATAAGAAAATTCCCTGCTGTGGCCGGATTATGGAAAAAGATACGGCGGAAAAAAAGGCAATTGTTTTGTTGAGCGGTGGTCTCGACTCGGCGACGACGCTGGCGATGGCTCGAAGTGAGAATTTCCAGTGCCATGCCCTTACGTTCCGGTACGGCCAGCGGCATAAGCTCGAAATCGAAGCTGCCGAAAAAGTCGCTGTTTCTCTCGGGGCCGCGGAGCATCGAATAATCGATATCGACCTGAGGGCTTTCGGAGGTTCGGCTCTTACCGATTTAAAAATCGCCGTGCCGAAGGACAGGGCCGACCTGGAGGATGCCCGAGATATTCCAGTTACATATGTGCCGGCACGAAACACGATATTCCTCAGCTATGCCCTTGCTTGGGCCGAGGTCCTGGGGGCGTTTGATATATTCATCGGCGTCAATTCGACCGATTACAGCGGGTATCCCGACTGCCGGGCAGGATTCATCGAGAGCTTCGAGAAGACCGCCAATCTTGCAACCGCCGCCGCTGTTACAGGGCGGGGCCGGTACCATATTCATACCCCTATTATAAATATGACCAAAGCACAAATTATTATTAAAGGCACGGAGCTGGGTGTGGATTATTCTCTGACGCATAGTTGTTACGACCCCGATAGTCGCGGCAAAAGCTGCGGTCGGTGTGACTCCTGCCGGTTGAGGTTGAAAGGTTTCGCCGAAGCTGGACTAAAAGACCGGATCGAATATCAGATAATGGATGTCGAGCGTCGAAGTGAAAGTAAGTGAAATATTCTATTCCCTTCAGGGCGAGGGTTTTCTTGCCGGTGTCCCGAGCGTGTTCGTGCGTCTGGCGGGCTGTCCCTTGCGATGCCGATGGTGTGATACCAAATACGCATGGGAAGAAGAAGCGGGGCAGGATTGCACGATTATCGAAATTGTCGAGACGGTTTGCAGTTTTCAATGTGGATATGCCGTCATAACCGGTGGAGAGCCGATGATGGATCTCCAGATACGACAACTGGCAAAAGAATTGAAGGCTCTCAATAAACACATTACTATCGAGACCGCCGGCATCGCTTATATCCCGGATATACCTTGCGATATCATGAGCATTAGTCCAAAGTTGGCCAATTCCGTGCCGGAAGAAACGAAATTGGCGACAATACATAATAATTCCAGACTCGATCTGGCAGTTCTTGGAGAGTTGGCATTCCATTATAATTGTCAGTTCAAATTCGTCATAGATGGCAAGAACGACCTGACGGAAATTCAGGAGATTCTCGAAACGACCGGCAACATAGATGTTAATAGAGTCATGTTAATGCCGCAGGCAGCTACAAGAGACGAGTTTCTCGAAAAGGCCCCCATGGTCGCCGATTTGTGCAAGCGTAGTGGCTATTGTTTCTGCCAGAGATTGCAGGTTTTGCTCTGGAACAACCAAAGAGGTATGTAGATTTTTTCAATCCAACGTCACTTTCAGAAGTCGTATATCGTCGATCCATGCCGTACCGCGTCCGTCCATGACCAGATTCAGTTTTATATTGTCTGGATTTTGTCCTTTCTTTAACATGAACGGCGTTTCCAGCGTTGTCCAATTCGTTGTGCCTGTCAAAGGCGCCATTAATCCCCTCGAGAAGAATTCGCCCTTGCCGGGAAAGTGACACAACATCTCGAGGTAAACCTTACCATCGGCATCCTCGGTTCGGACTTTTGCCTGGTAAAGCAATCGGGCATTTTCGATATCCACATCGCCAATATCGAATAATCTTATTGTCCTTTGTTCTGCTGTTTCAACTCGCAACGACCCATTGCCGTCACATGATATTTGTTTATCTATTTCTACACCCGAGCGGGTAATAACCCGTTGTGTATCATCGAGGGCAAATCGCATAATCTCAGTCGCATCGGCTGCAATCGCAGCTTTTTGATAAACTAATAGCGGCATCAGAATGGGTACTAACATAACGAGTGACAGACCGAGAATACTGTAACCGGCGATCAATCCCGCCAATGCAAGGCTGCGACCTCCCAAGGTGGCATTTCGTTCGATTTTTCGCAGCGCCACATGTCCGCAAATAATTGCCGGCAGCATACCGAAAGGACCGAGAGCCAAAGCCAGCACGATAGATGCGATTGCCAGGCCACTGGTTTGAACAGACTGAATTTCTGCCGGAGCGGCATTGGTAGAACCGGCCTGTGGTCTTCGTTGCAGTGACTCAAGAAGCTCGTCATATTCTTTCTGATTAATTTTGCCTTCATTAAGAAGTTCGAGCAGCTCTTGTTCCGAGGATATATTTTTTGTGTTTTCCATTTTTTATTCTCCCGCGAGTTTTTCGAGTTTCTCTTTTGCTTCGGCTACGGAAATTTGACCGTTTCGCAGTTGCTCCAGGACGGCTTTTTTCTGGGCATCCATTTGTTTTAGCTGCTTATAATTCGCAATCAGCCTGTCTAACCGGGAGCGAATTGCGGCATAACCTAATGAACCGTTTTCCTCCATCGTTTTTATGCTGAATCCGGATAATAGATATTGCTCTAAGAATCTCTGGTCTTCCGGTGAGAGCCTGTCGAATAAGGTTGTACTAAAATCGCCTTCGATTTTTACGCCGCATGTCGTGCAGGTCATTGCCGCCGTTTGCATCGACAGGCCGCAACAAGGACAAGATGTTGAGAGTAATTTTTTAGCCATAATCATAAATATTAGTATATATATTGATAAAGTCAATATAAATTTGGAAAAAAATATAAAATTCCTAAAATAATTAGGCTTTCCAATAAATTGGGTTCGTTTTTCATTTTTTTCCAATCCTCATCTTTCGGATCCATTCGACTCCGCTCAGGACAGGTTTCGAGCTTCGTCCTTGTGACTGCATACGGAGTGCTTCGAATTTCTGGCCACTTGTCAGGGCGGAGCCTGAAAAGCCGGCAAATTGGGTTCGTTTTTTTAATCCCAAAATAGTAAAATCCTGCTTATTTACTTGTAATATAAGAGCTTACGCAAATTTATCCTTTTTAAGATTGGCTTCGTTTTGCATTTTTTCTTTCTTACTTTGCCGTGAGGCATCCTGTGGACTGCTGTTAAAACCTGTATTGAGCATAGCCGAAGTGTTCAGAATGCCAGATTGTGAGAAATTTTATTTTGAGTTTGTTTACGATTTGCCGCCCCCTCTAATTCGATGATTAACTATATTCAATTGTTAAATAATTATCATACAGCATCCCGGCAAAAATTCAAGTAAATTCCTGAATATTTTCCATTAATATGGCAGGACTTCAACGGTTTAAAACCGCAGACGATTCGGATCGAGTTTGAGGGAATTAGGCTGTGAAATTTTTAATCATGGAAAAATGAAAATTGACAATCCGTAATCAATCGGAAATAATACTTTTTTCCCGCATATTGCGGGGACTATAAGGCCCAGGTGGCGGAATAGGCAGACGCGCTAGCTTGAGGGGCTAGTGAGAGCAATCTCGTGCTGGTTCGACTCCAGTCCTGGGCATGGTTCGACGCGGCTGATAGCCTATTGGCTATCAGCCTTGCTCACCATTAGCTGCGGAGAACCATCCTGAGCCTGTCGAAGGATAAGGTGGAGATTTGTTCATCGAAGATGCGAGATGTGGTACTTGTATATTACTCAAAACAGCAATGGTGCTTATTACACAGGAATCACAAATAATTTAGAAAGACGTCTCAAAGAGCATCTTCGAGGCAAGGGAGGACATTATACAAGACGAAACAGACCTGTTGAGCTACTTTACACAGAGCGGTTTGCCAGAAGAAACCAAGCAGAAGCCAGAGAACGACAGATAAAACGCTGGAGCAGAAAGAAAAAGCAAGCCTTGATAGAAGGAAATCTCGAACAATTACGCCAATTCAGTATTTCAAGAGGCTAATTAGCATATCCACACAGCCTGTGTCATATAAGACTATCGCTATCATCAGCCATTTTTGCTGAGCAAGGATGCTATTTACTTCATACCGTTTAAGCCACTTGGTATCTCCAGCCAAGGGCTATTTTTACATCGACACTTTTGCATCTTATGCAATCAGGAGCTTTCATTTTAGCTTCATAAGCTCGATTTTAGCCGCAAACGACCTCAGGACGTATTTCAATAAAGGTATCAGGTAAATCAGACCGAAGGCCTTTTATGTATGACTATGTTGGAAAGTGATATTCTTAACAAGATTCTTTTTAAGCTTTTTCTGCCATTCGAGGATTGTATTTGCTATACAAGTCATATATCGTGCCATTTTGTTGTGCTTCAAAGACATGTTCCATAAGACGTGAATATTCTTCAGTGAAAGCCGGATAATTTCCAATGATATCTGGACGTTCTTTGTATACCGTATATAGACCCAATGCCCTTGCACATTGAGATGGTGGAACACAAGCGAATATAAAAGTTTCTGTATAAGAAACCATTTGCATATTGGGGTTATTTACATTTTGTAGGCGTGCTTTTTGTCTGGAGAGCCAGGTACAAGCAAGAAGTTCGTGAGGTTCAGCTTGAGGAAAACGCTGCTTGTGTCTTTCATAAGCTTTTACTTGTGCATTAACTATTTCGTGTCCAAGCAATTCAGAATCGAAAAGACAGCTGAAGAATTTTCCAAGTCCCATTCTCTTAACCTCCACTAATGTCCCTCATCTAAACGAAATACTACGGGTATGGAAAACTTGATGCGACTAACAGAACTGGTCGAGATATTTCTCTTTCCCTTTATACCCAAATCCATTCCCACAACCATTAAGCCAACGCCGCCTTCTCTTGTTGATTCCTCCGAAACTGTGACAGCAAGGTCAAAGTCTACGACTTGGGCAAGCCTACCCATTGTTTTGTTTGCTATAAGAAATTTGCCATCATGGTCATTGACTTTTTGATCAACTTCATCAATTCTACCTGGATTTACAATAGCGTTAGCTTCTTCTTGAGCATTAGCTACACCATCCGCAATTCCTTTTAGGCTTTTCGTAATAAATTCATTTATCTTCATTTTGTAAATCCTCCATAACATATTAGAACATGGAAAATTTGTTTTATTAAAATAAATGATAATAAGTGCAAATCCCGATATAATAATCGGATGATTATTACTTAGACTTAACTACCTCATAAACAAATTTTATTTTGAAGGTGTTTTTCTCTTGCGCTTTCAAACCATTTTTATTAGATTAGAGATTGACTGGTCCGGCAAAATCTTGTTTGCTCTCGTTATTACAATGGTTCGCCTTGATTTATTAATCTGCTTTTTTTATTGGGGCAGGCCACTCTATTTGGAATCTGAATCATGACTCATATCTGTTTTTTGTCCGGCTTGAAGTTTTTTCTACTGTTAACTGTATGCAGCATGATTGCTATAGCCGGTCAGTCAATGTCGGCCGCTCCCATAGAGTATAACAATCCTATCCTTCCCGGCGACTGGTCCGATCCTGCTCTGATTCGTGTCGGGGATGATTACTATACCTGCCGTTCTTCTTTTGGATGGCAACCCGGCATTCCTATCGCCCACAGCCGCGACCTGATTCACTGGCGTTATATCGGTCACGCTTTTAAGAGTCACCCGGAACTCCAGCCGGGTGATACTCGCAACGGCATCTGGGGGCTGGATATGGGATTCAATCCCAATACCCGGCAATATCTGATATATGCACCCACGCGAGGTGCCGAGATCTACGTGTTTTATGCGGACCGCCCCGAAGGGCCTTACGCCATGAAGAGTCTGGGCAAACAACTGGGCATCGATCCCGGATTTTTTGTGGATAACGACGGGCGCCTGTATCTCGTAACGAGCCAGGCCTGCATATACGAACTTGAACCGGACGGTCTGTTCATTAAGAACAAGGTGATACAGCTTAATCGCAGGGCATACAGGCTCTTCGAAGGCCCGGACATTTTTAAGCGAAACAACTGGTATTACCTGCTGTTCTCGGATGGCGGGACTCTGCCTCACGAGCCAAGTACAATCTCCTGCCTTCGTGCCCATGCCCTGACCGGGCCATGGGAAACGGATCCGAACAATCCCGTCATGTTCTCCACCGATAATGGGGCACGTTTCGAGGGGCCGGCCCACGGCACTCTGATTGAAACCCAGACAGGCCAATGGTTCGTCACTTTTCACGCGCACGAGCCTTCATACTATTGTCTCGGGCGAGAGATGCTTATGCAGCCCGTTGAGTGGACCCCGAACGGATGGTGGCGCCCTGTGACAGGTAAAATACCCACGGCGTCGGCATCCGGTCCTGATTTACCTGTTTGTGATTTTCAACTCGCCCAGTCCGATACGTTCGATTCGAAGCAGTTGGGCTTGCAATGGTTCTTCACCTGTGAGCCGGATTTCAGCGGCAAGTCCTGGTCCCTGACCGAACGCCCCGGCTGTATGCGCATATACACTCAACCGGGCGACCTCGGTTCTATGGAGGCCCTGACGGGCATCATTCAGCAACGCGTGATTCACACGGCCTTCAGCGTCGAGACCCACATTACATTTTCGCCCCAGGTTGACGGTGAGGCCGCCGGGTTGCACATGTACCACGATCCCCTGATGAATCTTTGGTTGGTCTCTACGCAGCGCAAGGGACGGCCCTGCATCGAGGTGGGCAAGATCCGCCTGGGTCGGCGTACCGACCTGTGGTCCGTGCCTAATCCCTATGGTGAAAACCTGCACCTCATGATTGTCGTTGATAATCGCGAAAAAGCGAGCTTTCATTACAGTAAAGACGGGCGGGCGTGGCAGCAGATAGGAGAAAGTCTGTATTTTGGTGCCAGTGCTCATCACTTGAGAGACGGTCTGCGTGGCGACCCGGACCTGGGCTGGGTCGGGACCTACAAGGACCGCAGTATTACACCGGAAAAGGCAATTGGCCCGGCGGCATCCCGCCTGCCTCAACGACGCGGCAATACCTGGACCGGTGCCACCTTCGGAATTTTTGCCGTACGAAACGGCGCGGCAGAATCAAACTATGCGGACTTCCATAATCTGAGCGTAACAACACCATGAGCCTTTCTGTGTTAACAGCTTTGTCGCCAAAGGCAAGTTCTTGTCGGCGAAAATATTAGTGAACTTCGGCGCCTCGGTATTTCAAGAGACTAATGAGAGCATACTCAAAGCTTGTTGATATCATCGAATCCTTCGAAGTGAAATGACTGTTTTAACCGAGGAAAAGTATGTTTATTTAATGCATATAAACGGGGCGATTTTCAGCTTCCGTCAATGGTCGGGTAAATCAATTGGGTGACGGCGAGGGCGTGAAGCCCAGTTTGCCGTCGAAACAGCCTTTCGATACCTTGTGCATATCCTTGTTACCTTCGCTCCAGTACGGGTCCTGCAGGCCCACACGGTCTCGTAGAGTAGCCCTCAGAGGGATTTTACGCTCGCAGAGTTGACGATCTAAACTTTATATGTGTCATAAGTCATATTTTTTGAGATCGCGTTTTAAAATGGCCTCTATGTCATGTTTGCTTTTACTTGGTTAGTTATCGTACAAAAAGAAGACAAGTTTCTTAACTGTTCAAGGTGAATATGTTAAGATTATTGATGTTGTAAGAAGAATATTATGTGTTATAAGCGTTTAAATGGTAAATCTCAGGTATTACTTTTTTTGCATATTCGAATACAGTAATGTAATGAACGTCGAAGATTATGATGAATTTAGAGAAGTCTTTCCATATGATGCTGCAGTACGAAGTTAGGTGTTGAAAGGAGGTTAGTATGAGTCAAGATGATGAATCCGGTAGCTTCAGTCATGAAAAAAAGGCAACGCAATCGTTAAGACCAAGTTACGCGGCTATTCACGGGTGCATTATCGGTATCATAGTTGCTGCAGTCCTGTCAGTTAGGCCTGAGTTCATTTTCAGAGATCAATGGTCAAAAGAACTCTTCCTGTTTACGTATAGAGAATTAGCGATTGGTGGCATAGCTGGAGGTGTCTATGCGGTTGTAATTAAACAAGACAATATTTTTGGATGTGCGTTCATGGGAATATTATTATGTGTTTTAGGGGAGAGTATTGGCTTGCCACTCGTTGCTTTGCCCGTGGTGGGGGCAGTAGTTGCTTTTTTTGTGCAACTCTACTATTTTGTAATAGACAAACAACGTGGCATTCATCAGGGTTACAGTCCGAGCTCAGGTGAACGCTCTATTACCAAAGAAGAGTGGAAAAAAAAGCGCAGAGAAGAAAGAGAAAAGTTGAGAAATGAAAAACATCATCCAGACAATAAATAGTAGTCTGTCAAGTTTGTATTTGTGGGTTAATAATAGAATTGGGTACTTGTCATATATTTATATACATATGTTTCCTGTAAGCAGGACGTTTTTTTAACTTCCGTCAATAGCCGGATGAATCAATTAGGTGACAGCGAGGGAGTAAAACCCAATTTGCCGTCGAAACAGCTTTTCGATACCTTGTGCATATCCTTGTTACCTTCGCTCCAGTACGGGTCCTGCAGGCCCGGACTGATTGGAGTTATTGCGTCGTACAGATCCATGCTGCCTATCTCGACGGTGCGGGGATCGCTCCATTTCCAGTATTCGCTGTGATTATCCGCAAAGGAGAAAGTTGTGCCGTCACCGTGTCTGGATGTTACCTGGTCCCACCATTTTTCCTGGTAGTGATAAATGGTGAAACTCGAGACTGTTAAACGACCTTCATCGAGGAAAACAATCTGCTGCGAGTTATTGCGAATTTGATTCCTGTTTATTAACGGGTCCGGTGTGGCACCTTCGATAGCGAGATGGCCGTTCATATAATCGGGAATCGAGTATGTACAGACTTCTCCCCTTATACCGGCGGGGCACTTGTATAGTTTGATGTTCGGGACGTATGGATATAAAGCTCCCTCTTCGATGTTCCTTATCTTTTCCTCCGTGTTCATGGTCGATTCCCAATGCACCCATGCGCCGGGTATCCCGGCATGAGTGTTTCCGTTGACGATTTTGCCGTTATATTCGTCGGCGTATAAATTCCACGCCAGAGATAACTGCTTGATATTATTCATGCATACCGTGCGTTTGCCGTATTCTTTGACTCTGTTGAGTGCAGGCATCAAGATAGACATAAGTAATGCGATAATAGCGATTACGACCAGCAGTTCCACAAGGGTAAATGCTTTTGATTTCATGGCTTCTGTTTCCAGTACTGTTTATCATTTATTCTGTTTCGTTGTGCTCTAAATAATATATCATTTTTTGATGATTTTATCAAATGTTTGTTAAATGGAACTTATATTTGTGGCATTTATTTTTGGTGAACCGGGATATATCTTAAAAAAATTCACAAAAAAAGGACAAGTCCGTAACAAAACGGTAATAGGTTTTCACCATAATGCCCCCCGTAGGAAAGAAATTCTATATTGTCCTGAATGCTAAAGAAACGCGACTATGTGAATATTGAGGCAGAAAATTATCCCGTTATCGTTAATTTAAAATCAATTTTTTCAATAACCGGTTCAAATACAAAAAGTTTTACGATACGAATTCTAAACTAACGTTCAAGGAGTAATTAAATGGCGATTCTGAATGATGTGAAATATGCCCTTCGTCAGTTGCGAAAAAGTCCCGGTTTCACCGCGGTGGCTACGTTAACATTGGCAATTTGTATCGCGGCGAACATAGTTATTTTTGCCGTTACGGATGCCATCCTAATCCGGACGCTGCCTTTTCCCGAGGCCGACCGGCTCGTGATTGCATATCACAATTACCCCGGTGCGGGAGTCGAGCATCAGGCTTGTTCGCTGACCAGCTACTACGAATGGCGCGAGGCAATTGCCGCATTTGAATCAACGTCCGCCGTTCAAACGGGCAGTGTCGTCATAGGCAATATCAACGGAAGGGCACCGGAGCGTGTTTTTTGCGAGTACGTTACGCCGGATTTTTTTGACACACTTGCCGTAAAGCCCGCCTTTGGACGATTCTTCACGGAAGAAGAAACCGATCCGGCAAACAGCTCGGTCGTTTTGCTGACCGATGCATTCTGGCGCAGCCGCTATAACGCCGATCCCGATGTACTTGGTCGCAGCGTTCAGGTCGAAGGACGGGTAGTAACCATAGTCGGCATACTGAAGCCTGACTTTCGCTATCTCTCCAGCCGCGCGAAACTGTTTTTTCCCCTTGCCTCCAGTCCCCAGAATCGCGGCCCATATCAGCGTCATAATACCAGCGTACAAGTCATCGCTCATCTTGCGCCAGGTGCTTCTCTTGCAACCGCTCAGGCGCAAATTGACGCCCTCAACGCCCAACAAATGGCGGATGAACCCCGACTTACCAAGCTGCTGGAAGGCACCGGATTTCACACGAAACTTTACCCGCTGCATGCCGACCATGTTCGCTCGGTGCGTCCTGTGCTTATTCTGCTTCAGGGCGGTGCTTTGTTCCTGCTTCTAATCGGCGGTGTCAACCTCGTGAATCTTCTACTGGTCCGTGCCAGCGGCCGCAATAAGGAATTCTCGGTGCGCCGGGCGCTCGGCGCCAGTCGCCGCCGCATAGCGAGTACAATCTTAATCGAAACAACCATGTTTGCCGGAATAGGCGGCATCATCGGCCTCGGTATGGGTGCGGCGGGAGTTTTCATGTTGTCGGTTCTCGGTACGGCAGAGCTTCCTCTTGGCGCCCGGGTCGCTTTTAACTATCGTGTGATTACTGCTGCGTTGTGCGGCTCGCTCCTGGTGGGTATCGCTTTTGCCGTGCCGGTTATAGGCTTTCACTTTCGCAGGCACCTTGCACCTGCGCTCCACACAGAAGGCCGGGGCGGCACCGTCGGCCGGGCCGCTCAGGGATTACGCAATGTTTTTGTAGTTACTCAGATTACAATGGCGTTCCTGCTGCTCACGGGCGCCGGGCTTTTAGGCGTTAGTCTTAAGCGTGTTCTCAGTGTAAATCCGGGATTCCGTCCGGAGCATGTTCTCACAGGTCATATCGGGCTGCCGTCTGCCGGATACGGGGACGAGGCTGCCCGCCTTGCATTTGTCGAACGCCTGCTCGGTGAACTGCGCGCACTGCCCGGCGTGACTTCTGCGGCCGTCTCCACCGTCGTTCCTTTTACCGGACAGGACAACAACCAGGTCATTGTTGCCGAAGGAGTTGTGCCGCAGCCGGGCGATTCACTCCGGGCCCACTTCCACTGTGCAACCAGCGGCGATTTCTGGCAGACACTTGGCATTCCGCTGCGCCAAGGCCGCCTGCTGGAAGAAGCTGATAAATACCGCGATGAACGCGTCTGTGTCGTTGACGAGGTATTTGCCCGACGTTACTGGCCGAACGATGACCCCGTCGGATACCGTGTCACCAAGGGGCCTGTTTTCGATGAAACTAAAGCTTTCAGGATAGTTGGTATTGTTGGGCAGATCAAGCAGGATAAACTCGAGGAAAATGCTCTTGGGGCGGTCTATTTCCCATATCGCTACGATGCCATAGGAAACATTTACGTAATCATACGCAGTAGCCTTGCATCGGCGGTAATCGCTTCGAGCGTAAGAGAGGCCGTACACAATCTTGATCCGGAAATACCTTTTGACGACATCCGCACAATGCAGGCCCGCATCGATTCGACTCTTATTCAGCGCCGTTCTCCCGCGCTTCTGTCGGCCATTTTTGCCACAGTCGCATTATTGCTGACTGCAATCGGTACCTATGGTGTTGTTGCTTATGTCGTCACTCAGCGCAGCCGGGAAATCGGAGTTCGCATGGCGCTTGGAGCTTTGCCGCATCAAGTGCTCGTACAATATTTCTGGGTGGGTGCGAAACTGCTCTTTTTTGGCCTGGCCATAGGTGTTCCATGCGCATGGTTGATAGGTCGTGTGATGAAAAACTTTCTCTTTGGTGTCGGTGCAATTCATGCCGGAGTACTCGTCATAACTGTAAGCATAATGATACTCGTTGTTCTGCTGGCTTGCTTGATTCCTGCCCGACGTGCCGCAAAGACCGATCCTATGGAAGCGTTGAGATATGAGTAAAAATTATAAAGGGTGACTAATTAATCTTTCCGGAATATCGGCAGGAAACGATAAATCGAAAAAAAAGAAATGGCACTTTTTAATGAAAAGGAAGGCAAATGAAAAAGAAATATAAACACATGGTTGTTCTGGTCAGCTTATTATTAACAGTTTCTTGTTTTGGAGAAGATAAGGTTGTCACGCCGGATTTAACCAAAATTATAAAACGAGAAGGCTGGGGGATACTGAATCGTGAAGCTAAGGTTATCGAACAGGACAAAAAAACCTGTATCCACTTCGATGGACGCGCCGGCCTTGGAGGGGCCTGTCTCGAAACTTTGGATTTTTCTAACGGTGTGATTGAATGTGATATAAAAGGTAATATCCGGCCGCCCAGCTATGTGGGGATTGCGTTTGATGTAATAGATACTGTGACCTTCGACGCGATTTACTTTCGTGCCTTTAATTTCAAAAATGAACAGCGCAAAGAGCATAGTGTTCAATATATATCTCATCCGGAACATACATGGCAGAAGCTTCGAGAGAAGTTTCCCGGTAAATATGAAAGTGCCATAGAACCGGCGCCGGATCCGAACGGCTTTTTCCATGTTAAGCTTATTTTCGAAAGGCCGAAAGTAAGTGTTTACGTCAACGATGCCAAGAAGCCGTGCCTTGTTGTGGAGCAGCTTTTGAGCACTCGAAAAATGGGTAAGATCGCCCTTTTTGTGGATAACGAATCCGAGGGAATTTTTGCCAATCTTAAGATAATTCCGAAAGAGTCGAAAAAGGACGGCAAAGATTAACTAAATAAACATTATGTTCTTTTAAGGATGAAAATCAAGTGAGCAACCTAATTAATGACGTTAAATACGCGTTTCGGCAAATATGTAAAAATCCGGGTTTTGCCGCTGTTGCCGTACTGATACTCTCGCTTGGTATCGGGGCCAACGCGGCCTTCTTCGGAGTCCTCAACACAACCATATTGCGTCCTCTGCCGTATCCTCAGTCAAGCCGGCTCGTCCAAATACGGGAGCGAAGCATAAAATCCAACACAGATAAGTCGGTATCATATCCCGACTTCATGGATTGGAAACGAATGCAGAGGTCCTTTACGGCCCTGACGATATATTGTCCCGAATCTAAGGTCCACCTGAGGACCGAAGCGGGCACGGAGCGCGTACCCATTGCCCAGGTTGACCGTGATTTTCTGAAGGTACTCGGTTATCAGCCTGCGCTCGGGCGTGATTTCACCGCCGATGACGACCGGAACGGTGCCGCATTGACCGTACTTCTGACGAACGGCGCATGGTCGAGACGTTTTAACTGCGATCCGGATGTTTTGGGACGCACCATACAGGTCGATAGGCAGTCTGCTACCATTATAGGGATTCTTCCTGCAGAGTTTCAGTTCTTCCACAACTGCGAGCTTCTCCTGCCTCTGGGGCCTTTTGTCGAACAGAAGTACATGCATATGCGCGAAAGCCATGCTAATACAGTTGTGATAGGACGTCTCAGGCCCGATCGTTCTATCAGTGCGGCGGGGGATGAGATGGACTCTATTGCGGCAGTCCTCTCTGAACAGTACCCGAAGACCAACGCCGATATCGGTGTTGGTCTCACAAATCTTCATCGGCACCTAATGGGCAATGTCAGGCAACAGCAGATATTGCTGATGAGCGCTGTGGGTTTGGTACTGTTGATCGTCTGCGTCAACATCGCCACTCTATCGCTTGCCCGTTCCTGTTCGCGGAACCGGGAAATGGCAGTACGCGTGGCTCTGGGTGCCGGGAGAGGCCGTCTCGTTCGCCAGATGATGGTCGAACACCTGTTGCTTGCCGCAATCGGTGGTGGTCTGGGTTTGCTGCTGGCCCTCGGTTTGAGCACGGTCCTCGATTTTCTCATACCGTTCCAGATCCGGCATCTCAATTCGGGCGGTGTGTCAATCATGGATGTCCGTGTGGGAATCTTCACGTTTATCATCACAATCTTGACGGGATTGGGCTTTGGGCTGATCCCGGCATGGCGGCTCTCGCGCGCCAGCACCCACGACGTATTGAAAGACCGCAGCGTGAATCAATACTCACTCGGGCCGATTCGAACCGCCGGTATCCTGGTTGCTGCACAGGTGGGTCTGGCTACGATACTCGTCATTTCTTCGGGTCTGGTTCTGCGGAGTCTCTGGTCTCTTTCCAAAACACCGCTCGGATATCAGGCGGAAAAGGTGCTTTCACTGCGATTGGCCTCTCCTTTGGAGCGTATGGACGGCTCGTTCCTGAGGGCCGGGGCGTTCTATGCGGAAGCGGCGGAACGTCTGTCACAACTGCCGGGTGTCGAGGCCGCTGCCGCGGTCAGCGATGTGGCTTTCGGCGGCAGTTGTACCTCCAATCAATTCCGTCTGATCGACCGAGCGACCCCTTCACCCAGTCAGTATCCTTCCTGTCGCCGCCGCATTGTCAGCCGCGACTACTTCCGCGCAATGGGCATTCTGCTCCTGCAAGGTCGCAGCTTTGATGGACGGGAGCCGCCGCCCACGCTTGCTCCCGGTGCCTCAGGCGTCAGTGACTTTCTTAATTCACTGGGCACATTGCCCATGGACACCGTGGTCACCCATAGTTTTGCTCAGCATTTCTGGCCGGGAGAAAATCCCATCGGCAAACGTTTCATGGTCGGATCTCCCGACACGGATTTATGTGTATTAACCGTCATCGGTGTCGTCGGTGACAACACGCAGGATAACCTGGCCCAGACCGATCACGAGGAGTTCTATTTTTCCATTCGTCAGTTTCCACTTTACCCCGAATTCTCAATGATTCTGCGGACGCGCGGCGATCCATCAACTGTCATCGATGCAGCCAGGGCCGAACTGCGGAAGATGACAACAACCGAACCGGTCTATGACGTGCGTCTGCTCTCCTCACGCGTAGCCGCATCAATCTCTGACCGATCGTTTCAGACGCAGCTTGTCAGCTTGTTTGCCGGGATTGCGCTGCTACTCGCCTCTGTGGGGGTTTATGGTGTGCTGGCCTTCAGCGTCGGGCGTCGCACTCGGGAGATCGGCATTCGCAAAGCACTCGGTGCGACTCCAGGACACACCATCTGGAACGTCTTCTCACATGGTTTCAGCTACGTTCTCCCTGGACTCGTTATAGGCCTTCTGGTATCCCTGGCATTAGGACGTTATATTGAGAGCCAGCTCTATGGAGTCACCGTCACAGACCCTCTCACTTATTCGCTCGGCAGCTTGACTCTCATGCTTGCCGCTATCTTAGCCTGCTGGATTCCTGCACGACGAGCGGCGAAAATCGATCCAATGGAGGCGTTGAGATATGAATAAAAATGTCTATATGTTGAATTAGGAGCAGATATATGATTCAGCCAAACGAAATATTAATTGATGTTCGGGACCTTCACAAGGTGTTCGTTACCGAAGATGTGGAAACGCATGCCCTCTCCGGCATTCATTTGACTGTCAAAAAGGGCGAGTATATTGCCATTGCAGGTCCTTCGGGTTGCGGCAAGTCCACACTTTTGTCGGTTCTTGGTTTGCTGGATTCGCCCACAGAAGGTAACTATAATCTTAAAGACAGGCCTGTTGCCGAGTTATCCGCCTCGCAAAGGGCGCGCATCCGCAACAAGGAAGTAGGTTTTATATTTCAGAGTTTTAATCTTATCGGTGACCTGACGGTTTTTGAAAACGTAGAACTGCCGCTTACATATCAAAAGATGCCGAAAGCCGAACGCAAAGAACGTGTACATGCCGCCCTCGAAAAAGTTTCAATGGCACATCGAAAGCAACATTACCCCGCGCAATTGTCAGGCGGCCAGCAGCAGCGTGTGGCAGTGGCAAGAGCAATCGTTACCGAGCCGTCAATTTTGCTGGCGGATGAGCCGACCGGTAACCTGGATTCTGCAAATGGTGATATTGTTATGGAAATGCTCGAATCCCTGCACAAACAAGGCTCCACAATCTGTATGGTTACACACGATCCCCGTTATGCCGGTCATGCCCAGCGTACGGTTTATCTTTTCGACGGACGTATCGTGGAAGATCAAGAGAAGCTACAGGATGAAACATCGGGTATCCACAGAAAATCGGTTCCCGAAAAAATGGTGAAGTCCTGATTAGACTCTATTGACGTTATGATACCCGGTTTTGCTTATTATCTACAGAAAATGACATTTACATGGAAGTCGGTAAGAATCTCATGATAAAAACATTTTGATTAGGTCTGATAGATGATATCAGAACCAGTCACGTTGCCGTTATACCGGTAATATGGCGATCAGGTACAGACTATATCTGCTGTTTTGGGACTGTTAAAAAAATGTTAAAAAAGCCGATTTTTCGGCTTTTTTCTGGGTTTTTGTGTTGACCAGGGGCCTCAAAATGAGTTATAATAAGCTCAGCTTTTTCATTTTTGCCCCTGCTTTTCTCTTCCTTCTCCCCTCCCTCCGCAAAAAAGCAGGGGTTTTTTTTTAGAGCAATTAAAGAAAATATATAGCCCAGTCCGATATATAATCTATGAAACCAACATCAATAGATTTAAGAGAACGGATAGTGG
>JAFGBG010000034.1 GCA_016933295.1 Sedimentisphaerales bacterium | reverse complement strand
CGATTGTAACAAGATAAATATCACGGTCATCTACGATAATAATCCTTTTAAAGAAGGGCTGGAAACCGCCTGGGGATTTTCCTGCCTCATCCGCGGCCCGGAGAAAACCATTCTCTTCGATACCGGCGGCAACGGCCCCCTGCTTCTTGAGAATATATCAAAGCTGGAAATAGAGCCGAACAATGTTGATCTGGTTGTCATCTCACACGCACACTGGGACCATGTCGGCGGGATGGAGTCGTTCCTGGAGAACAACAGCAATGTAAGTGTCTATATACTCGAATCTTTTCCGGATGATTTCAAAAAGATGGTCGACTCTCATGGAGCGAAAATTATCGAAATCGAAAAACCAATCGAAATCTGCCGGGGCGTATATTCGACCGGACAATTAGGGACATCCATAAAAGAGCAGGGGCTGATTATCCGAACGGACAACGGCACGATTTTGATTACAGGCTGCGCTCATCCCGGTATTGTGAGCATGGCTCGAAAAACAAAAGAGCTGTTCGACGAGAACATTCTTTTTGTTATGGGCGGATTCCATTTAGGCCCGGCGAGTAAAACTCAACTTAACGATGTAATAAAGGCATTAAAAGACTTGCAGGTAAAATATGCCGCTCCCAGTCACTGCACCGGCGATAACGCACGGGCGCTTTTTGCAGAGCAGTTCGGCGATAAATATGTAAAAATCGGCGCCGGTCGAACAATAGAAGTCAAAAATTTAAAATGAATCCAATCAAGTATAAACCTATAGGCATAATTCATTCACCGTTTCCGGAGCCAAAAGGGATTCCCCGCCAGGCTATAGGCGCACCCGAAATAACGGCAAAGATCGAGATATTCGACGAATATCTCGAAGGCCTCACGGACCTTGAGGGCTTCAGTCATATCGTCGTCATCTTTCACCTGCACCTCGTGAACAAAAGCAGCCTGATGGCATCTCCGCCGTGGGATAATCGAGAGCACGGAGTTTTCGCCACTCGCAGCCCACATCGGCCGAATCCTATCGGCATATCGGTTGTCCGCCTCGAAAATATCGACCGTAACATACTGAATATATCCGGCGTCGATATGGTCGACGGCACACCAGTGCTCGATGTCAAGCCGTATATACCCACCTTGAATCCAACCGAAGGAATTCGTACAGGCTGGCTACAAGGTAAAACCGAAGGTATGAACAAGAGCAAATCCGGCGACCGGTAAATAATATAATATGCTTTAAGAAAGTACCGAATGACATGTAAATGGTACAATGTATGCCCTTTGAGAAGATTCGAAAAACAGGGCAAATTAGACTACGCCTGGTCCCAGAATTTCTGCCGGACCGAAAGCAACTGGAAAAACTGCAAAAGATACCAGTTGGAAGAAATTGGCCGTTATCATCCCGATAACATGTCACCAAACGGCAAGATTGATAAAAATTTATCTTAGTCAAACAAATTAAGGTCGATGGCCTCGGCCATCTTCTGATAACCTGCCACATTCAGGTGCAGATGGTCACCGGTATCGTACTCAGGTAACAGCCGATCAGGATTCGCCGGATCGCGTACAGCGGCATCCAAATCAATGACTGCGTCGAACTTGCCGCTGGTTCGAATCCATTTATTGACTGTCTGGCGCGAAGCCTCATGGGCTTCGCTATCATAGAAAGATCCTCCAAAGGGCAGGATCGGTACACCATACACCTTGATATTTTTTGCATGGGCTTTTTCGATGAACTGCTCATACGCGGCAATTAAATCATCGGCCACTTTTTGACTGCGGCTGCCGCCGATGTCATTAACTCCTTCGAGAATGATCACCCAGCGCACACCATTTTGATCGAGTACATCATGCTCAAAACGCTTTAGCGCGATCGGTCCCAATCCGCCGGATACCACTGCATTACCACCTATGCCCTGATTCAGTACGCCAATCTTTGACGTATTAGGGTCTGCCTGCAGGCGCCGGGCAAGATTATCAGGCCATCGGTTGTTGTCGTTGGTGGTAGAGCCTCTGCCGTCCGTAATCGAATCACCCAGCGTTACCACAGTCGCATAGGAATCATCGAGCCACAAATCAATCCCGCTCAAAATATACCAATGGTCTGTTTTAACCGCCGAGGTCATATCGGTTGCTGTCACTGTATTGCCGGTTTGGATATAGGATGTAGTCCTTGAGCCGGGATGCCCGGTAACATCGGCTGATGTTTCTCCAAAATAAATACTTACTGCCAGGTTGCTTAGTGGTTTCACATCAAAGTCAAGAGCATCCGAATAAACAGCTTCTCCGGCAGGAATATTTATCGATGATGCCCCCTGAAATTTCAATGCCCTGTCTGTCGCCGGATTGATCGAACCAGCACCCGTCGATACCGACAAATGTGCGGCATTAATTGTAACCGGGCCGGACCCATAGGCATTGGAAAACTGCACACGTAATTTGCTTCCTCCCAGAGTTACGCGTACAACCTGGCGCAGTGTATTGTTGGACAATCCCGGTGAAGGCGGTAGATTTCTGCGTTCGGTCAATTGCTGAGCAGTGGCCCATGTGCCAATCCAGCAATCTTCAGCGACTGCCGCATGTGGGGTACAACAAAGACTCAGTAGTACGAGAAAAAAACCGGCTATACTCGATATCTTCAATACTCTCATTTTTGTCTCCATGAAATTTGATCTGGTGGAAATATCCTTCAATTTGCCCGTTTTCCTGTTATCGCACTGTCATATAATAGAACCCCAAAGCCGGAGCTCACTTAATCTGATATTCTTCATTTAAATTGTCAAAAAACAATATTTTTTCTTAAAACATCGATAATTTTACCAAAAAGTATAAAACAGCGACAAGAATATTACTTCCTATCACTCATTTTCAAAAAAAGCGCCTTAAAATTTTTCCATAATCTGGATACATAAAAGAAAAATACAACATAACAAAAGAAAAACAGCAGCTTCCGACAATTGAACTAAAGGAAAAAGGGAGATTTTTCCGTATTAGGATTCAATAAATATTGTACAAGTTCTATCGCGAAATTGACAAAAATATATGGATTGGATAAACTGCTCTTCGAAAAAGAGGCTTGCAATCAGAGTTAAACGATTATGATTTGCTTGATATGATGATAGTTTAGTGTTTCAAAGATACGGCAGAAAATTTCTGCCGATGTGTGTAATTAAGGATTCAAATATACACAAGAGAGAAAAAATATCTGATTATTCGAAGGTTTGACAAATGGAACGTAATTGTCCAAAGAAATCTCAATATTTATCAGGAAAAAGAATTCTTCCTCAGCCGATCACCGAAGATTACTCCGTGACCGAGTTAATCGAAAAAACATTCAATGCTTATAATGCAGGAAGAATAAAAGACGCCTGTAAATTAATTACACGGGAATATTCCAAAAAAGATGTTACCGTCGGAATGAGCCTGGCCGGTGCTCTAACTCCCGCCGGAATGGCTTCTTCAATCATACCTTTAATAGAGCACGGATTTGTCGATTGGATTGTCGCGACAGGGGCGAATATGTATCATGATATGCATTATACATTCAATCTTCCTCTTTATGAGGGCAGCCCCAATGTAGATGATTGCGCGCTAAGAGAGGCAGGCGTAACGAGAATCTATGACGTACTTTTCGATTATGAAAATGTTTTGATGGAAACAGACAGAAGGCTAAGGAAAATCCTGACAAGAAAAGAATTCCAAAAAGAAATGGGAACTCAGGAATTCTACTACCACCTCGGCAAAATAATGAATGAGATTGAGCAGGAGAACAAGCTCGGGAAAGTATGTGTTTTAGCCTCGGCTTACAGAGCGGGCGTCCCGGTTTTCACGTCTTCTCCCGGAGATTCTACGATAGGTATGAATGTGGCGGGATTAGAGGTACTGAGCGATAAATTCAAGCTCAGAATAAATCCGAGCATAGATGTAAACGAATCAACCGCCATTGTTCTTAATTCAAAAATATACGAAAATGGAAAAACGGCGGTAATCTTAGTCGGAGGCGGAAGCCCCAAGAATTTTATGCTTCAGACGGAGCCGCAGATACAGGAAATATTAAGAATACAGGAAGTCGGACAGGATTACTTTATTCAGATAACTGATGCACGAGTAGATACCGGCGGTTTGTCCGGGGCAACCCCCAAAGAAGCTGTAACCTGGGGCAAAATAGATCCGAAAGAAGTCGAAAAAAGCGTCATTGTTTACACAGATTCCACGATTGCCCTTCCATTAATTACTTCCTACGTCATGCAGAACTCAAAACCGAAAAAACTTAAAAGGCTTTACGACAGAAAAGATGAACTGATGAAAAAACTCAAGGATTCATATTTTGAAAATTTCAGGAAAACCGCTCCGAAAGAAATGAGCATGCTCGAAGAACTTCTAAATAAAAATTGAAAAAGAAATGAAAAAAGACAAACTTCTCAAGCTGGTAAAAAAACATCGAACCCCTCTTTTTATCATAGATCATGATATAATCAGGGAAAACTATCGAAGATTTAAAAAAGCCCTCCCCGGTGTCCAGGCATATTATGCAATCAAGGCAAATTCAGAACCGGAAATCATAAAAACACTGTTTAATGAAGGGGCAAGTTTTGATGTTGCCTCTTATAATGAATTTATTGAGGTTTACAATCTTATCGACAAGTGGAGGGAGAAAAAGAAAGAGTTCTTCATTTGGGACAAAATAATTTTTTCAAACACAATAAAAGACAGAGAAACCTTAAAAAAAATAAACAAATACAAACCGCTTGTCACTTACGACAATATGGATGAATTAAAAAAAATAAAGGAGAATTGCAAAAAGGCCGGATTGATTTTGCGATTAAAAGTTCCCGATATAGGCTCACAAGTGGAAATGGCTTCAAAATTCGGGGCAGAGCCGAGAGATGCTTCAAATTTAATAAAAAAAGCCTTTGATTTAGGTTTGAAAGTCGAAGGCTTAAGCTTTCACGTCGGAAGCCAATGCACCAATTTTGAAAATTATGTCTCTGCGTTAAGCATAACTTCCAAGATATTCAATGAATCAAGGAAAAAAGGGTATGAACTGGATATCATCGACATCGGGGGAGGATTTCCCGTCCTTTATGACGGCAATGTTCCAAGATTCGAAAAACTTGCCGAGATACTAAATCAAGAATTCAAGAGACTTTTCCCGGAAGACACACAAATTATCGCCGAGCCGGGAAGATTTTTTGTAGCAACAACAGCCGTACTTGTCTCTGAAATAATAGGCAAAGCAAGAAGAAATGGGAAGATCTTTTATCATATCAACGATGGAGTTTATCACACTTTTTCAGGGGTAGTTTACGACCACTGGATCCCGAACTTTCATTCTTTCAAAAAGGGTAAAAGGCAGATTTGCGCGGTTGTAGGACAGACTTGTGACAGTTTTGATAAAATTTCTCTTGCCGAACATCTGCCGCAAAACCTGCAAATAGGAGATTATCTCTACACGGAAAACATCGGTGCTTACAGCACGGCTTCCTCAACAAAGTTCAACGGATTCGAAGGGGCGAAAATCCTGCATATAAATAACTGAATTTATTCCTGCCCCTTATCTTTTCCAGGTAAAATCGGCACTATCATTATGAATTAACGATTCACAAAATGGCCGGCACTTTTTCGATTTGGCAGGTATATACTTAATTAGCTTTAACGCCGGCAACAGCTTCACCTTTGCCGATAAGGAAGATATTTGGACGCTGCGGAGGCGCCATCCCGTCACCGAGAAAGAAGCCCGGATGTGGCGGCTTATTATAGACTACGTTTTGCCAGACGATTGAAAGACGATATTGCGGGTCGTGCATCAACGTATAGATACGGTGCTCGGTTGGAATAGCAGTAGTATAAAGCCGCAGAGATTGACCATCGGGTGCCGTCATTAACATTTCTTCACGCCAGTCACCCAGCATGTCGGCCATCACGTTCGGGCCGCGTCCGCCTCGCCGGGCTCCGGAGGAAAAGATCCTTTCCTCGGTGCCGGTTTCCCAGTTCCATTTATTGACGCTCGAGCCGGCGACAAGCTCACGCAATAAGTCACCGTCCCACCAGATAACAAAACCACTTGATCTCGGTCTTGGCCCTATTTCGTTTCCCTTCGAGTCACGCAGACCTCCCGGGGCGCCCCATGCCTCGTAACCTCTGTGGCGAGGATCGATATCGGCCGCAACGCCCCCGCCGACATCGACACCCGGGCTAAGTATCCAAAGAGCTTCACCTGTGCGAGCATCGCGCATAGCGGCGCCTGGACTTTTGAACCTTACGGTATCGTCCTCGTTTTCGTGGACTGTGAAAACTTCCAGACCGGGATGATCGGGATACATATCGCTTATATGCATCGAGTCGCCGTGCCGCCAACCGGTGGAGTAGAGTCCCTTGCCGTTGTCATCGACAACCATTGCATGATAAACAATCTCATCTTTGCCGTCTTCGTCCACATCCGCCACCGAAAGAGAATGGCCGCCCATACCCGAATAGGGAGAGGCATCTTTGAAAGGTGGATAACTGACACCAGAATCGAATATCCAGCGATTGGTTAATTTCCCGTCACGCCAGTCCCACGCAGCCATGACAATCCGGCCATACACACCCCGGCACATCACCAGGCTCGGTCGCTGACCGTCGAGATAAGCGACGCAGGCCAGAAAT
>JAFGBG010000002.1 GCA_016933295.1 Sedimentisphaerales bacterium | reverse complement strand
GCCAAGCGTTTCTGGGCTAATATCCGCCGGGGACTGCTTCGCGAACCAGTGGATAGAATCGGCCTTGGCGGCTACCTCCACTTGGTCGAGGGCTATCCCGACTTTATTGAAACAGTAAGACAAATTACCGATGAGTTCAGAATTCTGCAAAGCTTCCATGAAAATGACAAACCCTACGCTGCTCCCATCAAGGTGGCAGTATTGACTGCCTGGGGAAAACTTCGTTCGTGGGTGTATGTTGGTCACTTTATCGAAGGGATGGAATTGTACGAGTTGACAGAGTCATTAGCCGGCCTGCCTGTGGATGTAACATTTATCAGTTTCGAAGACATTCTCAAAAGCGGCATACCAAAAGACTGCCATGTTATTATAAACGCGGGCCGTCTTGATAACGCATGGACCGGGGGAGAGCACTGGAAAAACGAAAAAGTTATCGAAGCTATTTCATCCTGGATCGCCGAGGGCGGAGGATTTATCGGGATCGGTGAACCTTCGGCCTGCCGACACAGCAGCCAGTACTTCCAGCTCTCTCATATACTCGGTGTGGACCGTGAGACAGGCCAGACTTGCGGCAAACCTAAGAGAAATTATACCTTAACCGAACAGAAGCACTTCATTCTCGAGGATACCGAAGGCGATATCGACTTCGGAGACGACATCGATGACGTTTATATCGTTGATAAAGACACACATGTTCTTGCCGATAAGGATCAGTCACCTAAAATTGCCCTCAACAGCTTCGGCAAAGGACAATCAATTTACCTTTCCGGCTTCAAGTTTTCGCCGCAAAATACACGACTACTTTATCGCTGCCTCTTTTGGGCTGCAGGCCGCCAAAGTGACTTCGGACCCTGGACAACCAGCAATATAAACACTGACTGCGCCTACTACCCAAAAGGAAAAAAACTCGTTGTGATAAACAGCGACGAGAAAGCACAAAAAACAAAAGTGCTCGATGCAAAAGGAAATTCAATCGATGTCAGCTTAGAGCCCTACGGCATTAAAATCATGGAAATGTGAAAATACCTCGGTCTATCCCATGATAACCTGAATTTTATGCGTTTTGCCGTCCCCGAAGATGGGCAGGAGATTTCCATCGTGTTTTTTGCCGTCAACGAGAATTTCTTTTATACCTTTTGAAACATGGCTCGGATTTTGAACCGTAATCTTATAAACTGCGATTCTGAATCTTCTTTGGACAGCATATCCGTCCCACTCTTTTGGAATACAGGGATCGATTAGTAATCCATCGTACTGAGGCCTGATGCCCAAAATATACTGGGTGACGGCATAGAAACTCCATGCGGCAGTACCTGTCAACCACGAATTTTTTGCCTCACCCGGCTCAAACGCATCCTTGCCGGCTATCATCTGTGAATAGACATAAGGTTCAGTCTTATGCAAGTCGCTGATATCCTCAAGATATGCCGGTGTTATTTTTTTATAATACTCGAATGCCCTGTCACCATTACCGAGAATAGTTTCGGCAATCATAATCCAGGGATTATTATGACAAAACACTCCTGCATTCTCTTTATATCCCGCCGGATATGTCGATATTTCGCCTAAATTGATATGATATTTGGTAAAAGCTGGATGGTTTAATACAATACCATAATCACAGTCGAGATATTTTTTCACCGATTCGAGTGCCGCATGTGCTCTGTTATCCTCAAGGCCAAGCCCGGCCATAACGCAAAATCCCTGAGGCTCGATAAAAATTTTGCCTTCGGCGTTTTCGCTGCTGCCGACTTTCCTGCCAAAATAATCATAAGCACGCAGGAACCAATCGCCGTCCCAACCATGTTTATTGATACTGTCTTTCATCTTATTGACCTGTGAAACAGCCGCTTCCGCTTCCTTGTCCTTGCCTATTCTTTTACAAATTGAAGCAAACTCAGTTCCATAAAGAACGAACATTCCCGCGATCATAACTGATTCGGCTACGCCGTCTTTTTTATTTTCGGTAGTCTGGAAAGATTCGTCAGGATTGGCCGAAAAGCAATTGAGATTCAGGCAGTCATTCCAATCCGCCCTACCGATAAGCGGCAAATTGTGAGGACCGAGATTGTTTACAACATGATAGAAGGACCTTTTTAAATGCTCAAACATAGAATCAGCTTTGGCAGGATCGTTATCAAACGGCACTATTTCATCGAGTATGGACCAGTCGCCGGTTTCCTTAATGTAAGTACATGTTGAGAGAATCAGCCATAAAGGATCATCATTGAAATTGCCGCCTATTTCATTATTTCCTCTTTTAGTCATAGGCTGATACTGATGATAGGCGCCGCCGTCTTCGAACTGCGTAGCGGCAATATCCAAAAGCCGGCTCCTGGCCTCCTCTGGAATCTGGTGGACAAATCCTATGAAGTCCTGGTTGGAATCCCTGAATCCTATTCCCCGGCCGATACCGGATTCGAAATATGAGGCGCTGCGAGACAGATTGAATGTCACCATACATTGATACTGGTTCCATATATTAACCATACGGTCGAGTTTTTCTTCATGACTTTCCAGATGATAAATCGAGAGGAGATCCGACCAGTATTTTTTTAACTGATCCGAAGCCCTATCGACGAACTCGGGATCCTTATATTTTTCAATAAGTCGTTTGGCGTTTTGCTTGTTTATTACACCGGCACTTTCCCATTTTTGGCTATTGTCATTTTCGATATAACCAAGAATAAAAACCAGCTCTTTCTCCTGTTTCGGCCCAATAGAAATTTCCAGCATATGCGAACCTATCGGCGCCCAGCCGTGAGCAATCGAATTACGACATTTTCCTTCAATCACTGCATCGGGATTCGCAAAGCCGTTATACAGACCGATGAAAGAATCCCTGTCAGTATCAAAACCGGCGACCGGATGATTGACCGAATAAAAAGCATAATGATTTCGCCTCTCTTTGTATTCGGTCTTATGATAAATAACCGAATCCTCGACCTCCACCTCACCGATCGAAAAGTTCCTCTGAAAATTTGTCATGTCGTCCAGGGCGTTCCAGAGACAAAATTCGATGAAGGAAAAGAGCTTGATTTTTTTAACGGCTTTGCCTTTGTTAGTCAGTGTCACCTTCTGGATTTCACAATTGTCACCGAGCGGCACAAAGTATTGAACTTGGGCCTTTAAGTTGTTTTTTTCGCCGGTTATTGTCGTATAACCAAGCCCATGCCTGCATTTATAAAAATCCAATGCAGCTTTGACCGGCTTCCATCCCGGCGACCAGATACTGTCGCCGTCAACGATATAAAAATATCTGCCATTGTCATCGACAGGGACACTGTTATATCGATACCTGGTGATTCTCCTGAGCTTTGCGTCACGGTAAAAGCTATATCCCCCTGCAGTATTCGAGATCAGTGAAAAAAAATCTTCCGAGCCGAGGTAATTAATCCAGGGATACGGAGTTTTCGGGTCATCTATGACATACTCTTTGCAGCCATCATCAAAATGTCCGTACTTCATAAATCGTTTACCTACGCTTTATAGTCACCTCTTTGCCATTATAACGAACCGCCTGTGCGGGAGTAGCTCGAAGATTGAAAGTCACAGGCTTATCTTTGTCGATCCATACTATCTCAAAAGTTCTTGCTTTTAGCATTCCGGGGAATTCGCCCCGCCGGGCATCTATCGTCAGCGATTTTGTAGCTTCATTATATATAAAAGAAATATCACTATAAGCACCATTTTCATAATTGTAATTAATATTTTCGTCTTCATACAAGGTAAATGCCGCATCTTTGCCGGTATAAACAAATAAGCGAATAGGATCGGCGGATTTTTCCATCGTGTATTGAATAGCCGGACCGAAAGGAATAATCGAGCCTTCCCTGACAAAAATCGGCATGTCCGTATATGGTGCATCGGCTTCGATGGTTCGGCCGCCCTTGTAATATCGACCGGTCTTGAAATCATACCAGCCTGTCCCCGCCGGCAAATACACTTTGCGAGATCTGGCCCTGTATTCCGTGACTGGATTTATTAAAAGTGCCGGACCGAACATGAACTGGTCGCCAATATTGCGGACATTACCGTCGTCACCGAAATCCATCACCAGAGCACGCATTATCGTATAATCATCATGCGTCACCATACCGGCCAGCGAATAAATGTACGGCATCAGGCGATACCGCAACTTATCGTATGTCAGCATAGTTTGATAAGCCGGATGGTCGTCAGGCGCAAGGTTAAACATCTCGCGATAAGGAAATTGACCATGCACGCGGAATATGGGACAAAAAGTGCCGTATTGGAACCAACGGGTATTTAACTCCCTCCATTCCTCCAAATCCTCCGGTTTGAAGTTGCGTTCGAAACGCGGCTCGACGGCAAAACCACCTATGTCCATCGTCCAGTAAGGAATGCCGGACAGGCAGAAATTCAGCCCGGCGGAAATCTGGGCCTTGAGGTCGTACCATCGCGTGGCAATATCGCCGCTCCATGTCACGGCTGAATATCGCTGCTGCCCGGCATACGCCGAACGTGTCAGGATAAAGACACGCTGGTTGGGCCTGCTTTTTCGCTGGCCCTCATAAATACCTTTGGCGTTCATCAACGAATAAGTATTTCGATAGCGGGCGGAAGTTCCCAATTCAGTAGGACCGATGCGTAAAAGAAACTCCTCCTGTGATAAATTTGAATGAATGTCCGGCTCGGTCGCATCCAGCCACCAAGCATCAAATCCTTTGCTGAATAATTTTCTCTCAATTTGTTTCCAGAACAACTCGCGAGCACCCTCACTGTACGGATCATAGAACGTAGAATAATAACCTTGCCCCACCCAGTCTCGTTCCTTCTTTTCGACGTTGCGCATATACAACCAGCCCTTTTCCTTGAACTGGTTATAATGTTCCGTGCCGACATAGAATTTCGGCCAGACTGAAATCATAATATGAGTGTTCAAGTCATCATGAAGCTCTTTAACCATGCCCGCCGGGTCGGGGAAACGTTCGGGATCGAAATCATGGTCACCCCACTTGTCCTCAGGCCAATAGAACCAGTCCTGTACGATATTATCCAGCGGGATCTGACGTTTACGGAATTCTTTGACAGCCGAAAGCAACTGCTCCTGGCTCTGATAGCGTTCGCGACACTGCCAGAAACCCATGGCCCACTTCGGCATCATAGGGGCCTTACCTGTTATTTTACGATAGCCTGCGATAACATGGTCCGGATTATCACCGGATATAAAGTAATAATCGATCTGGTCGGCTACATCGGAATAAAGTGACAATGTATTATCCAGCTCTTTTTTCGGTCCGAGGTATCGCAATCCGATATAGCCGCTGTTCGGCACCCATTCGATTTTAACCGGATATTTTTTGCCGGCTTTCATGGGCAGATGCAGTATATGCGACCAGGGGCACCAGTTCTGCCGCCATGAATCTACCACAAGCTCACCATCGAGCCATACTTTCGCATAATGAGAGCTGTAGAATCTGAAGGTATGTACACCTGATTCGTCGGATTCAATTTCGCCGCTCCAGCGTACGCTGCCCCGGCCGAAATTAAATCCTTCGGGGAAACCGCCCTGAGTATCAAGAGACTCATGGTATATAACCGATTCGGTTCTTTTGACAACAAGAGTTTGGAAATCTGCAGTACGGAAATATTCGGCGGTTAATCCGCCCTTATTGCCGTCTTTATCGTATAGTGTCAGAGACGATATCGGTTGATAGTCTCGAATGTCACCGAACTTAGTTCGCGAATTATTATCCCACAATATGCCGTAGTTTTTGCTGGAAACGAAAAAAGGAACCGAAGCAACCATATTATGCTGCCAGAGGTCCACATTGTGACCTTTGTAATTCATGATATCGTTTTGATGCTGGCCCAGCCCGTAAAAAGCCTCATCGGGCGGCGAATCGAAAACCTGCCGGATATGATATGTTTGCTCGCCCATCACTTCGGTGGGAGTGAAAATTTTGCCGGACTTTTTTTCACGAAGCATTAACCGGCCGGTCTTATCGTAGAAGGAAATTTCACCTGTTTTCTTTGAAACTTTTGCCGTCATTTTTGATGTGGAAATATTTACCGTATTTCCCTTTTCTTTGATGGCGTACGGTACATTCTCCCAGTTGTGTCTTTCTACAATCAGACTTTGCCTGTCCGAGAAGGACTGCTTCGGAGAAGCAATAATATGGAAGATACTTTCAGAACAGACCTCAACTTTTAATATATTCGGATCCGATGGCTTTTGTTTTTTTAGCTTAATCATAATTCCATCAGCTTGTTTTTCATAACTTTGGCTGATACAGCCACTTAGCAAAGCCGCAGATATTATAAAAAATAATCCAAACCGTTTCATAACCATTTTTCTCCTTGGGCCAGGATTAACAATTCTTTTCCTTAAAACGGCACTATTATGGGTGGATTGACAGAACAAGACAAGAAAAAAAGCCTTTGGTGGCATATCCGTACCAAATTATGGATACAAATGCCCTGAATTATTGATTAAGGCGAAGAAATGTTAATTATGATTATAAAAACAGAGCCGGAAGGCATTACATCCTCAACTCCATCTCCCGGCTCTTGAAAAAACAGCTTAGAATATCTTACGATATATATGACAATACGGGCTTTTGCCGGTTTTTTCGTAATACTCCTGATGATAATCCTCGGCCGGCCAGAATTTACCGGCAGCAGTTATTTCTGTTTTTACATTGTAGCTTTTTTTCTTAAGCTCTTCGACCAGTTTAACTGCCACATTTTTTTGTTCATCGTTCAAATAGAAAATCGCTGAACGATATTGTGTACCGATATCCGGTCCCTGCCGATTTAACTGCGTGAAGTCATGCGTTTCGAAAAACAGCTTTGCCAATTCCTCATAGCTGGTCTTTGAGGGATCATATATGACTTCGACAGCTTCGGCATGTCCCGTTTTATCAGTGCAAACCTGCTTATAGGTTGGATTATCAACATGTCCGCCTGTATAGCCGACCGTTGTCGAAATAACACCGGGAACCTTCTGAAAATGATATTCGGTTCCCCAGAAACAGCCGGAGGCAAATATCGCTCTTTCGGTCTTTTTCTGCTGAGCAGGTTTGAAATCCATTGAGACGGAATTGACACAATAGCGAGTGTTCTTCGCCGTTAATCCTTCACCTAAAAAAACATGTCCTAAATGTCCGCCGCATTGGTTGCAAAGAATCTCGGTCCTGACACCGTCAGCATCAAGCTGCCATTTCACGGCACCGTCTATCTGCTCATCGAAGCTCGGCCAGCCACATTCCGACTTGAACTTCGAATCCGACTCGAAAAGTTCCGCTCCACAACGCTTACAGGTATAGACACCTTTTTCAAAATGGTCGTTATATTTACCACTAAAGGGACGCTCCGTTCCTTTGTTGACAATCACCCTTTTTTCTTCGGGTGTCAGCTTATTAAACATCTTCCGCTCCTTATAAAATCCAATCTCATCCAGAAATATTTCCACGGTTCTTTGTTGTGTGCCTACCGAACTGCTAAGACGAATCAATTCGGGGCTATTTTCCGCCCTTTTTGCAGGAAGTGCATGGAATCTGCGAAAAGGCACTTGTATTTCCTGCCAGCGGTTTTTCAATTCGATCGGGGCCTGATAGAGCCTTATATCACCATGTGCATCTTCTATCCACAGGCTTATAATCCACTGACCCGGCGAGCCTTTGGCCTGTACGTATATACCCTCATAGGCTGAAGTGTGCAAACCTTCTCCAAAATTTGCCAGGCCTGTTCTGGAACCGATGATGCTCCAGTTATTCGAAGCCGAGACCGGCCTTGCTAGATGCAAACAGTATCTTTTTTCACGTTGGACAAATTCGATCCCCCCTCCAGTACCTTCAAGCCTCGCTGGAGGTACATCAAGAGCCCAATGAAAGTTTGTCGGAGTTTCTATCGCCTTTCTTGTGAAATCGTCAATAACGATATTGCTAACGGGATTTGCCTGTTTAGATTCCGCATCTGATAACCTACTTCCAATTGAACCGCCGATAACAATTAGAAGGGGTAACATTCCCCATATAAGCCAGTTTATTGAATATTTTTTGATTGTTTTCATATTCACAACTCCAAATATATTTGAAATTTATCTGTCCTTATATTATTCATACTAAGAATTAATTACAGCAGTTCAGAAAATAAACGGATATTTATCTCCATAAAAAAGCATTACAGATCCTCCGAGAAGCAACAATCCCGATAAAACTCAATATTCTCCTTTTAATCATGTCTTTACTCGCAGAAAAAATGTTGTTAAAGTGGTTTGTTTATGAGCAAAACATATATGAAAAATCCTTTGCTGAACAATGAAATGCTGCCGGTCGATATAGTTTTAGCCCCGGAGTGGTGGCACAAACACGCAGGGATATGCTTCGACCGAGATTTCTTCTTTCATCCGGCACGACGTATCGAAGACGAGCAAAAAATGGAAAAAGTCCTGAATGAAAAATGGGGTCGTTTCGGCTTAGGCTCAGAGAAAGACCATATCCGGCCGGAAGTCGGTGCCGTCCATTTGGCCGCCGGCTATTTAATTTCGGAAATGTTGGGCTGCGATGTCAATTACACAGAGAATCATCCACCCCAAGTCGTTCCACAGAGTGCGGCCGAGTTGAATATTGTTCCGGATAACGCCTTTAAGAGCCCTGCTTTTGATGCTTTTCTGAAAATGATTGACGAATTGGACAGACGATACGGCAAGTTATACGGCGATGTGAACTGGAGTGGAGTTCTAAATGTCGCACTGGATGTTAGGGGACAGGATATTTTTATCGATATGTTCTCCAATCCCGATAAAGTTAAGCAAGGTTTCAGAAACATCGGAAGTGTCCTCGATAAGTTTGCCGGATTAATAGAGAAACGAACCGGCACGAGCAGCATCTCAGTCAATCGAAATGTCAGACACTTCGACAAACCGGTCTTTCTCCATTCAGAATGTTCACACACAATGATCTCGGTAGCGGACTATGAGAAATTTCTGATGCCAATCGATATTGCCTGGAGCCTGCGTCACCGGCCTTTCGGCATTCACTATTGCGGCACTGATCCCCATCGATACGCACAGGTTTTCGCAAAACTGCCTCACCTGGATTTTCTGGATGTGGGCTGGGGCGGAAATGTCGCCAAGATTCGCGAATTTCTACCCCAAACATTCTTAAATATTCGTTTGAGTCCGGTAGAAATTATCAAACAAAGTCCCGGTGAAATCAATTCCACTATTACCCGCCTTGTTTCGGAATCGGCAAATCCTTATCTCACGGGTTTATGCTGTATCAACATGGATGATACTGTAACGGACGAACAGATCAGTGCCATCTTCAAGGCTGCGGGTGAATTACGACAACGCACCAAACGGGAGGAAACATAATATGTTTGGCCTGCCAGCCATTGATATTTTCATCATTGCCCTGTACTTCTCTGTGGTAATCGGTATTGGTATTTGGGCTTCGCGCCGCGTTCGTAATGAAGAAGACTACTTCCTGGCCGGACGTAGATTTGGAAAGTTCATCCAGACTTTTGCCGCCTTCGGTCAGGGCACTTCGGCAGACAATGCAGTAGGTGTTACAACCACTACCTTCAGTAACGGTATTGCCGGCGTATGGAGTTCCCTGTTGTACCTGGTGGCCACACCCATGTACTGGTTGGTGATGCCCTGGATGCGGCGGCTTCGCGTGCTGACATTGGGGGACTTTTTCGAGGAACGCTATGGCTCTAAGGCAATGGCCGGTGTGTATGCCGTGATTGGTTCGATAGGCATGATGACTATTATTTCAGTTGGTTTTGCCGCTATGACAAAAACCATTGTCGCATTGACTCCCAAACCACTGGAGGCACTGACTGCCGACGAGCGTCTGGAATATGATCAAGCCCAAAGGTTAGAGCAGCTTCAGGCCCAAGACTACGAGTCGCTTACTCCCACACAAAAAACCGAACTTAACGAATTGACCCAACTTAAGCCTCGCAAGCTTTTTACCTACATAAATGCCAATGTCTTAATCTGGGTAGTATGCGGCGTAGTACTGGTCTATGCCGTAGCCGGAGGTCTGGAAGCGGCATTTCTCACGGATGCGCTGCAAGGCATTTTTATTATCATTCTCTCGGTTCTGTTGTTTCCTTTTGCCTGGGCCAAAATCAACGCAATCCACGGCGGCAAAGGTCCTTTAGATGCCCTGGCCACCGTGCATAATCAACTGCCGGAGTCCTTCTTTGAAATCTTCGGCTCACCGGCAGCCATGGACTTTACCTGGTATTACATTGCCGCATTAACCTTGATGGTCACCATCAATGTCGTGATCCAGCCCAATTCCTTGGTTGCGAACGCTTCCGCCAAAGGCGAATACGAATGTCGTTTCGGCTTTGTCGCTGGCAGTTATATGAAACGGTTCTGCACGGTCTTATGGGGATTCTTCGCCCTGTCGGCTGTAGTCCTATACCATGACAAAGTGCACAATCCGGATCTTGTCTGGGGCTATGCCACTCTCGATTTGTTAGGCTCCTTGAACCTGGGGCTGGTTGGACTAATGATCGCATGTCTTATGGCCGCCTTAATGAGTACTGCAGACTGTCTCATGATAACCGGATCGAGCCTCTTGACGCACAACATCTATCGCCCGCTATTATCACATTATTCAGAACGTCACTATGTAATGATAGGACGTTTGCTGGGAGCTTTAGTCGTGATCGGAGGCGCCTTGATTGCCACGCAGTTCGACACCATCCTGCAACAACTCAAACTTTGGTGGGAACTCAATGTCATGGTCGCAGCCAGCTTCTGGTTGGGAATGAAATGGCGTCGAGCCAACAAGACCGGAGCCTGGTCTTCCATCATCACCACTGCCGTTCTGTTCTTCGCGTTACCCATAATGCTGCCAATCCTTTGGCCGGGCTTGAGAACTAAAACCAGCCTGCTGAAAACCACTGAGCCCCAGACTATTATGCGTACCTATCATGCCCGGGAAATGGATGTCACACAGCGGCAGCAGGATATCAAGCAGTGGCAGACACTTAGCAATTTGGAAAAAAAGAGTATCCCCCAACCTGCCCCCCTGGAACCGGGTCAAAGCTTCACCAAGACATTTCAACATCCCAGTAGCTCTATTTTCTGGACCAAGGGTATCAAAAAAGATTCACAAGGCCGGGACTACGGCAGCGGCATGTTGAGTCTGGAGCTGGTCTTAATGGACCGATTCGGTATTACTTTATACGACAACTGCTACGCCATGAACGAAACTTTGCGCATTCTTATCCGGACACTCGTGCCTTTTGTGATTTTGATCGGAGTATCTCTGCTGACAAGTCCGGATGCAACTGACAGGCTGGACCGTTTCTACGCCAAGATGAAGACTTCTGTGTTACATGATCCTGTGGCCGATGCCCAGGCACTGGCCTCGTCAATACAATACCCAGGTAATTTAGAGGGTAAGAAACTATTCCCTAATTCCTCATGGGAATTCCACAAATGGACCAGAACAGATTTTTGGGGATTCCTGATTTCATGTATCGTAGCCGTTGCTGTGGTGGGCTTGTTAATCCTGCTTACCCAAATTGGAGCTTAATTAAAAAGATGGATTTGTGTTGTCATTTTGGTCGTTGCCGTTTATTTAATAACCAGGTTATAATCAATTAACATTAATTTTCTGTTGACTATCCGAGCATTGAAAATATAAAGCGAGTTTATGGAAACATCTGTTCTATTATTCGATGATGTAAACGCTCTTGATGTTGTCGGCCCCTGCGAGGTCTTATCAAAAATTCCCAATATGTCGATCAAATACGTAGCAAAGCAGATCGGCGCGAAAAAAACGAATATTCAAGCCAAATTAACCGCCGATTACACCTTCTCAGAAATTTCAAATCCGGATATACTTCTTATTCCCGGCGGCCAGGGTATAAAATCAATCGTCAACGACGAGATAATCACCAAGTGGATTCGGCAAACTCATGAAGACACGATATGGACGGCATCGGTTTGTTCTGGCGCTTTGGTTCTCGCAATCGCCGGCGTCCTTAGAGGGCTAAAAGCCACAACTCATTGGGTAAAACTGCCCTGTCTGGAAGATTTTGGCGCCAAACCACAAAAGCAGCGTGTTGTTATCGACGGCAAGGTAATTACATGTGCGGGTGTTTCAGCGGGAATTGATATGGCTCTTACTCTGACAAGTCTTATCGCAGGTGAAACTGCCGCTCAGGCAATTCAGCTTGCTATCGAATATGATCCCGCCCCACCGTTTGACTGCGGCTCTCCCGATAAGGCTCCCAGAAACATTTTCGAACTCGTTATTCAAAAAGTGGAAAATCAAAAAAACAACTGATAGGAGAAATGATGAAAGAAGAAATTTCCTGCTGTGGTTATAGATGTAATATTTGTAAAATGTACAAAAATAACATAAAAGATAAGGATGCTCTACAGAGGATTAGCGACGGCTTTTTGAAATACTATGGTTTTCGCTTATCAATCGAGAATCTCTATTGCGACGGATGTTTACCGGAAAATTGCGAAAATCCAAAAAGAATCGACAAGGAATGCCCCGTCAGACCATGCGTTTTGGAAAAAGGAATACCTAATTGTGCATACTGTGATCAATATATTTGTGACAAGCTGTTCCAAAGAATCGTAATCCCTGATGAAGTGATTAAAAAAGCGGGCGGCACAATTCCAGATGAAGATTTCAATATATTTGTACGCCCTTATGACAATAAAAGCACTCTTAATAAAGTCAGACAGGAATTGAACAAATGCGAGTGAACAAATGTATCGGCTGCGAAAACTTCCCCTGTGACGATGTCAACAAGAATTGTTATATAATTCCAAAAATCAGCGTTAAGCCGGAAGCCATTAAAATTATCATGATATCTGAAGCGTCACCCAAAGACCTTTCGGATGATTTCTACGCAAAAGGAAACCCGCTTTATGCACAAACAACAATCCAGGCATTCATGGACGCCGGGGCAAAAGTAACATCCATGAAAGACATACTCGATATGGGGATTTATGTAACCACAGCAATCAAATGCGGCAAAACCGGATACGGCATAAAAACAGATACTATAAAAGAATGCTCCTTCATACTTGAAAAAGAGCTGGCTTTATTTCCATATGTCAAAGTTTTTCTGCTGATGGGAGACGTTGCAATCAAAACGATCAATTACATCGCCAAAAGGGCCGGCGAAAAAAGGGTGATTCCCGCAGGCTCAACCTACAAACTAAGAGGAAAAAAATATTTGTTTCAATCAAAAAGAGTCTTCCCATCATATTTACAGGCCGGGCCAAGCTTTTTCATTGAGAAAAGCAAAAGAAAAATGATCGCCGAAGATATTGCCGCCGCACTGAAAATAATAAAGTCAAAAGGATAAAAATATGAGTGCGAAGTCGAATAAATACAAGAGCTGGAGGGAAAAGCTCGAAAATCCGGTACCAGGATTACCTAAGGTCGTTGATGTTCCGGCCAAATGGCAAAAACAGATGGGCGGCAAAAAAATCCTCGTGCCGACTCCTATGCTCGTGGACGAACGAATACGAAAAGTGCCGAATAAAAAGCTCATCACAACGGGACAGATAAGAAAGGATCTCGCCAAACAGTTCAAAGCCGATTCGACTTGTCCGATGACTTTGGGGATTTTTCTTCGTATATCTTCCGAAACGGCCGAAGAAGACCGTTGCATGGGCAAGAAAAGAATAACGCCCTACTGGAGAGTAATTAAAGACGATGGGAGCCTTAATCCGAAATTTCCCGGCGGCGTGAAGGCTCAGGCCCAAAAGCTGAAAAAAGAAGGCCACAAAATTGCAGTGGGTAAAAGCAAAACAAAGCTGAAAGTCAAGGATTTCGATAAAGCACTTTAATAATCCGAAAAATTCTCGCTCCGAAAAGTCTTACCTGCTGTGCAATATTTTCTCAGAGAATATCCCTATCCATCAAAATAGTTAAAAAAATGTTTTTTGCGCCCCATTTCATCGTTCCGAACAGACTTATATAATAGAAACGTGAATCAAAAAGAAGAAACAATTTTAGTTCAGGCTGCAGCCGACGGCGACGTTGAGTGTTTCAACAGACTTTGTAAACAGTACTACCCGGCTATAGTTGCGATATGCTATTCGCAGTTAGCAGACAGAGATCTGGCTGAAGACGCCGCACAGGAAGCATTTTTTGTTGCCTTTCGTGATCTTTCAAAACTTAAAAGAGCAAACTATTTCGGCAGGTGGCTGACCGGAATCAGCCGCAATATTGCCGTTGATATGGCAAAAGCGAGGAAGAAAGAGAACTTTATACCAGCCGAGGATTGCAATTCGGTCTCTAAAGAACAGGATGTTCAAGATGACCATGTTGAAGCAGTCAGGATAATTATCGCCGCCCTGCCGGTCAAGGTTAGGGAGATAATTTACCTGCGGTTCTACAATCAAATGAGTTATCAGGAAATTGCCAATTTATTGGGTACCTCTCAGGAAGCCGTCAACGGCAGGCTCAGAAGGGCCAAAAAGATTATTGCAAAACGACTAAACCACCGGAATTTTACAGGGGTGGACTTATGAAAAAGAAATATGACGAGAAACAGTTTGATGAGATTATTTCAAAAGCGTCCGATTTCGGCAAAGTCGATTTCGATGCGCAGAAATGGCATGAAAAATATATCCTCAATGAATCTTTAAAACGTACAACAATTATACCACACAAAAATATCTGGAGGTTTATCATGGAAAATAAAGTAACGAGATATTCAGCCGCGGCGGTAGTTGCACTCGCAATCTTGTTTGTTTTGTCCAATCCCTTTGGAGGTTCGAAATATAGCGGCATTGTCCTCGCTGATGTTCAGCAAAAAGTCGCAGGCATTGAGACAATGATAATACGTGGTACAAAAACTTACACGCTTCCGGATAAGAACGACGAAATATTTGAATTCAACGGAGTTAAAGGCCACTTCGACCTCTTGAAATATTTTTCAGAACAATACGGCTTAGTCGAAGAAGGATACGTCGGGGACGAACTGATTTATCGTATCACTATGAATCGGGCGAAGAGACAAACCCTTATTGTTCTACCACGCTGGAAAAAATATGGAACATTTACCTCTACGGATAAACAAATGAAACTATTGGAGAACGGGACTCCCAAGGGTATCGTCAACCTGCTTATGGAGATCGATTATAAGAAACTGGGACGAGACACCCTCAATGGCGTCGAAACTGAGGTCTTTGAGTTCCAGGATCCGGTTACTTTCACGAAAATCATGCCAAAGGCCATCTTTGATATTCAAAGCATAAAAGGCAAAGTATGGATAGGGATTGAAGAACAACTGCCGGTTCAGGTTGAAGGTGACCTGGTCATCGGCAAGAGCCTCATGACTATGTTCAACGACCTGAATCTGCATGAATTTAACGTTCTGGAGAAATGTGACATTGAGCTTGATGAAAGTATATTTGATATAAACATACCCGATGGTTATACAGAGTTAACCCTGGCCGACATCCTTTCAATAATCCCGGCAAATGTTAAGGCCGGAGCCGCCGGTGCAGGAATAGGATCCATACTTATTCCCGCCGGACTTATTTCATGGAGAAGGCGAAGAAAAAAGAAATAACACAACAGTTTGTTTGTTCGCAACATGGCCCTGTCTGCAGACAGGGCTTTTTTTATATTTTCCTTTATTTTTAAGATAATTTTGGTAGATTTTACTCTTTGAATAGTAACTTTTTTAGGAGGCTTGGAATGGCGACTGTACTTTCCAAAAAGTAAAACACTAAGCAACGAGCTTTAGCAGCTTATAGAACTGTTTATGAATTTTGTTAATTTCATGACTTT